>NZ_JBVHHB010000024.1:52321-140797 GCF_055561295.1 Kitasatospora sp. NPDC022785 | reverse complement strand
CACATCGTCGACGGTGGGTGACGGGCCCTCGGCCGCGTGTGCCGAAGTGGTGGGGTGGTGACCGGGCCGGGGGTGGCCCGCACCACAGCCCTCACCCGTCGTGGCCCGCGCCGTCACCCGCTGTGCCCGGAATAGCCTCGGGCCATGAGCAACGAGAGCGATGCAGGGGCCGTCGGCGGCGCCGAGGAGCCTGTCGGGGAGCCCGGCGCGGCGACCGCGCCGGCCGGGTTCGAGCTGGGTACCGACGGGCCCGGGGTGATCCTGGCGGGCCTGGACGGCTCGGACTCGTCCTGGCGGGCCACCGCCTATGCGGCCGGCCTCGCCCGCCGGCAGAACGCGACCCTGGCCGTCGCGTACGTACAGCCCGTTCTCGGTGCGGCCACCGCGCTCGCGGGCGCGGCCGTCGAGGAGACCACCCGGGAGATCGCCGACGAACTGCTGGGCGCCCTGCGTGAGGCCGAAGACCGGCTGCGCGACGTCTGGCGGCTGGACTGGCGCTTCCTGACCGTCCGCGGCGATCCGTTCACCGGGCTGGCGCGGCTGGCGGACCAGCTGCGGGCGGACGCCGTCGTCGTCGGGGCCTCGGAGCAGGCCGGGCACCGGGTGATCGGCTCGGTGGCGGTGCGGCTGGTGAAGGCGGGGCGGTGGCCGGTGACGGTGGTTCCGTAGCGCATCCCGTCGGGGAGGGGGCGGAGCAGGGTGGGGGACGCCCCCCGGGAGGACGGAAGGGCTGCGTTGCCGGCCGGAAGCCGGGAACGCAGCCCTTCGCTCTACGGAGGAAGCGGGAAACGATCGGGAAAGCGGCGCAGGCCTGTCAGCCGAGGAGCGAGATGCTGTTGCCGCAGATGTTGAACTGCGCGTTGATCGGGATCTGGATCTGGTTTCCGGAGAGCACGCCCGGGGAGCCGGTGACGATGCCGCTGGCGGTGGCGCTGCCGGTGTTGATGCAGGTGGTCCCGCCCTGCGAGCCGTCGAGCAGCACGCTGTCGGCGAGCGCGGCGGCGGGGTTGCCGGCGACCACCGAGGCGGGGGCGCTGAACCCGGCGCTGTCGCAGTCGCCCGCGAACGCGGGGCCGGCGGAGAAGACGGCCAGCGCGGCGCTGAAGCCGGCGGCGATCAGGTACTTCCTGGTGTTGGTCATGCCGGAAGGAATAGCCAGGCGACACGCCTGACACGACACAATCCGCCCATACGACCACCCGAATGCAGTCCTGATCCGCCCCCGATGCAGGAGCCGCGCCACCCGGTCGGAGCAGCGCCGCCCCCGCCGGAGTGCGGACGGCCCACCCCCGGGGCCGTCGGCCGCCCGGCGATAGGGTTCGTGACCATGACGGACACCCGGACCGCCACCCCGACCGCGGCGTCGGCCGCCACCCCGACCGACACCGCCGCCACCCCGGCCACAGGCGTGGCCGCCACCGACGACACCGCCGCCACCCCGGCCACAGGCGTGGCCGCCACCGACGACACCGCCGCCACGACCTCCGGCAGCGACCTGCACCTCGAACTGCCCGCCACCGGCGGCCGACGCGCCGCGCTGATGGCCGCCCTGCGCGAGGCGATCCGCAGCGGCCGCCTCGCCCCCGGCACCCGGCTGCCGCCCTACCGCGCGCTCGCCGCCGACCTCGGCATCGCCCGCAACACCGCCGCCGACGCGTACGCGGAGCTGGTCGCCGAGGGCTGGCTCACCGCCCGGCAGGGCTCGGGCACCACCGTCGCCGACCGGGCCGAGCCCGTCGCCGCGAACCGGGCGCGCCGGGCGTCCCCGCCCCGGCGGCTCGCCCACGACCTCCGCCAGGGCCAGCCCGACGCCGCCTCCTTCCCGCGCACCGCCTGGCTGGCCGCCGGGCGCCGGGCGCTCACCGCCGCACCCAACGAGGCCTTCGGGCCCGGCGATCCGCAGGGGCGGCGCGAACTGCGGGCCGTCCTCGCCGACTACCTGGCCCGCGCCCGCGGAGTGCGCACCGACCCCGAACGGATCGTCGTCTGCTCCGGCTTCGCCCACGCGCTGCGGCTGCTGTTCGACGGCGCGGGCGCCGTGCTGCCCGCCCGCAAGCACGGTCCGCTGGCCGTGGAGGCGTACGGGCTGGCCTTCCACCGCGCGCTGCTGGCGAGGGCGGGGGTGACCACCGTGCCGCTGCCACTGGACGAGGACGGCGCGCAGGTCGGCGGGCTGGCCGCGCTGCCCGACGTCCGGACGGTGCTGCTCACCCCCGCCCACCAGTTCCCGACCGGGGGGCCGCTGCACGCGGCCCGGCGCGCGGCGGTGGTCGACTGGGCACGCGGGCGCGGCGGGCTGGTCCTGGAGGACGACTACGACGGCGAGTTCCGCTACGACCGGCAGCCGGTCGGCGCGGTGCAGGGGCTCGACCCGGAGCGGGTGGTCTACCTCGGCACCGCGAGCAAGAGCCTCACGCCCGCCCTCCGCCTCGCCTGGATGGTGCTGCCCGACCACCTGGTGGACCGGGTGCTGGCCGCCAAGGGCGAGCGCGAGGCCTGGGCGAGCACGCTCGATCAGCTGACGCTCGCCGAGTTCATCGACTCGGGCGGCTACGACCGGCACGTCCGCCGGATGCGCCGCCGCTACCGGGACCGCCGCGACCACCTCGTGGCCGCCCTCGCCGCGCGGGCGCCGCACATCGAGGTGTCCGGCATCGCGGCCGGCCTCCACGCGGTGCTCCGGCTCGCACCCGGCACCGAACGCTCGGTGCTCAAGGCGGCCGCGTACCGGGGGCTGGCCGTGGACGGGATGGCGGACTACCGGCACCCGCTGGCCGGGCAGGACGCGATGCCCGCGACGGACGGCCTGGTGGTCGGGTACGCCACGCCGCCGGACCACGCCTACCAGGCGGCCGTCGCCGCGCTCTGCGACATCCTGCCGTCGCCGGTCTGATCGCAGCCCGAGGGCCGAGCGCGGCTCCACACGGGCCGAGCGCGGCTCAACGGGGGCAGCGTGCGGCTCGACGGGCCGAGCGGGCTCGACCGGGGCGGGGTGCGGCCCGAAGGTAAGGGGGCGGGCCGAGGGTAAGGGGGCGGCCCCGCTGCGGGGAAGGCGCGGCGTAGGCAATGGCCCGCCGCGTCCGCTCCACTGTCATATGCCCGTACGGGCATGGGCGGAGACCGGCGCCGGCCGCGGCCGCGCCCCCTACGCTCCCTGGTCATGCGCAGAACACATGTGAGCCGCTTCGGAATTGCCGCGATCCTGGCCCTCGTCATCGGTCTGCTCCTCTCGGCCGCCCCCGCCCAGGCCGACACCCCGTTGCTCGTCGTCAGCTCCGACAGGGCGACGGCGACCCCGGGTTCATCGGTCACGCTCACGCTGACCCTGAGCAATCCGCACGACACCCCCGTGCAGTTCGTCTACCAGTCCATCCAGCCGACCTACGGCACCACCCAGATCGCCGGGCTGAAGTACGCGTTCTCCTCCTGCGGCGGCAATGTGAGCGGGTGCGACACCGGCGCCACCAGCGGGCTGGTCCACCACACCGTGCCCGTCGCGGCCGGTGGCAGCACCACCGTCACGCTCACCTACGACATCGCCGCCGACTCGGCCTGCGGCTCCGGCGCGCGGATCGACTTCTACACCTACATCTACGACGAGTACCAGGCCGGTGCGGCCTCCGACTCCGGCATCCTCGACGTCCCCGGCAACGAGGTCACCTGCTCCTGAGCCGCCCCGCAACCGGCAGTCCCGGACTCCCCGGGATGCCCCCGAACCCCCGTCAGGTGCCGGCCGCCCCCGTACCGGCACCTGACGGGCCGTCCAGGCGGAAGCGCGGAAGTGCGGAAGCGCGGGAACGGAGAAGCCCGGAAGCACGGACGTGCAGAAGCCCCGAAACACGGACGCGGGGACGCGGGATGCACGGACTGTCAGACCCGGATGGCAGGCTTGGGCCCATGGCCGAACCGCTGACCACCGACGCGCCCGAGCCCGGCACGCCGACCGGGACCACCACCGCGACCAGCCCCGATGGTGCCCTCCCGGACTGGAGCGCCGTACGTCCGGGCGAGACGCTGCCGACCGACCTCGGGCTTCCGATGCCCTTCGCCGTGTACGAGGCGATCCGCGCGCGGGCGGACGCCGACACCGCGCCGCTGGTCGACCGGCTGTTCCGGCCCTCCCTCGCACTCGATGCGGCGGCGGCCGGCCCGGAGGCCGGACGGCTCGGCGGACTGCCCGCGCTGCCGGAGGGTACCGAGTGGCCCGAGTTCGCCGGCCGGCCGATGCAGTTCCTCGCCGGGCTCGACTGCGGCGGGCTGGCGGAGGCCTTCCGCGCCACCGGCGACGGCGGTGACTGGCCGCTGCCCGAGGACGGCCTGCTCCTCTTCTTCCACGACGACTGGATCTCCGACTTCGGCGGCCGCGGCTGCCGTGTCCTGCACGTCCCCGCCGGCGCGCCGCCCCGGCCCGCGCCGGAGAGCGAGCTGAGCACGCCCGCCGTCGCGGCCGTCCCCGTCCGGGCCCGCTGGCAGCTCTCCGCTCCCTCCTACCAGGACCAGGAACTGGAGAACCTCTTCCCGGACGACTTCATGATCGCCCTCGACCTCGCGGCCGACTTCCGGGACCACCTGCCCCGCCCCGACGTGCGCGTACTGGGCTGGTGCGACACCGACACTGGCCGCCCCGCCGGACACCGGCCGCTGCTCCAGGTCGAGAACCAGGCCCTGGACGTGGAGTGGGGCGAGTGCGTGAACGTCTCGTTCTGGATCACCGACGAGGACTTGGCGGCCGGTCGCTTCGACCGGGTCCGGCACGGGTTCGAGGTGGCCTGAGCGGCGGCGCGAGCGCGTCCGGCGCGTCGCCACTAGGCTGCTGGGAGAGGCCGCGGCACCCGCTCGTGGCGGCCCGCGGCGGAGGCCGAGCGGCCCGGGGGAGGGGCCGGGGCGGAGCGGGCCGGAGCGGGCCGAGGTGAAGCGGTGAGCGCCGAAGCGGTGAGACGGACGTGGCACCAGAGGGATCGTCGGTACCGGTACCGGAGCAGCACGACGCGCCCGAACCCCCGGTGGCCGAGCTGCTGCGCACGTTCCGGGCCCACCCCGCCCAGCTGCCCGAAGTGCTCGCCGTGTTCGCCGTCCGCCACCGCGGTCCCCGTGCCGCCCGCCGGGTCGCCGCGCTGCGGGCCGCGCACCCGGACGCGCCGCAGGGCGAGCTGGTGGCGCGGTCCGTCCAGCACGCCCGGCGGGTGAGCCAGAGCGAGGGCGCATTCGTCGGCGGTCCGTTCCTGTGGCTGGTGCCGTTCGCGTTCTGCACCGCCCTGCTGGAGCAGGGGCAGCTGCTGCTCGAACTCGCGGCCCTGGCCGGCAGGGACCCGGCCGCGCCCGCGCGGGCCGCCGAGGTGCTGGTGCTCCAGGGCGCCCACCCGGACGTCGCCGCCGCCGAGCGCGCCCTCGCGGCCCCGCCGACCGCGGGGAGCGGACGCCGCCGCCGCGGGATCTGGTCGCTGATCTGGCGGATGGCCCGGCTGCTCGGGCTGACCAGCGAGGGCGTCGACCCGCCGCCTTCCCGTTGGCGGACGGCCGGCTCGTGGCTACTGGTGATGGTGGTCCTCCTGGTCGGCATGGTCGTTCCGCTGGTGTGGCTGCCGTATATGGCGGTCTCCTACGCGCGCGCCACCGACCGCGTCGGGGTCCGCGCCGTCGACTTCTACTTCGGTGGCGACCCGGCCGGCTGGGCCGAGCATCGCCGCGCGCGCACTGACCCCGGGATCGTCGCGGCGGGCGTCCGGGCGGGGGTGTCGCTGGTGCTCCCGGTGGCGGCCGTGGTCACCTTGCTGCTCGCCGACGTCCGAGTCGCCGGGAGCCGGTGGCCGGTCCTCACCGTCGTGCTGTTCGGCCTGTCCGGGCTGGTGGGCGCGCTCTGGTACCGGCGCCGCCGGCGTACGCGCAGAGGCTGAGCCCGGGGGCGTGCCGGTGGCGGCGGTGGGCGCGGGCCGGGCCGTGCCGGTGGCGGCGGTGGGCGCGGGCTCTGGTCGGACAGTCCGCCGTCCGCCGTCCCGGGCGTTGTCCGTTCGGGGATCGAACGCCTGTCCGCACGGTTGGTGTCTCCCCGGCCGGGCCCCCCATCCGGCCGCTGCTCCGTTCGGATGGATGGGATGGTTCCGGGCCGGGGGCGATTCGCATGCACAGGAATTCGGGGTTCCGCCTGGGGGCAGTTGACGGATTCCAACCGCCGCACGGTCGAGATTCACCCTATCGGGCGGCACTCGCTGTGCGTACGAGATCTGCCGGGTGGCGGTGATCTAGGGTTCCCGGTGGGCCGCCCGAGAGGGCGGAGAAGAGCGCGGATCATTCGCCAACGCCCCCACCATGACGCCTATCTGACGATCTGCCACGGCAGCTGCCGAGGCGGGTCGGCGTGACCTGACCAGATGAAGGAGAACCCTGCCGATGCCGGTGGACACCAGCCCGGAGACACAGCAGGTTCCGCAGCAGTCGAGCCTCACGACGGCCGCTGCCCGCAATCTCGCGACCACCACCAAGTCCGCGCCGCAGATGCAGGAGATCACCTCCCGCTGGCTGCTCAAGGTACTGCCCTGGGTGCAGGCCGCGGGTGGCGCCTACCGCGTCAACCGACGCCTCACCTACACCGTGGGCGACGGCCGCATCGAGTTCATCAAGACCGGTTCGGAGGTCCGGGTCATCCCGCGCGAGCTGGGTGAACTCGCCCTGCTGCGCGGCTTCGAGGACGACGACGTGCTGACCGCCCTGGCCGACCGCTGCGAGCAGCGGGACTTCGGTCCGGGTGAGGTGCTGGCCGAGCGCGGCGCGGCCGCCGACCGCATCTACCTGATCGCCCATGGCAAGATCAACCAGGTCGGCACCGGCAAGTACGGCGACGAGACCGTCGTCGGTGTCCTCGGCGACGGCGACCGTTTCGGCGAGCAGGCCGTGCTCGACTCCGACGCCGTCTGGGAGTACACCGCCAAGACCGCCACCGCCGGTACCGTGCTCTCCCTGCCCCGGCGGGAGTTCCAGGCGATCCTGGACGGCTCGACCGCCCTCCAGGACCACATCCGTGACTTCCTCGCGCTGCCGCTCCAGCGCCAGAACGAGCGCGGAGAGGCCGAGATCGCCATGTCGGCCGGCCACCGGGGCGAGTACGAGCTGCCCGGCGCCTTCGTGGACTACGAGCTGAAGCCGCGCGAGTACGAGCTGAGCGTCGCGCAGACCGTGCTGAAGGTCCACACCCGGGTCGCCGACCTCTACAACCAGCCGATGAACCAGACCGAGCACCAGCTCCGGCTGACCATCGAGGCGCTGCGCGAGCGCCAGGAGTTCGAGCTCATCAACAACCCGGAGTTCGGCCTGCTCAACAACGCCGACTTCGACCAGCGGATCCAGACCCACTCCGGCCCGCCCACCCCGGACGACCTGGACGAGCTGCTCAGCCGCCGCCGCGACCCGGACTACCTGCTCGCCCACCCGCGCGCCATCGCGGCGATCGGCCGTGAGCTGAACGCGCGCGGGCTCTACCCCCACCATGTCGACCTCGGCGGGCAGCAGGTGCCGGCCTGGCGCGGGGTGCCGATCCTGCCGTGCAGCAAGATCCCGATCACCAAGGAGAACACCAGCTCCATCCTGGTGATCCGGACCGGCGAGGACAACCAGGGCGTCATCGGCCTGCACCAGACCGGCATCCCGGACGAGTACCAGCCCAGCCTCTCGGTCCGGTTCATGGGCATCAGCGAGAAGGCGATCATCTCCTACCTGGTCAGCGCCTACTACTCGGCCGCGATCCTGGTGCCGGACGCGGTCGGCGTCCTGGAGAACGTCGAGATCGCGCACGGCCGCCACTGAGCGGTCCGCCGGGCCGTCGGCCACTGACGGCCGGACAGGACGCGGTCCGGCCGTAACCCGGCCCACCGGAAGATCGTTTCACCTGATGTCGGACGGCCCGCCCTTCGAGGCGGGCCGTCCGGTGTCGGCCCTCCCGGCGCCGGCCGATCCTCCCCGACGACGCTCCCGACGATGCGAGAGGTGCATGGAGCCCATGCTGAAGCGACAGCAGTCCCAGCGGCCACGACGGATACCGGTGGACGGGCAGCCGTGACCGCAGACCTGATCATCGTGAGCGGTGACGGCGGCGTCCTGCGCGGACGCCGGGTCCGGTTGGCCGGAGCGGCGGCCGGGGTCGCCGCGCTCTGTGCGCTGCTCAGCGGCGCGGCCGGAGCCCGCGCCCCCGAGCACCAGAGCGGGGGTAAACCCCACGGCCCGGTGGTCGAGACCTGTGTCGACACCGACACGGACGTCTCGGTGTCGGTCGGCAAGGGGGGCGTGGACGTCGAGGTCGACGTCGACGTGGAGGTCGGCGTGACGGTCGACCTCTCCGGGGTGCTGCACCACCCCAAGCCGCACCCATACCCGCACCCGCACCCGCATCCGCACCCCAAGCCCGGTCACCACCACCCGTGCCCGACACCCACCCCTACTCCTACGCCCACCCCCACTCCTACGCCCACCCCCACCGCAAGCCCGAAGCCGACACCGACGTCGACACCCGTTCCGACGTCGCCGCCCAGACCCACGCCGGCGCCGTCACCGCCGCCGGCCCCCGCTCCGGTAACGCCGGCCGCGCCCACCCCGACGCCGAGGCCCACCCCGCCGCCCGCGTCACCCCGGCCGACGCCGCCACCCGCGCCGAAGCCCACCGCGCAGCCGGTCGTCCCGCCCCCGGCGCCCGCACCCGAGCCGCCCGCGCCGACGGTCGCCCCCAGCCCGCCGGCCCCCAGCCCGGTGCGGCCCCAGCCCGTGGTCAAGCCCGTCCGGGTGCCGCTGGCCCCGCCGGTGCCCACGCCGCAGCGCCACCACGGCAGTTCGCCGACCAGGACGATGCTGCTGGTCACCGTGCCTGCCGTGCTCGCGGCGGCGGCCCTGCGCCCGCGCGGCGGCGGCCGGTCCGGTCGCGGTGGCTCCGGCCGTTCCTGACCGCGGCACGGGCGCCGACACCGCCCCGCGCCGAGCACGTCCCCCGGCGTGCGGCCGCTTCCTACGACGCGGCCGGACGGACGCCGGACCGACCGGCCGGTGAACCCGGCCGGAAAACCCCAGCCGAAGAAGGGAGTTCCCATGTCCGAGTGGTTAGCGCTGGCCATCGCCATGTCTGCGGCCTGCGTCGTCGTGGTGGCGGTGGTGCTGCTGAGGCACCGCCGGGCCCGCCAGGACGAGGACACCGACGAGACGCCCGACGTCATCGAGTACATGACGATGATGATCGGCGTGGTCTACGCGATCGTGCTCGGCCTCGCCATCGCAGGTGTCTGGGAGGCGCGCGGCGCCGCCCAGGACGACGTCCTGCGCGAGGCCCAGTCGCTCCACGAGGTGAGCGAGCGCGCCCAGGTCTACCCGGTCGAGTTCCGCGACAAGGTCCGGGCCGATGTGGACGCCTACGTCTCGTACGTGGTCGACGTCGAGTGGAAGTACATGCGGGACCACGGCGAGATCTCCGAGCAGGGCACCGCGCTGCTGGAGAAGCTGCGTACGGACGTCGCGACCCGCACGCCCGCGTCGGACCTGGAGGCCCAGGCCTATCAGCCGATCATGGACCGGATCGGCATCGCCGACGAGACCCGCAACGCCCGTGGCCAGAACGCCGGACCGACCATGCCGGGCGTGGTCTGGTTCGGCCTGATCGTCGGGGCCGTGGTGACGGTGGGCATGGTCTTCGCGCTCCAGATCCGGCGCTCGACCCGGGAGTTGCTGCTCGCGGGGGCGTTCAGCGCGCTGATCGCCTTCCTCCTCTTCCTGATCTGGGACTTCGACGATCCGTTCGGACGGAGCGTCTCGGTCACCACCCAGCCGTTCACCGACCTCTTCCCGACGCTCGGTGGCGGCCAGGACTGACCCGTCCGGGCCGGTCCGCTCGGATGCATCCTTCGATAATCTGATCGATCCGTCGGGGATCGATCCCGTCGGGTGTCTCCGAAGGGATCGTGAGCCGTGGCCTACCCGCCGCCGCACCAGCCTGCCCCCCATCCGCCGCGGCGCCCCGAGCGGGCGTGGTGGTGGCTGCCCGAGAAGGAGCGTCGGCGGCGGCAGTTGCAACGGCGGGAGTGGCTGGCGTACAAGCGGCAGAACCGCAGGAAGAAGGACCGCGACTGGTCGGACGCCTGCGACGCCTGTGACTGCTGTGACCTCGGCGATCCCTGCCTGATCGCGCTGGTCCCGGTGATGACGGTCGCGGGCGTCCGGTTCGCCCTCACCGGCGGCCGCGGCCCGCGCCGCGGTCACGCCGACCCGGCGGCGCCGGCGCCGGGCGGATTCGCGGCCGGCGTGCTGTACGGCGCGGTGCGGTACTACCGGACCGACATCAGCCCGAAGCGCCCGGCCTGCTGCCCGTACACGCCGACCTGCTCGACCTACGCCGTCCAGGCGCTGCACCGGCACGGTGCGGTGCGCGGGGCCCGGCTGACGGTCGGCCGCCTGCTCCGCTGCCGCCCGGGCGTGGCGCGCCGCGGCAACGGGGCCGACCCGGTGCCGGAGCGCTGACGCGGGACGGCTGACAGCGGAGCACTGACGGCGGAGGCGACCCGGGGGCCGCGCGGATCATCGTGATCCGCGCGGCCCCCGGCCGTATGTGACGAAGCGTCAGCGCTGGAAGAAGATCAACACGGATCCGGATAGCCTGCGGCCGAGAATCGCCGAGCGACCAGCAGCCCAACTCATCCTGAAAGGATCAGCAAGGCCGACCATGGCTGAGCCGGTTCCCTTCTCAACTGGCCTGCGCCTTGTCAGTACCGCCGACCCCGTTCGCGCAGCCGGCGGTTGCGCCTTGCTCGTCGTCGAACTTCCTCCTGACGCGCCCGCTCGGCTTGCGCACGGGCGCGCTCAGCTCCTGCATCCTTCCGCTTGGCTTCCGCACGGGCCCGTCGCCGGGCCTCAGCGTCCGGGGCCTCTGCGGCACGCGGGGTCTGGAAGTGCCTCTGCTCGTCGGAGCGCGGAGGAGGTGGCACGTCCGTCCTCCAGGTATGCCCGCCGGACTGCGGCGGTTCCTGCTCGGCTCGCGCGTACGGCCCAGGAGGAAGCGGTTCCGCCGGACTCCCGGCTGGGCCGCCGGCGATCCACCGGCGCAACGCGACGCAGGCGACCAGCGGCCCGACGACCAGCGAGAGCAGCCACAGCATGACGACCGTGGACCAGAGGGTGCCGTGGGGCCTGGGGCCTGGCAGAAGCGATCCCAGCAGCACCATCAGCACGAACAGCGCCAGCCAGGTAGCGACGACCACAGCCGCCGCCCGAGCGGCAGCCACCACATACCCCATAGGTCCCCCTCGTGGCAGTATCGGCATCGGATTGCGCCCACAACTGATCGCCTACCGTTGGTCATTACTCCTGACGCAGCAGCACACCCACCGTGTCTTACCCGCTCGCTAACAGGCTATCTGCGGTTCACGTTCGCCAAAAGAACAGGTTGACGCACAGAGCGGCATGGTGGCCCCAAAGGATCAGATGTCAGTGAACCCACGTACGGTCTGCCCATGGATGATCAGCGGTCGCATTCTTTCTCGACAGACGATGTCAGAACCTTGAAGCCGGTTCTGCGGTTCCCGGGGGGCCAGTAACGCGAGCGGGCGTACTCCTACGGTTGGGGGGCGGACATGAGCGAAATACCGACGCACGAGAAAGAAGACGTGGGACAGGCGTGGGGCCGTGTCACCAGCTGGCTCAGGCAGAACGCTCCCAGCGTTTTCGCTGGTCTGGGCGGCCCGGGCAGCCAGACGGCCATCAGCGATGCTGAAGAGCACATGGGGCTGAAGCTGCCGAGGGAGATGGTGCAGTGGCTTCTGGCCAACGACATCGATGGTGAGGAGCAACCCAACGCCGGCTCGTGCCTGGTGGCGCTGGGGTGTGAGGGAGTCATCCCGAACGGCGGTCTCCTGCTGGGACTCACAGATATTCAGCGTGTCTACCTGCACATGTGGGGCTTGGAGAAGAGGGAACCGTCCGCAGACCCCGAACGGCCATTCTGGCGCCGGGAGTGGGTACCGTTCGCCGCGGAGAGCGACGGCTTCTACGGCAGGTTCCTGGACACACGCACCGGAACCGTCGGTTCTTGGAGCGAGGAGCAGAACCCTGAGGAAGGACGCTTCGCCTCACTGGCCGACTTCTTCCACGATGCGGCGGACCACCTCGAAGGGGTGTCCTCAGAACATCCGAGGGGAACCGTCAGGGGCCCCGTGGGGGACAGCGGTGCGGAGGACGAGGCGATACGGCTATGGGCCCGAGCGAACGGCTACCTCGTCAATGACAAGGGACGTATCCCTGCCCCCATCCGAGAGGCGTACGAAGCCTCGCTGTGAGCACCGAGGCTGCCCCGTTGCTGACCAAGCCAGCGGCTCACACGCCGGTTGGCAGCCTGGTTGGCTCCTGAAGCCGTCAGTCCGCACCCTCCTCGCCATTGTCGGCACACCGGACGATGATCAACTTGAACTGTCCACATAAACTCCGACATGGCGTTCGGCCTGTACAAGACGGGGCGAACATGCGGGCCGCGACGCGGCCGGTGGGCGCCGGGGAAGACACGCCCTGCCGCATGGATGGTGGCCCGATACTCCCGGCCCCCGGCGCGCTCGGCCATGAAGGCCAGAGCGGCAACCGTCCCATGACCGCACGCAGGCAGTTCTCCCTCGGCGGTGAAGAAGCGGAGGGACACGACCGGACCGCCCCGTCGGCTGTCGTGCACCGACACGAAGACGGCATGCGACGTTCCCGTCAGAGCCGGCACACGACGGCGCTCATCGTCACTCAACGGCTCCTCGACCAGCACCGCGGTGGGACTACCGCCGTGGCCGTCGCGCAGACACGCGCGGACGATCGTGACGGGCAGACCGTATCTACTCATCGCAGTGCCGGGATCCTTGTGCCGGACCGGCGTCCGCTTCCTCCGCCCACCGCTGGCTCCACGCAAACAGCGGTTGGAGGGCGTCGACAAGGTCCCCACCGAGCTGGGTGAGGTGATATCCGTCCTCGCGCAGAGTGAGCAGGCGGACATCGGTCAGCTCGCCGAGCCGGGTACTGAGCACACTGGAGGACATGCGCTCGCACCGGCGCTGCAACTCGCGGAAACCGCCCGGGGCTTGACTCAGCTCCCACAGGATGCGCAGCGTCCAGCGCCGTCCCAGCAGATCGAGTGCGGCCATGACCGGGAGGCCCGACGTGGACCCCCGCACCGGTACGCCGGGCCGCGGTGTTCCGCCTCCCATGTTCCCCTCTCCTCCTTGCGCTTCGCTTCTCGAAGCAGCATAGTGATTCGAAAACAGAAGCACTGGCAACGGGAGTGTCGATGTCGCGATTAGCCCTGCTGGAACCGCCGTACGCCGACCAGGCCGGCGCGCTGCTCGCGCGCATGATGCCCGGGGACGTGCCGCCGATCGGGCTGTTCCGGATGTTCGCCGGGAACCTCCCGATGGCCGGCGCCATGCACGGATGGGGGCGCTATGAGCTGGGCCGACAACTCACCCTGACCATGAGGGAGCGCGAGATCGCCATCGACCGGACACGCGTGCTGTGCGGCTGCGAGTACGAGTGGGGCGTGCACCGAGTTCGGCGGGGGTCGAGCTCCCCGGTGCCGCAACCCTCGCTCACGTCAGAAGGCTGCGACTGTGAGAGCGCGGCTGCCACCCAAGCTGGGCAGCTGCACCCACTTCACCGGATGCACGAATTTCGCGTCTTCCCTGCCGGGGGCTCCCGATGAATGAAATCGATACGCAGGTCCGAGAGTCGGCGGTGGGAACCGCGCTGGCTGAGGACTGCGCCGGCGACGACGTCACCACGCTCTGGGCGGTGCCCGCCGACGCGCGTGCGCACGCGCGCATCCTGGCCCGACAGGACGGCGTGGTCGCCGGCCTCCCGCTTCTCGGTGAGTTCTACCGACAGCTCGGCCACGACGTCGAGGTGAGTGTGCGCCTAAAGGACGGAGAACGTGTTCAGGCGGGACAGAGCCTGGCGGAACTGACCGGACCGTCGCGCGCCATCCTCACCGGGGAGCGCACCGCATTGAACTTCCTGATCCGCCGGCGCCATCACCCACAGTGCGCCGGCGTTCGACCTCGGTCTGCTGCTGGCGCCGACGGCACCAGCGGGTGGCGGACACCCGGCGAGGTTCGGATGAGGCCGTGTCTCCTCCGGTGAACCAGGCCGGATCAGTACGTCCTCACAAATGCCCGGTGCTCTGTCGCCGGGATCGAGCAATCTGAGCGTCAATTCGCAGCCGGACATGTCCGGCCGAACACAGGAGGTTTCCATGGCCAAGGGCTACTGGGTCAGTGTCTACCGCGCCATTTCCGACCCTGAGAGGCTGACTGCCTACGACAAGCTGGCCGGTCCGGCTGTCCGGGCTGGGGGCGGGCGCCTCCTGTCCCGTGGCGGTCGAGTCGTCGCCCACGAGGCCGGAAACACGCAACGTGTCGTTCTGATCGAGTTCGACAGCTTCGAACAGGCCGTCGCGGCCTACGAGAGCGAGGCATACCAGAAGGCGCTGGTGGTCCTCTCCGACAGCGTCGAGCGCGACTTCCGCATCATCGAAGGCACCGACTGACCGACAGGCTCAGCCATCGCGGAGCATCCGTCACCTGATACGCCGGACAGAAGCAGGCCAACCAGAAGCCCGACCTGATCATCCCCACCGGCAAGCGCAAGGGACAGAACCCCTCGGTGGCGAGCATCTATCGGGCGCCCGCCGAACACACCAAACGCGAGGCGTACCCCGAAGCCGTCGAGCAGGCCCACGCCGACTTCGCCGACCTCCCCGCCCCAGACGTCCCCCGGCCCCGCCCGGACGCCGCGGTGCTCAGCAGCTCATGACCATGATCGTTCTCGCCGGGATCGCCTGTACCGCAACTGCTCACACCCGGACCACCGGTCCGTACGCATCGACGACATCACAGATCGGACTGGACCAATATTCGCCGTCAAGGACGTCCGCCCGCCGGATGGCCGGAAGCCGCCGCGCCGGTACGGTGGCGGACGGGGCGGCCCCGCCGGACGGACGGGCCCCACCGAACGGAGGACGAGCGATGGACAGCCGGGACTGGGACGAGCGCTACGCCGCGAGCGAGCTGGTCTGGGGAGCGGAACCCAACCGCTGGGTGGTCCGCGAGATCACCGGGCTCGCCCCCGGCCGGGCCCTGGACCTCGCCGCCGGGGAGGGCCGCAACAGCATCTGGCTGGCCCGCCAGGGCTGGCAGGTCACCGGCCTCGACTTCTCCGCCGTCGCCCTCGAACGCGCCGGGCGGCTCGCCGCCGGACTCCCCGGGGAGGTCGCCGCCCGGCTCACCTGGCGCCACGGCGACGCCCGCACCCTCCCGGCCCCGCCCGCAGGCTACGACCTCGTCGTGGTCGCCTACCTCCAGCTCCCCGCCGACGACCGCCGGACCGCGCTGCGCCGAGCCGCCGCCGCGCTCGCCCCCGGCGGCACCCTGCTGGTGGTCGGCCACGACACCACCAACCTCACCGAGGGGGTCGGCGGCCCCCGGGACCCGCGCGTCCTCTTCACTCCGGACGACATCCTCGCCGACCTCGCCGACTCCGGCCTGCGCACCGTCCGTGCCGAGCGTGTCCGCCGCCCGGTCGCCGCGGAGGCCGGCCACCGCCACCCCGCCGAGGACGGCTCGGTCCGGGCCGAGGCGATCGACGCGCTGGTACGGCTGGAGCGGGCCGGCTGACGGGGGGCTGCCGCAGGGCAGGGTGCTCTCGGGAGAGTGGTGTCGATCCTCGGGATCTCTGCTCCGTGCTCGGATGATGTGGTGTTGATCGTAGGAGTGGGGTACCTGGTCTTCTGGGAACGAATGCCGCGCGCGCGGATGGAACGTCGGCCCAGGGAATCTCTACAGTGCTGTAGATTCGAGGCGCGCACGGCGGAGGAACGAGGAGGGCACGATGAGCGTTTCGCTGGCCAAGGGTCAGAAGCTGAGCCTGGAGAAGCCGGGCGGGGGTCGGCTGGGTCTGGTGCGGATGGGCCTCGGCTGGCGCGCCGCGCAGAAGAAGGGGTTCTTCGCCAAGCTGCTGGCCTCGCAGGAGATCGACCTGGACGCCTCGGCGGTGCTGTTCGCCGAGGGCAAGCCGGTGGACGTGGTCTTCTTCCAGCACCTGCAGAGCAACGACGGTTCGGTGCGGCACAGCGGGGACAACCTGACCGGCGGCGCCGGTGACGCCACCGACGACGAGTCGATCACCGTGGACCTCTCCCGGGTGCCGGCCGAGGTCGACCAGATCGTCTTCACCGTCAACTCCTTCACCGGGCAGACCTTCCAGGAGGTCGAGAACGCCTTCTGCCGGCTGGTCGACGAGCAGACCGGCGCCGAGCTCGCCCGCTACACGCTCACCGGCGGCGGCCCGTACACCGCGCAGATCATGGCCAAGGTGCAGCGCACGGCGGGTGGTTGGCAGATGGCCGCGATCGGCCAGCCGGCCAGTGGCCGGACCTTCCAGGACCTGATGCCGGAGCTCGTCAAGCACCTCTGACCCCACCCTTTCGGCTGGCCCCGGCGGCCGGCCTCCGGAAGCAGCGGGGCCCGTCCGATCTCCCCCCGGACGGGCCCCGCACCCGTAGCGCCCTGTCCGCCCGCGGGCAGGGACGATCACACCGCCCCGCCTGGCCGGGGTCGGAGCCGCCGACCCCGGCCGTCGGGGTCAGTGCGCCGAGGGCGAGGGTGCGGCCGAGGGGGAGAGGGCGGCGGAGGGGGTGGCGGTCGCGCTCGCGCTCGCCGACGGGGTTGAGGTCGGGGCAGGGCAGCCGGGAGCGGTGGGCGTGGCCGTCGCGGTGGCGGTGGCCGAGGGGGATGCCGTCGCGCTCGGCGTGGCCGTGCCCGTGGCGGTGGGGACGGGGCAGGTGGTCGGCGTCGCGGTCGGTGTGCCGCTGGGGGTGGTGCTGGGCGTGCCGCCGGGAGTCGTGCTCGGTGTCCCGGTGGGCGTCGCCGTCGGCGTGGGAGTCGCGGTGGGCGTGGTGGTGGGCTTCGCGGTGGGCGTGGCGCTCGAGGTCGGGCCCGGCGTCGGACCGGTCGTCGGTCCCGCGGTGGCCGAGGGGGAGGGCTGCGAGGTGGGCGTCGCCGTCCCGGACGGTGCGGCGGACGGCGTGCCCGAGGCCGTGGCCGACGGGACCGGCGTGGTGGGCGCCGTGGGCGGGAGGGGGGCCGTCGGCACGGTCGCCGGAGCCGGGCGGTCCGGGGTGGTGGCCGGGGTTCCGGTGCCGAAGTGGGCCATCCAGTCCTTGACGGTCCGCAGGTACTCGCCCGAGTTGTTGTAGCCGAGGACCGCCCGGTCGAGCTGGGCCGGGTCGGAAAGGTCGCGGCCGCCCGCGCAGAGGTAGCGGCCGGCGCCCTCGGCGGCGTCGAAGACGTTGTTCGGGTCGGCCTGGCCGTCGCCGTTGGCGTCGACGCCCCAGGTGGCCCAGGTGGAGGGGATGAACTGCATCGGCCCGACGGCCCGGTCCCAGACGCGGTCGCCGTCGTGCCGGCCGCCGTCGGTGTCGGGGATCGCGGCGAAGCCCTTGCCGTCGAGCACCGGGCCGAGGATCGGCCGGTACGTCGTCCCGGCGGCGTCGACCGCGCCGCGGCCGGCCTGGCCGGACTCGACCTCGCCGATCGCGGCCAGCAGCTGCCACGGCAGGTGGCAGCCGGGCGAGCGCTGGGCGAGGGCCGTCTCGGCCTTGCGGTAGGCGGCGAAGACCGTCTCCGGCAGGGCGGGCCCGGTGCGGAACGGTCCGGCGGACGGCCCTTCCGGCAGGGAGACGGGCGGCTGCGGCAGCGGGCTGGTGCCACCGCCGTCGACGGGGAGGCCGCCGCCGGTCGTGTTGGCGAGCGTCGGCTGTGCGGTGCCGGGGAGCGCGGCGCCGGGCAGGGTGGTGGAGGCGGAGACGGCGGTGACCGGCTCGCCGCCGGCGGTGGCCGTGCCTGCCGCCGCGACGGGCACGAGCCCGAGGCCGGTCACCTGAGAACCGGTCAGCGCCGCCAGCGCGGTGAACGCCGCGGCCGTCCCGGTGACGCGCTTGCCCAGTCGCAGCCGGCGCCCCGGGCGCCCCGTGCCGCCGTGTCCAGCGTTGCCCAGCCCTGCCCTCATACCGTGCCCCTCCCCTGACCGTCCGGACCCTCGGGGAACGGACGGGCTGTCACCATCGTGCCTGCCCGTGCATGACAGTTCGCATTGCCGCAATGATTAGTATCACGACGATCTGACGCGGCCCGGGTGAGCGGAGGGCGTCCTGGGCGCCACCGTTCGGTGAACGCGCAGGTGGTGAGGGGGTCGGTCGGCGAGCGGGAGTCAGAGTTCGATCAGCATCCCGTCCTCGGCGACGGCCGCGCCCGCCGCCGCCAGCGCCCGGGCGAGGGCCTCGGTGCCGGGGGAGCCCGGGCGGGCCAGCGGGTTGGTGTTGTTGAGGTGGGTATAGAGGTAGCGCGGTCCGGGCCGGCGGGCCAGGTGGGGGAGCGAGTCCCGGACGGCCAGGTGGCCCATGCCCCGGGAGGAGCGCGAACCGCCGGTGTGCCCGGCGAGTTCGTCGTCGGTGCTGAAGGTGCCGTCCAGGATCACCACGTCCGCGCCGGCCACCGCCCGGTCCATCGCCGGCGTCCACTCGGCGAGCCCGGGCGCGTAGACGGCGCCGGCCCGGCCGTCGGCGTCGGTGAACCGGAAGCCGCAGACCCAGTCCGCCCGGCCCTCCCAGCCCTCGCCGGGGAGGTCGGCCGTGTAGCGGGGCCGCTTGCCGCCGAGCGCCAGCGGCTCGGCGCGCAGGCCACCCGCCAGCTCCACCGTGCGGCCCGGGGTGAGGGTGTGCCAGCCGGCCTTGGTGTACGGGGCGAGCAGAGGTCCGGCCGGGAAGGCCGAGTGGAGCGCGTAGCGGACCGGCAGGGTGGCGTGCACGGTCAGTTCGGCGGCCTCGCGCAGGGTCAACAGGCCGAGCGTGTGGTCGAGTTCTCCGCTGGTGAGCAGGACGCCGCGCAGCGGGGTGTCCCGGGTGCCGCGGGCGGGGGCGAGTTCGGGGGCGGCGAGCAGTTGGCCGCGCAGGTCGGGCGAGGCGTTGACCAGGTACCAGGCGGCGCCGTCGGCGCTGATCGCCAGGCAGTCCTGGCTGCGGGCGGCGCCGGTGCGGCGCGCGGTGGCGCAGCCCGCGCAGCCGCAGTTCCACTGGGGCAGTCCGCCGCCGGCGGCCGTGCCGAGGATCCGGATCTTCAGCGCATTCTCCGGGGGGCGGGGGCGGGGGCGGGGGCCGGGGTGCGCGCGGGAACGGGCCCGGTGACCAGATGATGGTGCGGGGAGAGGTGGCAGGCCGGGTCGGTGGCGCCGGGGTCGCCGGTGAACTGGAAGGCCTGGCAGCGGCAGCCGCCGTGGTCCACCTCGCGCAGCGCGCAGCTGCGGCACGGCTCCGGCATCCAGTCGGTGCCGCGGTAGCGGTTGAACGCGGGCGAGTCGTGCCAGATCGCGGCCAGGCCGGCGGTGACCGCGCTGGGCACCGTCAGACCGGGCAGCTGAGCCGCGGCGAGGCACGGCAGCACGTCGCCGTTGGGCGCCACCACCAGCTGGCGCTGTCCCCAGCCGTCCATGCAGGGCTTGGCGGTGCCGCCGTGGTGGTCGGCGGCGACGTGCACGATCTCGATCCGGTCGCCGTGCCGCTCCCGGGCGGCGGCCACGTCCAGCTCGGCCTGCCGGACCTGCGCCTCGCTCGGGGCGAGGTGTGCGCGGTTGCGCCAGGCCCAGCCGTAGAACTGGGTGTGTGCCAGCTCGACCCGGTCGGCGCCCAGCGTCACGGCGAGGTCGGCGAGCGCGCCGAGCCGGGCCACATTGCCGCGGTGCAGCACGGCGTTGACGGTCAGCGGCAGGCCGGTGCCGGTCAGCAGCGCCGCGGCGGCGAGCTTGCGCTCGTGCGCGGCTAGGCCGGCCACGGCGTCCGCTCGTCGCGGGTCGGCGTCCTGGACGGAGAGCTGGACGTGATCGAGGCCCGCGCCGGCGAGTTCGGCGGCGCGGGCGGCGTCCAGCGGCAGGCCGCTGGTGACCAGATTGATGTAGAGGCCCAACCGGTGGGCGTGGCCGACGATTTCGGCCAGGTCGCGGCGGAGCAGCGGTTCGCCCCCGGTGAGGTGGACCTGGAGCACGCCCAGCCCGCGCGCCTGGTCGAGCAGGCGAAGCCACTGTCCGGTGTCCAACTCGTCGCGCTGAAGGGTGAGTTCGAGTGGATTGGCGCAGTAGGTGCACTGCAGCGGGCAGCGGTGGGTGAGTTCGGCGACCAGGCCGAGCGGTGCCGGCGGGCGGGCCGGGGCACCGGGCAGGCCGGCGGCCTGCCGGGGGCGGGCCGGGGCGCCGGTGCCGTCCAGGGTGAGCAGCCGGCGCCCGGCGAGGTCGGCGAGCAGGTCACCGACCTGGCCGGCGTCCACCCCCTCGTACTCGGCGGCGAGTTCGGCGGTGATGCCGTCCGCGCCGCGGCGGCCGTCGCAGTGGCGCAGTACGGCGGCGGCGGTGTCGTTGAGCAGCAGCACGCCCTCGGGGTAGAGCAGGGCGCCCCGGCCGCGGACCGGGTCGTGCACCAGCCGCACGCCGCGCCGCAGCCCGGGCACCCGGTCGGTCCGGGCGGGGGCGCTCACCGGTCGGCGCCGTAGTCGACCGCGTCCAGCATGGCGCGCAGGACGTCGCACTTGAACGCCAGCGCGTCCAGGGCGGCCTGCTGCTGGGCGGCGGTGACGCAGTGGTCCAGGACCAGTTCGAGCGTGCGGGCGCTGTCCTTGCGGGCGGTGGGGATGCGGTGCTCGAAGTAGGCGTACCCGGCCGGGGCGATCCAGTCGTAGTGGGTGCGCCAGGCCGTGACCCGCTGGGCCATGTGGTCGGGCGAGAACATCTCGGTGAGCGCCGCCGCCACGCCGTCGGTCCACGGCCTGCTCTGGCAGAAGTGCAGGTAGCCGTCGACGGCGAAGCGCACCCCGCGGGCGACGTGCCGCTCGTCGGTGACCTCGGCGCGGTCCAGGCCGACGGCTTCGGCGAGCACCAGCCAGTCGGCCAGCCCGCCCTCGTCCCCGCTCGGCCCGTCCTGGTAGGCGAGCCGCTCCACCCAGGTGCGACGGACCTCCGGCAGCGGGCAGTTGGCGATGATGGCGGCGTTCTTGCGGGTCAGGCAGAGCTGGTAGTACCAGCGGTTGGCGACCCAGCGCCGCAACTCCGGTGGCGTGCAGCCACCGGAGTGCAGGCGCAGGTGGAACGGGTGGGTGTCCCAGTACCGTCCGCGCAGGTCGTACAGCCTGGCCGCGAACCTCTCGCGGGTCAGCGCTTCGGTCACCGAGTGGTCCGTGCGGCGTAGGCGGTGACCTCGGCGCCGGTGCGGTGGCACTCCACCGCGGGGGCGGACCAGGCGGGCTTGGCCGCGGCGGCGGTGGCGTCGCCCGCCGGGCGTTCGGCAGGGACGGCGGGGGCCGGCTGGGGCGTGGTGGTGCACTTCATGGGGGTCCTCCTCGGGACGAGGCCGGGTGGGGGTGGGGCGCATCGGGCCCCGTGGGTCAGGACGCTACGAGCCGCCGGGCCCGGCCGCTGGTCCAACCCGCGCGATCCGCCGACAAACGCGCTCGAACGGGTGACGGACAGGGCGGGCGGGGCCGGGCCCGGGGCGGTTGCTCAGCTGCCGGCGCGGCCGAACGCGATCAGGTGCCCGTCCTTGGTGCCGACGAACACCCGCCCGCCGTCCGTCGCCGGGACGGAGAACCTGGTCACCGTGCCGAGGGCGAAGCTGCGGCGCATCTTGAGCGTGCCGTTCACCGGCACCGGGTCGTACACGCGCAGTTCGCCGTTCTGGCCGCCCGGACCGGTGCCGGAGTAGATCAGCCAGACCAGCGCCGAGCCGGAGGCCGTCCCGTTGGAGGTCACCACCGGTGAGCCGGACGCGTAGCCGAAGCCCTCGGCGCTCGTCCCGGCACTGGTCAGCTGCGGGTTGCCGGAGCCGTCCACCGAGTACTTGAGCGCCCGCAGCGAACCGTAGTTCTCGATGAGGTAGACGTAGCCGCCGTCGCCGCCCCAGACACCCGGGTGGCCCCAGACGCCCTTGTAGGGGCCGGTCGTGCCGACCACCGCGTCGGTGCCGTTCGGGCCCTGGCCGGTGCCGCCCAGGTTGTCGCGGTCCAGCAGGAAGATCCGCCCGTCCTTGCCGACCTGCACCAGCAGGTGCGGGTGCGCGCCGGCGCCGAAACCGGACGGGAGCGCGGCCGGGCCGCCGGAGCCGAGGTCCAGGTCGTTGTGGTCGAGATCCCGGTTGTTGGTCGGGCTGAAGAAGTCCTTCGGGGCGAGGCTGCCGTCGCTGTTGACGCCGAGCCGCACCACGGAGTCGGCGAAGTGGCCCTGCGGACTGCTGCCCGGCCCCTTGGCCGGGGAGGAGCCCGTGCCCGCGCCGTTGCCGGTGGCCACGATGATCCGCCCGGCGCCGTCCGAGACCAGGCCGCCGCCGCTCATCCAGACGCCGCCGTTCTGCGAGTTCGAACCCGACTCGGTCGACCAGAGGGTCAGCTTCCGGCTGGTGGTGTTGACGCCGCCGACATGGCCGACGTAGGTGCCGACCCCGCAGTCCGAGGCGAAGCCGAAGTAGACCGCGCCGTCCAGCAGCAGCAGCCCGGCGCGCTGGGCGGAGGTGGCCGCGTTGAACGGGACGCCGGGGCTGTTGACCGGGTCGCCCTGGACCGGCACCGGCCAGCCGCTGCGCTCGGCGCCCGAGGCGGCGTCCAGGGCGTGCACGGAGAAGTGCGCGCCGCCTTCGTTGGACTTGGCCACCAGGTAGACCGTGCCGGTCGCCTTGTCGTACACGGGCGTCGAGGTGATGCCGGTGCCCGGAGAGAGGCAGGCGGTGGAGGACGGCACGGTAGTGCCGAGGGCGCGCTGCCAGAGGATCTTGCCGTCGGTGGCGCCGACGCCGTAGACGTGGTTGGTCTCCGTGGCGACCACCACGGTCGAGCCGGCCACCAACGGTTGTGCGTACACCGCGCCGTCGACGGCGGTGGACCAGCGCCGGCCGAAGTCCGAGGCCGAGACCTGCGCGGGGCCCAGGCCCGGCTCGGCCGCGTCCCAGGCGTGGCGCATGTTGGTCACCGAGATGGTCGGATTGTCGGCCCGTGCGGGTATCGCGGTGGCCAGGGACCCGGCCGCGGCGGTGGGGGTGAGCAGTGCGAGGCCGGCCAGCAGGGACGCCGCTCTGCGCCGACCCTTCGGGGGCCGGGGTGGGGACGGGTGGAATCGGCTCATGCGATCCGCCTTGGCTGTCGGGGGAGTACGGGGTACGGCGCCGTGGCGTCATTCTGTGAACGCCCGCGCCGTACCCGCATCCGCCCGCAGCCCAGGCCGGGCCCCGTTCACGCCCCGGAGGGAACGGGATGCGCCGCCCGGCGCCCCCGGTCGCCTTCGAACGGCCAGGCCGCCTCCGGGCGGTCCGGGCCGCCGGGCCCCGGCCCCGGGAGCCGCGGCGGCCGGGGATCAGCCCAGCGACTTGGCGAGCACCAGGGCCAGCGTGCTCTCGGCCAGAGCCTCCGCAGGGGCGTTGACGTTGTCGCCGGGGCCGCGGTCCTTCACCACCTCGACGGAGTAGGCCTGGCCGTCGGCGACGAAGTAGACCACCGGGTGGGTGCCGTCCTTGCGCTGCGCCAGCAGCGCCTCCTGGCCCACCCCCGGCACGGCGGTGATCTGGTAGTCCGGGTTCGCCTTGACGGAGGCGAGGACGGTCGGCTTCACCTCGCGGATCGACGCGTACGACTGGCGGGAGCCCCAGGTGCATCCCCAGACCGGGCTGCCGTCGCTCGCCGGGTCGGGGTGGGTCCCGGCGAACGGCCCGCCGGTGCCGACGGCGGTGATCACCTGGGGGGAGTTGAGCAGCGTGCAGGCGTCCGCGGGCCGCTTGGGGGCGGCCCCGGTCGGCGCCGTGGTGGCGGGGGCGGCCGGGGTGGACGCGGCAGGCGCGGACGCCGGGGCCGAGGTGGTGGGCGCGGCGGCCGGGGCGGACGCCGCCGTGCCGGCGGGGGCGGAGGTCGCCGCCGACCCGCCCCCGCCGGAGGAGGAGCACCCTGCCAGCGCCGCGCCCGCGAGCGCCAGCGCGGGCAGCCAGAGGTGCCGACGGCCGTACGGGAGCGGTGACTTGAGCTGCATGGGATCCCCCTCCGATGGCGTCCACCGCGGCGGCGGACTGCCTCGGGCAGGATCCTAGTGGCCCGGTGAGTCCAGTATTTCCGGTTTCGGCAACGGGAGTTGTACGGATCCGTCACGGCCGGCGCCCGGGGCGGACGTGAACCGGGCGCGGCCGGGAGCCGAACGGGCGGTCCGGGGCACGGCGGTGGTGCGCCCACGTGCGGTCGGGCTCCGGGCGGCGCCCGCCGGCGAGCGGCCTGACCTGGCCCGATGTGCCGGCCACCTCATACCAGGGCACGCCCGGAGACGTCACGCTCTACACCATCCGCTCCCCGGACGGGTGATGTTCCGGTGAAAGTGGTCATGCCAGGAACGGGGACCCGTCATCCTGGGCCCGTGACCAGGCGCACCCTGTGACCGAACAGGCGGACCCCATCCCGGTGAACCCGATTCCGGTGAACTCGATTCCGGCGGACCCGATCCAGGCAGATCCCGTGACCAGGCGGACGGAGGCCCTGACAGTGAGCACGAACCTGCCGGAGACCGTGACGGAGCGTCCGGCCGTACTGCCGGCCCCGCCCCGGGTGGTCGACGACCTGGCCCGCGACCTCACCCGCGCGGCGGCCGCGGTCAGGGCGGTATCCCGGGCCGGGCGCAGCGGCGGCGACGTCGCGGTCGCCGCCTACACCGCCGTGGTCTGCACCGGGCGTTCGGCGGCCCGGGCCCTGGAGGAGGCCGCCGCCTGGTGCCGGCAGGCGCCCGAGGCCGAGGTGCACTCGCTGGCCTGGGCCCGCGTCCCCGGCCACTGCGACGACGTCTTCGAGTACCGCGTCACCCTCGCCGTCAGCTTCCCCGACCACGAGACCGGCGAGCACACCGGCGACACCCACCACGCCCCGCGCTGACGTCGGGTTAGGATCCCCTTCATGGATTCTGGGGGCACGAACGAAACGCGGGAAACGGCTGCGGAGGAACGCGAACTCTCCACCGGCGCGGCCGTGATGGTCACCATCGTGGCGGCGCTGGGCGCGGCCGGGGTGCTGCTGGCGGTCTTCCACTGGCTGGGCTGGACCCTCCCCGGTCTCGGCTGGCTGCTCGCCAAGGGCGCCGTCAAGCTCTGTGCGGGCGGCGCCGTCGGGCTGGTCGCCGCCCTCGCCTGGCTCCGCCGACACCGCGCCGGGCGCGAGTAGTCCGAAGGCCTGTCGGCAGGCCGGGCCCGGCACCATTACTCGGCGTGGACGCCCGGCGGGGCGTCCGGCCGGTTGCGCAGGCGGGGGTGGGGTGGACTACGCGTTCACCCCGCCCCTGTCTCAGTTCCCGTCCCGTCCCGTTCCCGACTCCGTCCCCGTCCCCGTTTCCCTCCCCAAGGCGGAGGCGGAGGCGGAGCCGTGCGCGGGGCAGCGCTGCGGCGGGTGCGAGCGCGGGCCCGGGGGGATCCCGGTTCTCGGCCCAAGATCACCAAGGAGTAGGATCGGCCCGCAACACGACGCGAAGGGGAGCCAGTGGCGCGGGTTGCGATCATCGGCGGGGGTATCAGCGGGCTGGGGGCGGCGCTCATGCTCGGCCGGCGGGGCCACACGGTCACGCTGTTCGAGCAGGACGCACGGCAGGCCGGGGAGGACCTGGACGGGGACTTCTTCGACTGGCACAGGCCCCGGATCCCGCAGGCCGTCCAGCCCCACTCGCTCCTCGCACCCGTACGCACCGTGCTGCGCACCGAGGCCCCCGACGTGTACGCGGACCTGCTGGCGCGCGGAGCCTGGGAATACCACGAGTTCGACTGGTTCGGCGAGCACCCGCCGTACCGGGACGGCGACGAGGAGCTGGTGACCCTGCGCACCCGCCGCATCGTGCTGGAGGCCGCTCTGACGGCGGCCGTGCGACGGGAACGCACCGTCGAGGTACGGCGAGGGTGCCGGGTGCGCGGCCTCGCCGTCGAGGAGGGCCGTCCTGCCCGGGTCACCGGCGTGCAGGCGGGTGCGGACGTACACCGGGCGGACCTCGTCGTCGATGCGTCCGGTCGCCGCTCGCCCGTCCCCGCCTGGCTGATCGCGGCCGGCTGCCGCCCGCCCGTGGTCGACAGCCACCGTGCCGGGATCGCCTATCTGTGCCGCTGGTACCGCCTGCGCGCCGACGGCCCCCGTGACCCCGGGCGGGTGAAGAACGGCTCGGCCGCACCGTTCGCGCTCGCCGGCGTCTTCCCTTCCGACAACGACACCTTCGCGGTGAACCTGGTGCTCTCCACGGGGGATCCGACCCGCGGCGCGCTCACCGACCCGGCCGTGTTCGAGGCTGCCGCCCGCCGGTTCCCCGCCACCGCCGCCTGGCTAGGCCTGGCCCCCGAACCGCAGTCGGCCGTCCTGCCGATGGCCGGACTGGACAACCGCTGGACCGCCCTCGCCGATGCTGACGGACCTGTCGTCACCGGCCTGGTCAACGCCGGGGACAGCCTCATCCACACCAATCCCACCCTGGGCCACGGCGCGGCCCTCGGCCTGCGCGCCGCCCAGCACCTCGCCACCCATGCCGACCGGATCGCCGCGGACCCAGTCGGCTACCACACCTGGACGGTACAGGCCCTCCGCCCGTGGTTCGACGCCCAGGTGACGGCCGACCGTCTCAACGCGCAACGCCTTGCGGAGAGTTCACCGATGTCGGACCGGCGGGCCGCCGCCCTCGCCGCCTGCGCCTTCGACGATCCCGTGGTCATGAGGGCCCGGGCCCAGGTGCGCCATCTCCTGCGATCGGCCGACGACGCCTACGGCACGGACGAGGTGGACCGGCACGTCACCGCCTGGCTGGCCGCCAACCCGGACTTCTCGCCGACGTACGACGGCCCGACCCGGGATCAGTGGGACGCACTCATCCCGGCTGAGCGCCCGACCGGCACCTCACCCTCGGCGCCCGGGCCCGTCACCGCTGGACGGTGACGGCCTCGACCCCGCTGAAGTCGCCGGCGGCCAAGTCCTCGTCGCGGATGACGAAGTAGAGCGGGCACTCGGTGAAGTCCGGGCGGCCCGCATCGAGCAGGATCCGTTCCGGGCCCCGGCCGTACGGCGCCACCACGTACTGGTCCGTCTCGCGGTCGGGGCCGAGCAGCACCATGGAGGCGCCGTGCTCCGGCGCGACGTCGAGGGCCGCGGGCCCCAGCGTGGCCAGGCGCTCTGCGGCCTCCTCGGGGAGGTCGACGAGCGGGTCGTCGTAGAACCGCTCGATCCGCGCCGTCATGGCCTTGCCGGCCGCGTACAGCGGGGCGGGCGGGCCGGTGAACTCCCATGGTGGGGCGCCCCACCCGGCGGTGGGGTCGGCGAACGCCGGATCGGCGGCCACGTCGAAGGGGGCGGTGTCGGCGGCCGCCCGGAGCCGGGCTCCGAAAACCCGGTGACCGCGGTCGGCCTCCTTCCCTAGACTCGGCTCGCAGACATGCGCCGCCACCGTTCCGGGGGCGGTGCCACCGTGACGAGTCGAGGGAGGGCAGGCCGTGCGCTACCGCACCGCTGTCGTCGTTCCCTCCTCGCGGTACGAGGTGATCCTGGTGTCCTCGTGCGCCCGGTGCCCGCTGCGCGGCCGGCATCGGATTCCTGCGACGAACGCCTGAACTCACCACCGCGGTGTCCCGGTTGACGGGGTGCCCGGGTGAGGTCCCGCGTGGCCGAGTGCTCTCCGGCCCCGCGTCGTGGCCGTTCCGTCGCCGCAATCGCGCCGCCCTTTTCCGGAACACCCCGAAAGGCACCGGGCCATGCGCACCGACCTCGCCACCACGACCGTCCAGACCATCGCCAGCGTCCGCAACCTCGGCATCCTCGCCCATGTGGACGCGGGCAAGACCACCGTCACCGAGCGCATCCTGTTCCTGACCGGGGAGACCCACAAGCGCGGTGAGGTCCACGACGGCACCACCGTCACCGACTTCGACCCGCAGGAGCGCGACCGGGGCATCACCATCTTCGCCGCGGCGGTCAGTTGCGCCTGGGACGGCCACCGGATCAACCTGATCGACACCCCGGGCCACGTCGACTTCGCCGACGAGGTGGAGCGCTCGCTGCGGGTGCTCGACGGGGCGGTGGCGGTGTTCGACGCCGTCGCCGGCGTCGAACCGCAGAGCGAGTCGGTCTGGCGGCAGGCCGACCGGCACGGCGTGCCCCGGATCGCCTTCGTCAACAAGCTCGACCGTGCCGGCGCCGACCTGGACGCGGCCGTCGCCTCCATCCGCGAGCGGCTGCACCCGGCCCCGCTGGCCGTCCAACTGCCGATCGGGCGGGAGGACGGTTTCACCGGCGTGGTCGACCTGCTGACGATGCGTGCCCTGACCTGGGAGGACCAGCCCGGCCCGGACCCGTACCGCGAGGGGCCGGTGCCCGAGGAGCTGCGGGAGGAGGCCGAGCGGCGCCGCCATGCGCTGGAGGAGGCGGTGGCCGGGCTCCATCCCGGCGCACTGGAGGAGTTCTGCGACCGGGGGTCGCTGGCCCCGGGCACGCTGGCCGCCGCCCTGCGCGACCTCACCCGCACCGGCGAGGCCGTGGTCGTGCTCTGCGGCTCGGCCTACCGGAACCGGGGCATCGAGCCTCTGCTGGAGGCCGTGGTGGCGTACCTGCCCTCGCCGCTGGACGTGCCCGCCGTGCGCGGCACACCGGTCGGCCGTGCCAAGGGCCTTCCCACCGGCCTTTCCACCGGCCTTCCCGCAGGCGATTCCACGGGTGATCCCGTGGGCGGTCCCGAGGGCGGTTCGACGCGCGGTCCCGACGGCACGGTGCTGGAGCGCGCCGCCGACCCGGCCGGGCCGTTCGCGGCGCTGGTCTTCAAGGTGAACGCCACCTCCACCGGCCGGCTCACCTATCTGCGCGTCTACTCCGGAACACTGCGAAAGGGGGACACGGTGCTGGACGCCGGCACGGGACGCACCGAGCGGATCGCCCGGATCCTCCGGGTGCAGGCCGACCGGCACGCCGAGACCGGGTCGGCGGTGGCGGGGGACATCGTCGCGGTGGTCGGTGCGAAGGCCGCCCGTGCGGGCGCCACGCTCTGCGCGCCCGGCGCGCCGGTGCTCCTGGAGCCGACCGTCGCGGCCGACCCGGTCGTCACGGTGGCCGTCGAGGCCCGGCGGGCCACCGACACCGACCGGCTCGCCACGGCGCTGGCCCGGCTCGCCGAGGAGGACCCGTCGCTGGTGGTCCGCACCGACCCGGAGACGGGCCAGCGGGTGCTGTCCGGCATGGGCGAGCTGCACCTCGAGGTCGCGGTGGAGAAGATCCGCCGCACCCACCGGCTGGAGGTCACCGTCGGGCGGCCGCAGGTCGCCTACCGGGAGACCATCGCCGGCGGCGTCTCCGGCCTGGTGTACCGGCACGTCAAACAGGACGGCGGCGCCGGCCAGTTCGCCCACATCGTGCTGGACGTGGCGCCGCTGGACGGCGAGGGGGCCGAGGGTTTCGTGTTCCGTTCCACCGTCACCGGCGGGCGGGTGCCCAAGGAGTACGTCCAGGCGGTCGAGGGCGGCTGCCGGGACGCCCTCGCCGAGGGCCCGCTGGGCGGCCACCCCGTCACGGGCGTGCTCGTCACGCTGACCGACGGGGCCACCCACCCGAAGGACTCCTCGGACCTGGCGTTCCGCACCGCCGGGCGGCTCGCCCTGCGCGAGGCGCTGCGGAAGTCCGGCCCGCTGCTGCTGGAGCCGGTCGCCGAGGTGACGGTGAGCGTGCCCGAGGACGCGGTGGGTGGCGTGCTCGGTGACCTCGCCGCCCGCCGCGGCAAGGTCCAGGGCTCGGCGCCGAGGGCCGGCACCGCGGTGGTCTCGGCGACCGTTCCGCTGGCCGAACTCTTCGGCTACGCGACCAGGTTGCGCAGTCGCACCCAGGGCCGGGGCACCTTCACCACCCGGCCCGCCGGTTACGCCCCGGCGCCGCGGTAGCGGCCGCCGGCCGGGGGTAGGTCCTGCCAGGACAGGACCTCCCCCCGGCCTTGGCCCGGCCGTGCGGGAGCGGAGGAGTACGCCTCGGGGCGGGCGCCGGGCCGGGGTGGCCACGGGCCGGTACGGCTCGGTTGCCGGCGCCGAGCCGCGGTGGTCGAGAACCGGGCGGTGCCCGTCGCGCGCCGTGCGGCTCCCGCAGGTGCCGGCCGCCGGCCGTGGAACCGCGGGCCGCATCATGATCGTCTCTGCTCGGTAGGCGTGGACGAACGATCTGGCGGGGGACGGGCATGGCAGGGACGGCGACCGCGGCACGGGTGGCCTCGACGGCGCTGCTGCTGGGACTGGCCGGTGTGGTCTGGTTCCTCGGCATGATGGCCGGCTTCGACACCCGCCCGACCCGGCCGTGCGTCAACGCGATCGAAGGCGGCTGGAGCGCCCAGGGGTACCGGGCGCCGGAGCACCAGGGGATCCGGTTCGAGGAGGGGTTCTTCCCGCCCTCGCACGTCTGCCGCTGGCCGGACGGGCGCTCCGTCGAGCTGGTGCCGTGGTGGAACGCCCCACTCTTCTTTGGGGCGCTGGCCGGGGCGGTCGCGGTACCGGTTGTCCCCCTGATCCGGCGGCGCCGGCCGGCGCGGAGCGATGGCCTCAGAGCGCCCCGGCATCGCGGGCCGTCCACACCGACGGGTAGAGCGGGCGCCACCCCAGCTCCCGGCGGATCGCCGCGGTCGAGACCTGCCCGTCCCACGGGTCGGGCAGGTCGAGCCCGGCCACGCCCTCCGGCTGCGGCACCCCGTTGATCTCGTGCAGGTCCCAGGCCGTCACCGGCGCGTCGTCGCCCACGTTGTACGTCCGGCCCTCCGCGCCGGGCATGACCGCCGCGCGCCACAGCGCCTGCGCCACGTCGGCGTGGTGGACCACGGCCAGCCGACGGTGCGAAGGCCACCGGCCCGCCCAGTGCAGCGAGGCCGCCAGATGCGGGTCGCCCTCGCCGTAGACGAACGCCAGCCGGGTGACCACCAGCGGCAGCCGGCCTCCCAGCTCCCGCAGCCCCGCCTCCGCCTCGGCCTTCGACGCGGCGTACGCGCCCCAGGAGGCATCCGGGTTCAACCGGTCCGCCTCGACGGCCGGGCGGCCCAGCCCGCACCCGTACACCAGGTTGGTGCTGGTGTGCACGAACCGGCGCACGCCGGCCCCGGCCGCCTCCCGGCCCAGCGCCACCGCCGCGTCCCGGTTCACCGCGAACGCCTCCCCGTCGGGCACCCCGCGCAGCGCCGCCGCCACGTTGACCACCACGTCCGCGCCGTCCAGGGCACGGGCCCGGTCCGCCTGCTCCCGCAGGTCGCCGACCACCACCTGCACGCCGAGCGCCGCCAGGGCGGCGGCCCGCGCCTCGTCCCGCACCAGCACGCGGACCGCGTCCGCGCCGGCCCACTGCGCCAGCCGCGGCACGAACCTGCGGCCGACCTGTCCCGTCGCCCCGGTCACCAGAAACACCGTCATCGTCGACTCCTCGTCGGCCGTTCGTCCGCCGGTCGGCCCGTCCGGCCGCCGCGACAGACTCTTCCGGGCCGGCCGCGGCGGCGGGAGAGACCTCCTCAACCAGGGATCGGCGATCCCTGGCTCGGCGTGCCGCCGGTGCGCGATGCTGAACGCATGATCGACCGACCGGCCCTGGCCGACTTCCTGACCCGTCGTCGCGCGCGCCTCGCCCCCGCCGACGTGGGCCTGCCGCCCGGCGCCCGGCGTCGCACGCCGGGCCTGCGCCGCGAGGAGGTCGCCCAACTGGCCGGGCTCTCGGTCGACTACTACGCCCGGCTGGAACAGCGGCGCGGCCCCCAGCCGTCGCCGCAGCTGGCCGCCGCCCTCGCCCGCGCGCTACGCCTGACCGACGACGAACGCGACCACCTCTTCCACCTGGCCGGCCACGAACCGCCGCGCCGGCACAGCCCGTTGAGCCACATCCGGCCCGGCCTGCTGCTGATCCTGGACCGTCTGCACGACACCCCGGCCCAGGTCGTCTCGGACGTCGGCGACGTCCTCGCCCAGAACCCGATGGCCGCCGCGCTCCTCGGCGACGCGGCGGACCGGGCGCCCCACCTGCGCAACGTGACGGTCCGCTGGTTCGCCGACCCCGCCGCCCGCGCCCTCTTCCCACCCGAGGAGCACGACGCCCTCGCCCGCGCCCACGTCGCCCACCTGCGCGCGGCCCACGCCGCCCGGCCCGGGGACCGGCACCTCGCAGCCCTGCTCGACCGGCTGCGGGCCACCGGCGAGGAGTTCGCCGCCTACTGGGAACGGCACGACGTCGCCGTCCGGCGCAGCAGCCGCAAGACCCTCCTGCACCCGGTGGTCGGCCGGCTCGACCTCGACTGCGAAGTCCTGGCGACCGGCGGCCAGGACCAGCTGCTGCTGGTCTACACCGCCGACCCGGGTTCGGACACGGCGGAACGGCTGGAGCTGCTGCGCGTCGTCGGCAGGCAGGACCTCGGGGCCCCGGAGCCGGGGGGCGTCCTGCCGTGACCACGGCCGACCCGCCGGCTCCGGCCGATCCGCCAGCTCCGGCGGGCCGCCCGGCGGTCGCCGGAGGAGCTCGAAGGGGACCCTGTCATCTGTCAGGGACCGCTCCCGCCGCACCCCTCCTACGCTGCTGACCACTGGCCAGACCAGCCACACCAGAGGGAGATCCACCCATGCGCAAGATCATCCACGCCGCCGCCGCGCTCGCCCTCGCGACCGCCGCCATGACCGCCCTCGGCACCACCGGCGCCCAGGCCGCCGACGGCTCGTGGGACGGCTGCCCGTACGGGGCGGTCTGCGTCTACGGCGAGGGCGCGCCCACCTCCACCCCGCCGACCGACGTGTTCTGGAGCTACGGCGCCCACAACCTGCAGAACAAGACCGGCTGGCACTGGGTCCTCAACAACCAGTCCGGCGGCGCCCACTCCCACCTGTGCCTCGGCTACAACGGCACCAACTGCAACTACGACATGCCCGCCCAGAACGGCGTCTGGGCCGACCTCGGCCCGGTCAACTCCATCACCCTCGAACGCCCCTGAGTACCTGACCGCCCCTGAGCGCCCCGACACCCGCCCCTGCCCCGTGGCCGCCGGATTCCGTCCGGCGGCCACGCCGCGTCCGCGGGCCATGTCCTCATGAGGCCGACATGAGCGCGGAGGCCGGATGCCCGGATGCCAGCTGCCGATGCACGGCTCCGCCCGCGACCTGCTGGGCGAGGCGCTGCCGTCGGTCGACGGCCCGCCGCTGGAGTACGTCGGCGGCGGACCGGTCAACTCGTCTGCGGGGAAGGGCAGGTGAGGTCACGCGCGGGTATCCGGCCGGCGAGCAGGTAGGACTCGACGACGCCGCGGACGCAGGTGTTCGGGCCGGGGTACTGGCCGTGGTCGCCGTTGCCGGTGACCGTCACCAGACGGGAGCCGCGCAGCGCGCGGTGGGCGGAGAGGGCGGCCTCGTAGTACGTCGCCGGGTCGTGGACCGAGTTGAGCATCAGCGTGGGCGGCAGCCCGGCGCCGGTGACGCGGACCTCCGGCGCCGTGGGGGCCGGCCAGGTGGCGCAGACGGCGGCGAAGGCCAGTGTCCGGGCGCCCACCAGCGGCCACCGGGCGGTGTTCTCGGCGCCCCGGGCGGCCCAGACGGAGAGGTCGCGGCTCCAGGCCGTGTCGTTGCAGGTCACCGAGAAGAACTCGGCGAGGAACTCCGGGCTGAGGTACTCGCCGAAGACCCGCCGCGCCGTCGCCCGTGCGGCCGGGTCGGCACCGGGCCAGTCCTCCAGTGCCGTCAGCGAGGTGGCCAGCAGCGGGAAGCCGTTGTCCCTGCTGTAGATGCCCTGGATGGTGCCGTTGTCCAGTTGGTTGGGGCCTATCGTCAGCGTGCCGTCGACGAGCGGGTTGTCGTGCAGGGCGGCGCGCCGCTGCTCCCAGCGGGCCTTGGCCTCGGCGGGGGTGGAGCCGTAGTGGTAGGTGCTGTCGCGCGCCGCGAGCCAGGGCAGGAAGTCCTCGTCGAAGCGGCGCTGGAAGCTCATCGGCTGGCCGAGCTGGAACTGCTCCCAGCTGCCGTCGAAGCCGATGTTGCTGTCCAGCACCATCCGCTCGACCCGCTGCGGGAAGAGCGTCGCGTAGTACGCCCCGATCATGGTGGCGTAGGACGGGCCGTAGTAGGTGATCCGCCGCTCGCCGAGCAGGGCGCGGAAGAGGTCGATGTCGCGGGCGGTCTGCTCGGTGGTCAGGTAGGGCAGCAGGCCGCCGCTGCGCTGCTCGCAGTCGGCCGCGAGCTTGCGGGAGTTGGCGATGACGCGGTCCCGTGCGGCGGGGGAGTCGTCACGGAAGTCCCCGGCGAAGAAGGCCTGGAACTCCTCGGGGGTCTGACAGACGGCCTGGGTGCTGTGGCCGACCCCGCGCTGGTCGAAGCCCACCACGTCGTACGCCGCCCCGAGGGCGGGCGCGTCGTGCGCGAAGCCGGCCGGGCGCAGCAGACCCTTGCCGCCGGGGCCGCCGGCCGCCATGAGCAGCGTGCCGCGCCGCTGGGCAGGGTCGGCCACGCGGTGCCGGGAGACCGCGACGGTGAGGTCCGGGCCGCCCGCCGGGTGGTGCCAGTCGCGCGGGACGGCCATGGTGGCGCACTCCAGCGAGGGCTCCTCGGCGCAGGGCTGCCAGGCGAGGTGCTGCTGCGCGTACCGGGCGGGGACGGCAGGTGTGGCGGGCAAGGCCGAAGTGCCGGCGGCCCCGGCGGTGGCGGGCAGGGTGACGGCGGCGAGCAGCGCGGCCGTCAGGGCGGCGAGCGGCGTCAGGCGCCGGCGCGTGCCGGTGCGGGCGCCGGTGCCGGTACGGCTGTCGGCAGGGGTGGACGGGTCAGGGCGGGTCACGTTCGCGTTCACGTCCATGATCCTGGCCGCCCGGAGCCGGGTGATCGATGGGGTGGGCACCCGTCTTGGGGGTGTAGCTGGAGACACCCCCCGGACGGTGGTTGTCCGGGGGGTGTCCGGGGCGCGCGGCACAGCTGTCGGAGCATCGGCAGCCCCTGGTGGAGTGCCCAGGGGACGAACACCGGGGCAGGACGGACGGTGCCCGCCCTCGACGGCGGCCCGTTGTCCGTGACGGCCGCTAGGCTGCCGTCCGCAGCGATCAGGACGGCACCACAGCAGGGCGGGCGGTACAGACATGACGACGGACCAGGGCATGGACCGGGGGACGGATCACGGCACGCACCGGGGCGCCGGGCGGGGCGCGAGCCAGGCGCAGCGGGCGCTTGCCGCGCTGCGCGCGCTGGCCGAGGAGCTGCCCGACGAGGTGGAGCTGCTGGCCGGCTTCACCGACGAGCAGATGGACTCCTGGCCGGTCTTCGTCCCCGAGGCCTGCCGGGCGGTACTGCGTGAGGTCGGCGGTGTCGAGAGTGACGAGTGGGGCACCTACTCCTTCGGACCGTCCGGACCGGGCGGCTTCGGAGACGGCTACCTGGCCGTCGGCGGGACCGGGTACGAGGGTGGCGAGGTGCTGGTCGGCGTAGGGACCGGGCAGCGTGACGACTGGGGCCCGGTGCTCCTGATCGAGCCCTGGGACGAGGCGGAGAGCACCGTCGAGGCGCCCGGATTCGTCGGGTGGCTGCCCGAGTTCGCCGGCCGGCTGGCCCGGGGCGGCGAGGCCTGGGAGGAGACCGCCCGGGCCGGGACGGTGGCCGCCGTCCCCTCGCTGCGCGCGGCCGCCGACGACCCCGGGCTGGCCCGGCTCGCGGGCCCCGGCGACAGCCTGACCGACGTCGTGGACCTGCGGGCGCTGCCCGGCTACCCGTGCCTGCTCGCCTGGGAGCCCTACTACTCCTTCTCCTACGACACGGCGGACACCGGCAGCAGCGAGACCGGGTTCGCGCTCGCCGGCGACGGCCAGGTGCTGCTGATCCGCAGCCTCGTCAGCGGTGACTTCCTCGGCCGCCCGGTGGCGCGCCCCGCCGTCCCGGCCGACGCGCCCGAGCGCGCGGTGGCCGAGCTGCGGGCCCTGGCGGCGGAGCTGCCCGGTCTGGTCGAGCTGGACGAGGGGTGCGGTGAGGCCGAGCTCGATGCCTGGCCCGTGCCGCTGCCCGGCGACGTGCGCGCCGTGCTGCGGGAGCTGGGCGGCGTCCGGATCGCCGGGCTGGCCCCGGTCGAACTGCGCGCCGGCTCGGCCGCCGCTCGGCTTTCGCCCGCGCTGGTGGAGATGGTCGGTGGCGTGGGGTCCTTCTGGCCGGTCGCGTCGATCGAGTACGGCCGCCGGAGTGCCTCGGTCCAGGTGCGGATCGACCAGGAGTCGGGGGCGTGGGGCTACGTCGTCTCCGTCCCGGCGGACGCGGAGCGGCTCGCGGAGTCCCCGGAGCTCACCCTGCTCGCCGAGTCCTTGCCGCACCTGCTGCTCCGTCTCGCCCGGATCGCCCGCGGCGCGGCGCAGCGGGCGAGGACGGCGGAGGGCGGCGTGGACGGCACCCGCTTCGCGAGCCGGGCGCTGGCGGGCGGTCAGCACTTCTTCCCCAACACCGGCGAGCCGTGGGTCCACCCGGCCCCGCCGCACGGCTGGTCGGCGGACGGTGACCCGCTGCGGGCCGCGGCGGCGGCCCGACTGCCGGCGAACGCGCTGGTGGCGGACCTGCGGGATGCCCCCGTCCCGGCCGACCTCTGCTTCCACCGGGTCAAGGGGTGGGGTCATCGGGCGCGGGCCGAGCGGCTGCGGTTCTTCGGCGGCGGCCGGATCGCCGCCGTCGTCCCGGATCCGGCACCGGACCGGGCCCCGCGGTAACCGGCCGGGCGGGCGCCGGGCGTTCCGCCGGGCCGGGGTCTCCCGCGCCGGGCCGTCGGCCGGTCTCCAAGCGCGACCGGTCGACTACTGTATGCGCGGAAAAGCGGGGGCGGCTGCGGCTCGACCCCCGGCCCTTCGACGCAGGAGACAGACGGTGGCTGAGAGCCTCATCGCGACGCTGGACACGACCCTCGGCACGATCAAGGTCAGGCTGTTCCCGAACCACGCGCCCAAGACCGTCCGCAACTTCGTGGAACTCGCCCAGGGCGAGCGGGAGTGGACGCACCCGGAGACCGGAGAGACGTCGAGCGACCGGCTCTACGACGGCACCGTCTTCCACCGGGTGATCGCCGGCTTCATGATCCAGGGTGGTGACCCGCTCGGCCTGGGCGTCGGCGGCCCGGGCTACAAGTTCGACGACGAGATCCACCCCGACCTCTTCTTCAACCGGCCCTACCTGCTGGCCATGGCCAACGCCGGGAAGCAGAACGGCCGGGGCACCAACGGCTCGCAGTTCTTCATCACGGTCGGCCCGGCCCCGCACCTCAACACCAAGCACACCATCTTCGGCGAGGTCGTCGAGGGCACCGACGTGGTGGACGCGATCGCCAAGACCGAAACCGGTGCCAACGACCGCCCGGTCGAGGACGTCGTGCTCCGGACGGTCACCATCGAGCGCGTCACGTCCTGACGCCGTCGCGCCCGGGCCCCCGCATCGTCGGACCGACGACGTGGGGGCCCGGGCGCACGGTTGTGCCTGCGCGGCGTCCGGTGCGGCACTCCCCGGCCACTCAGTAGGCCGCGGTGAAGCGGGTGCGGTGGTGGGCGGGGTGCTCGGCCTCGTCGATGAGCACGACGGCGAGGTCCTCCATGGAGATGGCCGAGGTGCCCGCGGCGTCCACCACCAGCTCGTCCCGGCCGAGGCGGTAGCGGCCGGTGCGCTCCCCCGGTGCGAGGAGCGCGGCGGGGCTGAGGTAGGCCCAGTCGACCGCGGTGTCGGCCCGGTAGAGGCCGAGCTGCTCGCTGCAGGCGAGGGCGATGGGGAGCCAGCCGGCCGGGAAGTCGGGGCCGTCGACGACGGTGGCGCCGTTGCCACCGGGCAGGGTGAGGCTGCCGGCGCCGCCGACGGCCAGCAGGCGCACGCCCGTTCCGGCCAGGCCGGCCAGCAGGCCCTTGGTGGCGGTGGCCAGTTCGCCCTCGCTGCCGGGTGCCGGGCGGGTGGCGCTGATCACCACATCCTGGCCGGCGGCGAGCCGGGTGACGTCCTCGGCGTTGCGGGCGTCGCCGGTGGCGATCGTGGCCTCGGCCGGCAGACCGTGCGGCCGGGACGGGTCGCGCACGACGGCGGTGACCTGGTGGCCGCGGGCGAGGGCCTCGGCGATGACGCGGCTGCCGACGTTGCCGGTGGCGCCGAACACGGTGATGCGCATGGGGTTCTCCAGAGATCGGTGGGAAAGGGGAAGCGGGTGGCGGGATGCCCGGCGTCGTGCGCGCGGCGGGAAGCGTCAGACAAGCCCTAAGCGGCGTGCTCGCGCGCGGGGTGCTGCTCGTCCGCGGGCCGGGGGAGCGGCGCCGGGGCGGCCGCGCGCGGCCGCTGGGTCTGGGCGGCGACCAGTGAGCCGAGCACGATGACTGCGCCGACCGCCTGGACGGGCGAGAGGTCCTGTCCGAGGGCGAGCCAGCCGAGGGCGGTGGCGACCACGGGGCTGAGCAGTCCGAGGAAGGTGACGGAGGTCGGCGGCAGCGCGTGGATCCCACGGAACCAGAGCGCGTACGAGACGGCGGCGCCGATCAGGCCGAGGTAGCCGTAGCCGAGCAGGTTGGCGCCGGTGAGGTGGGACGGCGGTGCGCCCTCCACCAGGAGCGCCACGGGGACGAGCATCAGGCCGCCGGCGGTGAGTTGCCAGCCGGTGGTGGCGAGCAGTGGGGCGGGTGAGGTCCACCGCTTGGACAGGACGACTCCGGTGGCCATCACGACGGCGCCGCCGAGCGCGGCCGCGACGCCGAGGGCGTCGAGCTGGGCGTTGGCCCGCAGCACCAGCAGGCTGACGCCGGCCACGCCGGCGATGCCGGAGATCAGGGTGCGCAGCGAGAGCCGGTCGCCGAGCAGTCCGGCGGAGAGTCCGGCGGCGATCAGCGGCTGGACGGCGCCGACGGTGGCGGCGACCCCGCCGGGCAGGCGGTAGGCGGCGATGAAGAGGAGGGCCATGAACGCGCCGATGTTGAGCGCGCCCAGCACCAGTGAGCGCCACCACCAACTGCCCGTCGGCAGGCGGCGGGTGACGGCGAGGAGGAGGATTCCGGCGGGCAGGGCGCGGAGCACCGCGGCGAGCAGCGGGCGGTTGGGCGGGAGCAGTTCGGTGGTGACGAGGTAGGTCGACCCCCAGATGGCGGGGGCGAGGGCGGTCAGCAGCACGATTCCGAGGCGATTCCTTAGCACTAAGCCAATGTATCTCAGCGCTAAGGCAGATTGGGGCCGGCCGGGCGAATCAGGCGATGTGAGGTATCTCACCGCTAAGGCATCGCATAGGCTGGACCCGTGGCAGATCATGTGGACCGACTGGTGCGGCAGTGGGGCGCGGAGCGCCCCGACCTCGACGTTTCCCCGATGGAGGTGATCGGCCGGCTCAAGCGGGTCTCCCGCCTGGTGGACGCCGAGCTGAAACGCAACTTCGCCGAACACGACCTGGACGCCGCCTCCTTCGACGTCCTCGCCACCCTGCGCCGCAGCGGCCCGCCCTACCGGCTCACCCCCACCGGGCTGATGCAGTCCGCGATGGTCACCTCCGGGGCGATCAGCCAGCGCCTCGACCGGCTGGAGGCCCGGGGCCTGGTCACCCGCACCCCCAGCGGCTCCGACGGCCGCAGCCGCGACGTGGCCCTCACCCCCGAGGGCCACGCCCTGGTCGACCGCGCCCTCCCCGACCACCTCGCCACCGAACGGCGCATCCTGGCCGACCTCGACCCGCAGCAGACCGAGGCCCTGATCGACGCCCTGCGCACCCTGCTCACCACCCTGGGCGACGGGGACGACGGGGCCCGGTAGCGCGCCCGCGTGCTCGGTGGACCGACCCGTGAGCCCTGTCATCGACCCCGATGGTCAGTGCACCCGGGAGTTGACCGCCACCGCCTTGAAGAAGGTGTAGTGGAACGTCCCGCCCTCCTCCGCGGTGCGGCGCAGGTCGGCGATGCCTTCATCGAAGGCGGCCGCCGTGGTGAGGCCGGCCGCGAGCGCGGCGGCGCGGACGGACTCGACCATCGCGACGAAGGTGCGGCGGGTGAACCCCTCGACCAGCTCCGGGCGGCTCCCGTCCGCATAGACGGTCCGCGGGCGGACGGTGACGTCGTGAAACCCCGCCTCCGTCAGCAGCGGGTACAGGCGCCGCCCGAGCTCGCCGTCGCCGCCCGCGCCGGCCTGCAGCCGGACGAGGTGGTCCACCGTCGCGCGGGCGGCGGGGCTCTCCGGGTGGAAGAACGCCGAGCCGTGGTCGCCCTCGATCACGGTGATCGTCCCGCCCGGCCGCAGCACCCGCCGCAGGGCGGCCAGCGCGGCCACCGGGTCGGCCAGGTGCTCCAGCACGAAGCAGACGAAGAGATGGTCGAAGGAGCCGTCGGCGAACGGCAGCTCGTGCAGGTCCCCGTGGTGCCACGTCACCTGCGCGCCGGGCGCGTGCGCCGCGACCCGGGCGCGGGCCTGGGCGAGCGAGTCGGCCGAGATGTCGGCGGCCGTCAGCCGCACCCCGGGGCTGCCCGCCAGCAAGTGCAGCGTCTGGGCCCCGACGCCGCAGCCCGCCTCCAGCACCCGGCTGCCGGCCGGGTACGCCGTGCCCGCGTGCAGCAGCTCCGCGAGGGTGTCCGCCTGGTCGCCGAGCCGCTGGGCCTCGGTCGTCGAATAGCCGTGCACATAGGCGTGGTCCTCCGTGGGGCCGGTGGCCCGCGACTGCGAGATGGTCTCCGGGAATGTCGTTTCCGTCGTCATGGCCCCAGCCTGGCCCGCACAATGGACCGGTGAACAGGTCCAAAGAGCCGGTCCTCGACAGGTCCAAAACCGCCGGGGCCGACTTCCTGCAGCTCGACACCGCCGACGCCCCGGCCGGCGGGCTCGCCGACTGGCTGGCCCGGCGGCTGCGCCGGGCGATCACGGACGGCCGCCTCCCCCCGGGCAGCCGGCTGCCCGCCACCCGCGTGCTCGCCGCGGAGCTGAAGGTCTCCCGAGGGGTCGTCACCGACGCCTACCGGCGGCTCACCGAGGAGGGCCAGATCGCCGGCCGGGGCAGGGGCGGCACCGTCGTCGTCGCCACCCCCGCGCCGCCGCCCCCGCCGGCCGGGCCGCCCGCCCCGGTGCCCGCCCTGTTCGACTCCGCGCCCGTCCCCGAGAGCTTCGACGCGCTGCGGGCCACTCCCGCCCGGATCGACCTCTCGCCCGGCGTACCCGACCTCGCCGCCTTCCCGCGGGCCGCCTGGCTGCGCGCCGAACGCGCCGTCCTCGACGGGCTCCCCGCCTACGAGTTCGGCTACGGCGACCCGCGCGGCACCCCCGCGCTCCGCCTGGCCGTCTCACACTGGCTCGCCCGTAACCGGGGCATCCGCGCCGACCCCGACGAGGTCCTGATCGTCGCCGGTGCCGCCCAGGCCCTCGCCCTGCTCGGCCAGGTGTTCGGCCGGGCCGGCATCACCGAGGTCGCCGTCGAGGACCCGGGCTCGCTCGGCACCCGCCAGCACCTCGGCCACTGGCTCGCCGCGACCCCGCCCGTCCCGGTCGACGCCGACGGCATCCGGATCGACGCGCTGCGCGCCACCGGCGCCCCGGCCGTGCTGCTCACCCCCGCCCACCAGTTCCCGGCCGGGGTGGTGCTCGGCGGTGAACGGCGCCGCGACCTGCTCCGCTGGGCCGGCGAGGGCGGCCTCGTCATCGAGGACGACTACGACGCCGAACACCGCTACGACCGCGCCCCCGTGCCCGCGCTGCGCGCCGTCCTCCCTGAACAGGTCTGCTACACCGGCAGCGTCTCCAAACTGCTCGCCCCCGCCCTGCGCACCGGGTGGCTGCTCGTGCCGGCCCGCCACCGCGAGGCAGTCCTCGCCGCCAAACGCTTCGCCGACCTCGGCAACGCGGCCCTGCCGCAACTGGTGCTGGCCAGGCTCATGGAGACCGGCGAGCTGGAGCGCCACCTGCGCCTGCTGCGCCCGCGGCACCGGCGGCGCCGGGACGCCATGATCGCCGCGATCGGCGCCCACCTGCCGGGCGCCGTCGTGCACGGCGCGGCGGCCGGTCTACACCTGATGGTCACCTTCCCGGCCGGGCTCGACTGCTCCGACACCGAACTCGCCACGGCGGCGCTCGCGCACGGCGTCAAGGTGCAGCCGCTCTCCTGGCACGCCAGGCTGCCGCACCCGCCCGGGCTGGTGCTCGGCTACGCGGCCGGCGCGCCGGGCGACATCGCCGAGGGCGTCGCGGTGCTCGGCCGGTTGTTAGGGCGGATGGGGTAGCGGGGGCGCGTCGCGCCCGGCCCGGCCGGGCCGGATCCCGATAGCCTGGCGCACCGGATCGCCCGGCCCCCGCCGGTCCCCGTTCCGTCCGCGTTCAGTCCCCGCTCCCTTCTCCATCCGCCCCGAGCCCCGTGCTCAGCCCGATCTGTCGGACGCCCCACCGTCCGGCGCCCCACCGTCCGACGCTCTGCCCGTCCGACGCGCTGTCCGTTCCAGCCCTGTCTGTGCCAAGACCTGTGTCAAGCCCCGTCCCCTACCCGGGAGGCCCGATGCCGTCGCTCCGGCGGACCGTCCGCTGCGCGGGGCTGGCCCTGCTGCTGACCGCCCTGACCCCGGCCCCGGCCGGTACGGCGCGCGGCACCCACCGGCCGCCGCCGCCCATCGCGGAGAGGAACACCCCCATGCCGACCGAGGACTCCCGGCTGCTCGCCGGCCGGCGGATCGTCTACTCCTACCCCGGCCCGACCCCGCCGCCTGCCCTGATCCAGGCAATCCGCGAGGGCCGGGCGGCCGGCGTCATCCTGTTCGGCGACAACACCGCCGTGACCGCCCAACTCCACGCCGCTGTCGAGCAGATGCACCAGGCCGCCGCCGAGGCACCGGGTGGCCGGCCGCTGCTGCTGATGACCGACCAGGAGGGCGGCAAGGTCCGGCGGCTCCTCGGTGCACCCGAACTCTCCGCCCGCCGGACCGGGTTGGCCTCCGACCCGGTCGGCGAGGCCGCCCGGTCGGGCGCCGGCGCCGGCCGCAACCTCGCCGACACGGGCCTGAACACCAACCTCGCCCCCGTCCTCGACGTCTACGACACCCCCGACAACTTCATCGACCACTCCGAACGCTCCTACGGCCAGGATCCCTCCGTGGTCGCCACCTTGGGCGCCGCCTTCCTCACCGCCCAGCAGGGGCTCGGCGTCGCCGCCACCGCCAAGCACTTCCCCGGCCTCGGCTCCGCCGCACGTGACCTGAACACCGACCTGGGCCCCGTCACCCTCCCGGTGCCGCTCGCCGAGCTCCGCGCCCGCGGCGAGGAGCCCTACCGCGCCGCCATCGCCGCCGGCGTCCGGCTGGTCATGACCTCCTGGGCCGTCTACCCCGCTCTCGACCCGGCCCGCCCGGCCGGCCTCTCGTCCGCCGTCGTCCAGGGCGAACTCCGCGAGCGCCTGGGCTTCCAGGGCGTCACCATCACCGATGCCCTCGAAGCCGGCGCGCTGGATTCCTTCGGCGACACCCCCGCCCGGGCCCTCGCCGCTGCCGGGGCGGGTATGGACCTGCTGCTCTGCTCGGCCCGCGACGTCGGCCAGGGCGACGCCGCGGCCGCCGCCCTGGCCGACGGCCTGGACAGCGGCCACCTGGACCGCCGGGCCTTCCTCGATGCCCTCTACAGGATCGACACCCTGCGCTCCTCCCTTGCCGGGCGCGGCCGTTAGAGTGAGGAGCGTACCGGGGAGCAGAACCGAGTGAGGGGCCCGTGGCCGTGGAATGGGTGCGACTGAAGCTCGACCTGGAGGCGTTCGACGGGGCCCGGTTCGCGCCGTACCTCGACGGCGCCCGGCAGGCCGGGATCGTGTTCACCACCATGGCCGCCGTCGGCGACACAGCCGAACACCGACGCGCCCTCTACGAGTTGAACAAGACCTGCGCCGCCGACATCCCCGAGCGGGTGGTCAACCCGGCTCCCTCATAGGACAGTTCGGGCGGGGTGGCGGGGCAGTGGGCGACAGACAGCAGGCGGGGCCGGATGGCCGGGCCCGCCGAGGATCGTCTCGCCCCGGGCCTCGCGGTGCCTGGTCGCTCGGCAATCCCGCCACCCCGATGCTCCACCACCCCGATGCTCCGTCAGTCCGTCAGTCCGTCAGCCTGGTAGCCCGTCGCCTCCTCACTCAGCGTCGAGCAGTTCGCGCAGGTCCAGGAAGCGGTAGCCGCGGGCGCGGACGGCGTCGATGATCAGTGGGAGCGCCTCGGCGTCCAGGCACCGGTGGTCGGGGCTCTCGTCGGGTGCGCCGACGTGGAGTTGGAGGATCGCGCCGGGCACGAGGGCGGCGAGCGCGCGGTCGACGGCCTTGGCGGTGGTCATGCCCCCGGCGGGGCCGAGGTAGCCGTTGGTGTCGGCGGTGAACTCGAGGTCGGCGAAGCCGAGAGCGTTGACGTCGGCGATCCGCTGCGGCGTCGTCTCGCTGTAGGGGAAGCGGAAGACCGGGAGTGGCTCGGCGCCCGAGGCGGTTCGGATCGCGGCGTCGGCGCGCAGCACCTCGGCGCGCGCCTGCTGCGGGCCGAGGTCGGCGAAGAACGGGTGGCTGTAGGAGTGGTTGCCGAGGCCGTGCCCGGCGGCGGCCACCGCGCGGACGGCGTCCGGATGCTGCTCGGCGAACTGCCCGGTGGGGAAGAATGCGGCGGGCGCGGCACGCTCGCGCAGCTCGGTGAGGACGGTGCCGAGCCCGGTCTCGTCCCAGGCGGCGTTGAAGGTGAGCGCCACGACCCGGTCCTCGGTGGGGAGCCGGCGGACCTCGCCGCCGAGCAGTGACGCGGGCGGCGCGGCGACCGCGGTCAGCGTGAGGGCGGCGGTCACGGCGGCGGCGATCGCGAGGAGACGTTTCACGCCGGCTCAACGCCGGCGGCCGGTCAAGGACACGGGTTCGAGCCGGTTCGGGTGTTGCGGTCGGCCCACCAGGCGGGGAGGGCCGGGATCGCGCCATCGAAGGCTGCTTTCCGGTCTGTCCGGTGAGTCGATGCCGGATCGACGGCCAGGCGTTCGAATCGTGTGCGAGGGTGGCGGCACGCCACATGTGAAATGTCACATGTGGTGCTATGAGAAATTGGGAAACGGAGAACCGCATGAACCGAATCACTCTGCTCGCCGCGGGCGTCGCCGGCGCGGCGACCCTGCTGGCCGTTCCGGCCGAGGCGGGTGCGACCACTGCGACGACCACGGCCACGACCGTCACCTGTGGTGCGGCCGGGCTGCAGGCCGGGCTGTCGACCAAGGTGTGCGCCGAGGTCACCGGCGACGGCGTCCAGTTCTACGGGCAGGTCGCCCTGGCCGGGCCGCCGAGCCCGGGTGGTCCGCAGCCGCAGACCCGCGAGCTGCTGACCGGGCTCTCCGGGCAGATCGTGGGCGGCGCCTCGCTCGGCTCGGTGAACGGGCGGACGCTGTTCACGGCCAGCACGGTGCAGGTGCGGGGTGTCGGCGGCACGGTGCCGTGCGGGTCGACCGTGCACGGCAGCTTCAGTGTGGCCGCCTACCCGTGGAACCCGGCGCCGGTGACCGTGGACGTTGTGGTCCCGTGCTGATGACCGGCCGGTAGTGCGTACGGCGGGGCCCGGGAGGCGGCGGACTCCCGGGCCCCGCCCGTTCGGCTGCGAATACTCGGCCGGAGAAGGTGCGGCTGCGGGCGATCGCGGGCGCTGCCCGCGGGCTCGGGCGGTCGCGATGCGATGACGACTTGAAGAATTCTTCATCCGCAGGGGATGATGCTCCACGGCCGAACCGGCCGAACCGGCCGAACCGGCCGAACCGGCCGAACCGGCCGAACCGGCCACCGGCCGGTGGCGGCACCGGCCACCGCCCATCGGGTACCCCGCCCACCGGGCGCCACGGTGCGCAGGCGAGCACCAGGGAGGGAGCGGACGATGCCGGTCCCGCTGTACCAGGCGAAGGCGGAGTTCTTCCGCACCCTCGGGCACCCGATCCGCATCCGCGTGCTGGAGCTGTTGCAGGACGGGCCGAGGCCGGTGCGCGAGCTGCTGGCCGAGATCGAGGTCGAGCCGTCCAACCTCTCCCAGCAGCTCGCGGTGCTGCGCCGGACCCAGCTGGTCACGGCCACCCGCGAGGGCAACACCGTGGTCTACGCGCTGAGCACGCCGGACGTGGCCGAGCTGTTGCGCGCCGCCCGGCGCATCCTCACCGACCTGATCACCGACCAGGGCGCGCTGCTCACCGAGCTCCGCTCGCCCGGTGCCCGCGCCGTGCAGGCCGCGGACGCCGGGCGCGCCGCCCGCACGACCAGCAGGTGAGAGCCGGGAGGGCGGCGTCCCACACCCGCCCGGACCAAGCCCACGCGGCACGACCGCCCGACCCGAAGGAGAACCCGGCCATGGCCGACGGCATCAGCGACGAGAAGAGCAGGCGCAAGGCCATGCTGATCCGCGCGGGCATCTACATCTTCGCCACACACCTTTTCGCCGGATTCGTCATCCTGCTCTTCACCCTCGGCGACCGCCACTGAGGTGGTGCCCCTGATCGGGGGCACGACCGTCACCGAGGCTGTGACCATCGCTGAGGCCGTGGACGTCACCGAGGCCGTGACCATCGCTGAGGCCGTGACCGTCACTGACGTACCGGCGGGTGGTGCTGGTCCACGCGTGGACGCCGTCGACCAGCTCCCGGGTGCCGTTCAGATACCAGTGGCCGGCCGGGTGTCGGAGCAGCAGGCGCCGCCGGAGGGTGTCGCTCTCCTCCCTCAGACGTGCGACCCGGGCACGGACCGCCGCCGCGGCCTGGGTGCGGGTGCAGCCGCGGATGCGTTGCAGGGCCAGCACGGTGTTGAAGGCCACTGCCGCCTGGCGCTCCTCCCGCTCCAGTGAGTACAGGTCGTTGATGAGCGTCGCCGCGTCGGCGGTGTGCGCCCGCAGCCGGTGCAGCGCGGGGTCGGCGTGCAGCCTGGCCGGCGCCTCGGCGCCGTGGACCCGCTCCAGTATGTTCATGAACGGGTAGAGACAGCTGGCGTGGCGGCGCAGCCGCACGGTCTCCGGCAGGCCGGGGGAGGTGCGCCCGGCCCGGTGGGCGGACTCGGCGAGGAAGGTCTCCAGGCAGGACCGCCACTCGACGGTGCTCCGCCCGCGCCAGGCGGGGGACATGGCGTCGCACTGGCGTTGCCACAGCTCCCGCCACGAGTGCAGCAGCGGCGGGTCGCCGGCCGCGGCTGCCGGGGCGTCCCCGTCCAGGACGGCGAGCAGCGGCTCGACGACGGCGTGCGCCTCCGTCGGCCGGCGGCCGGGAGGGCCGTCGAAGCGGTCGTCGAGGATGGTGAACCAGCCGAGCACGTCGACCAGCAGGTCGAGTTCGGCGCCCCGGGCCCGCGGGTAGGAGTGGCCGATCAACGCGGGGAGCGCGTAGGCCTGGTAGCGCGGCAGCTCGGCGGGGGAGAGCAGACGGTGGTGGAGCGCCCAGTCGGCGTGCCGGTCCGTGGCGGTGCGCAGCTCGCCGGGGAGGCGGCGACGGGCGGCCGCGGCGGGCAGGCGAGGCGCCGGGTACGCGGGCCGCGCCGGCCGCGGTACGGCGGCGACGGCCGGTGCGGCCGTGCCCGGTGTGGCGGCCGTGCCCGGCGCGGTTGCCGCGGCGGCTTCGACGGCTGCTGCGGCGGCCGGTCGCGAGGTGGCGGGCCGTGCGGCGGCCGGCCGTACGGTGGGCGCCTTCGGTGCGCCGGGGGTCTCGCGCGGGGCGAGTCGGACGCGTAAGCCCTGGGCCTGGACGGTGGTCCAGACCACCTCGCGGGCCCGGGTGCCCGGGACCGCCGTCGGCCGCCAGCGGCGCAGGATCGCGGCGGCGGCCACGGTCAGCTCCGCCCAGGCGAACGCCTCGCCGATGCACTTGTGCTTGCCCGCGCCGAACGGCAGAAACGCATGCCGGCCGGCGCTCGCCGTGCCGCCGCCCCCGTGCCGCCGGCCGGGCTGGAAGCGCAGTGGATCCGGGTAGAGCAGCGGGTCACGGTGCAGCGCGGTGAGGCTGTAGAGCAGCTCGGTGCCGGCCGGGATCCGGTACGGGCCGAGCTCGACCGGCACGCCTGCGGTCCGCATCAGGAAGGCGTTCGGCGCGTGCAGCCGGACCACCTCCCGGGTGACGCTGCGGGTGTACGTGAGCCGGGCGAGCGCCTCCGGGGTGGGGACGGTGCCCGGTGGGAGGTGCTCGTCCAGCTCGGCGAGGACGCGGGCCTCCACCCGGGGGTGCCGCAGCAGCTCGTCGATCAGCCAGGTGAGCGTGGTGGAGACGGTCTCCGTGCCCGCGCCGAACATGGTGATCGCCTCGGAGCGGACGTCCGCCTCGGTGAGCGGGCGGCCGGTGGCCGGGTCGCTCGCGGCGCGCAGCAGCCCGGGCAGAGTGGTGTCCGCGGTGCCGCCGGACCGCCCGGAGCCGTCGGCCGGGCAGCCGGTCGGCCGCGCAGCGCCGTTGACGGCCTGGTCGACCACCTGGTTCAGCACCCGGACGGCAGCGTCGAACCGCCGGTTGAGCGGCAGCGGCAGCCGGGCGAACGCCGGGTGCGGGTAGAGCGACTGGACGATCTGGCCCTTCACCATGTCGGGCAGAGCCCGGTGGAAGGCGAGCGCGGCGTCCTCGCTCAGCCGCGCGTCGAACAGCGTCCGGGTGACGATCTCCAGTGCGAGGTGGTTCATCTCCATGGCGACGTCGAGGACTTGGCCCGGCCGCCAGCGTGCGGCGCGCTCCTCGGTGACCTGGTGCATCACCGCGAGGTATCCGGCCATACGGTCCGGGCCGAATGCGGGCTGGACGACCCGTCGGCGGTCGCGGTGCGCCTGGCCCTCGGACATCAGCAGGCCGTCGCCGAACGCGGTCTTGAGGGTGTCCTGGACGGCGCCGCGCGGGCAGTCGTGGGCGAGCGTCACCAGCAGGGTGTGCACCAGGCGGGCGTCGGTGACCACACAGACCGTGCGCGGCCCGAGCCGGATGCGTACGACGCCGCCGTGGCGGGAGAGCGAGCCGAGGAAGCCGAGCGGATCGCGCAGCAGGGCGGGGGCGTGGCCGAGGCCCGGGAGCGCGCCCGGCGCGAGCGGGGGAGCGGCCGAGGCGGCCGGCCGGGGGGCGCTTCCGAAGGGAACGATCGGTCTACGAAGCTCGGTCGTCAGGGGCATGACATCACCTCTCATCAGGGGGACCGGCGCGGCGGGCCCGCCGGAGCCGCCGCCGCGACAGGCGGGATCCGAGGGCCCCCGACCAGGGCGGACCCCCACGCACGCCGTGAACAGAGGGGCGCACGCCATAGCAAACGCGCCGGTCCGGCGAGCGTTGCGCCATACCTCGGGGGATCACTCCATCGGCGGATCGAGCGCGCCGTCCCCAGGACTCGGCGCGCGGGGTGGGCGAGTCGGGCGGCGGAGGTGTGGTAGGCGCGCCGGCCGGTGGGCGGTGCGGCCGGGGGAGGGTGCTGAACCGTTCCCGCGCCGTCAGGCCCGGTGGCGCGGCGGAAAGTCGGCGTCCACCCGGTCGAGCCATCGGTCGGCCGCCGCGGCCAACCCCTCGGCGGCCTCGACGGGGTGCTCGAACCACTCCTCCCAGTCCTCCACCACCTCGCCCGCCACCTCGACCTCCACCATGGCCCGCCACGGCGGCCCCCAGCGCAGGTCGAACCCGCAGCGGCGCGGGAACCCGAGCGCGCAGACCACGAGCAGGCCCGGCGCCTCGACGAAGCCGGTGACGGTCGCCGCCACGATCGGGCCGGTGCGGTGGTACTCCAGCCCGGCCCCGGTCCTGCCCGCCCGCACGCCGAGTCCGGCGGCAGACCGGCGCAACCGGCCGGCGGCGAGGGCGAGTGCGGCCTCGACGGCGGGGGCCTCGGCCTCGGTGAGGGCGGGGAAGACCCAGCGCGGGTCGCCCCGGTCGAGCGGGATCGTCCCGGTCTCGGTATCGGTCTCGGTCTCGTTCACGGGCGGAGTCTGGCCGGGGGTGGACGGTGTCCGCAACCGGCCCTCGGACGGGACGGCCGGCGTGGTGGGTACCCGCATCATGCCCGCGACCGGGCGCCCGCTTCCGTGTGCAGGGCCTGACCTGGGCGGACGGCCTCGGCCGAAGGCGCGTCCGCCCTTGCCTCCCGGGCAGGGTCCTTCGGCCCTCGGCCGGAGGGCCCCCGCCGGTCCAACATGGTCCGGGACCCGTCCGGTCGGTCCGACGCCCGTCAGTACGGCCCGCGATCCGTCCGTACGGTCCGCAACCCGTGTGCACGTCCGGAACCGAGGAGGAGCCTGATGACCCGTCCGGGCGGCCTCACCCGTGGGCGGTTCGGCATCCATGTCGATCCGGGCGGCGGTGTCGGCCCTGCTTGTCCGCCGCCGCCACGACGGGCACGAGGGCCACGACGGCCTGATTGCGCCGGTGGAGACGGCCTTCTGACGGGCAGGACATGATCGGGTCGGGGCCCGGGCCCGGGGCAGGCAAGCAGACGAGCGACGACAACCACGCGACGAGAACCACGCGACGAGAACGCGAGCGACGAGAACCCAGGCGACGAGTAAAGAACGACGAGTACACCCACCGACGGGCACACCCGAAGCAGAAGGCGGAACAGGACCATGGACTGCGAAGAAGTCATGCTGACCGTCCGGATCACCGCGGCCGAGCGGGCGCTGCTGCGCGCACTCGCGCGCGGCCACGGCAGCGACGTGTCGGAGGTGGCGGCGGACGGCCTGCTCGACGTCATCCCCGCGCTGCACGGCGACGCCGCCGCGCTCCGGCTGACGCGCGTCCTGGCCCGCCCCGCACCCTGCGCCGTCACCCTCTGGCTGCCCTCGCCCGTCGCCGACCTCCTCCCGCTGCTCGGTGACCGGGTCGCCCTGGACTGCGGGCTGTCGACCTGTCCGGCGAGCGCCGCGCTCGCCGCCGCGTTGCGGCTCTGGCTGGCCGGCGACCCGGCCCGGCTCGCCGCCTCCCTCGCGACCATGCACGCGCCGAGGGCCTCCCGGACCGCCGTCCCCCTGCTGGATGTGGCGGCCTGAGTGCCCTCTCCCGCCGCCGGCGTGGTCACCCGGCCCCCGGTCCGCGGCAGTTTGTGCACGGCAGCACGGCAGCACGGCACTACGGCAGCACGTCGGGCTGCGCGCACGGGCGTGTCCCGCTGCTCGGCCGGGACGTCGGAGACCCCCCGTCCGGAGGCTGCCGTGGCAGCCGGAGTGACGCTTCGTCGGAGGTGTCCCGGAAGGTCTCCCTGAACGTCTCCCTGAACGTCTCCCGGATTGCTTCCCGGGTGGTGTCGCGGGTGGTGGTGCGGGTGTGCACGGTGAGTTCGAATGGCATGTCCGGGGCGGGAAGTCTGCTGGTCAGGGCTCTGGTCAGGGCTATCTGGCGGGTCTAGCATTCCGGTCACGGCAGCCGGAGCCCGGACCCCCCGGGCGGCCCGGCCGGGTGGCCGCCACCACCTCCTGTCGGGGAGCGCGTACCCCCCGAGCGCGCTCCCCGGCACCGCCGCGCGCCGACTGCTCTGGGCCGCTCGCGGCCGGACGGGGCGGCACGATCATCATCGCCGGATCCCCCGGCCGGGCTGACGTCTGCGCCCGGTCGCGCCGGCAGCCGCGCCGCTCGTGGCAGGCCGTTTCAGGCCGTTGCACGCCCAGCACGGAACCTCTCCCGACGGCCGTCCGGCCGGGCGCCGCGGCCGCGTGTACCGAAGCCGGACGGAACGGGCCCCAGTCCGTGTGCGACCGGAGCCACCGTCAGGCCCGGAGAAGGGCCGGTGGCGGCGTCCGCGGCCGGGGCCGCCGATCCGCCTGATCGAATTTCGAAAGAGGTTTCTGTTATCCCCTCCCGTCGTGCCCGGTCTCCGTGGTGTCGGAAGGCCCGGCAGCCACGTTGCGTGGCGCGGGCCTCGTACCGAGGACAGGAGAGAGCGCGATGGGACACCGGAGCACGGAACACCGGCGCAAGCGGCGCACGAGGTCGGGGCGCCGCACGGCGCTGCTGGCGGTGGCGGTGGCGGCCGGACTGGTCGCGGGCGCACTGGGCATCCAGACCGCGCTGGAGCCGGCCGCCGTTCGGGCGGGCGTCACGGCGGCGGTGGACGGATCGGCCGACCGGGCGGAGGCGGGCACGGCCGGAGTCGTCGCCGACGACGGCGGGCCGGGGGAGACCGGTACCGCCGAGGGTGCCACCCAGGCGCCCGCCCCGAAGCGTGATCAGAAGGCCGCGCCGCTGCACGAGATACCCAAGGACCAGCCGGAGCGCGGTCTGGTCTATGCCGGTCTGACCCTGCCGACCGGCGACCGGTGCGCCGGTTCGCTGGAGGTGACGGGCGGGCAGCTGTGCAGCCACGGGCCGGACGCGCCGCCCAAGGAGGTGGACATCCACAAGGACGTCCCGCCGGTCGCCGCCGCGGCTGCCCAGGTACCGGCGCTCACGCCGCCGGCCGACGCCCAACCGCCCGCCGCCGCCGACCTGTTGAAGGGTTCGGTGCCCGTCCTGGACGCCGGCCAGAAGGCGCTGCTCAGCGACGCCGGCACCCCGGCGGCGGGCGCCCCCGCGGCGCCGCAGCAGACGCCCGCCGCCGGCTCCGCCGTGGTCTGCGACGGCGACGGCAGCGCCGGCAACCGGGTCCAGGTGGTGTACGTCCACACCGCGAGCAGCGACCGCTTCGCCCAGTACCTGCCCTCGTTCAAGAAGTGGGCGGCGGAGGTCGACACCATCTACAACGCCAGTGCCCAGGAGACCGGCGGCGTCCGGCACGTCCGCTTCGTCACCGAACCCGACTGCACCGCCTCGGTGTTGAACGTGCAGATCTCGGACTCCGAGATCGGCGACTTCAACGCGAGCAACCGCGCGCTCGCCGCGCAGGGGTTCAACCGCAAGGACCGCAAGTACATGATGTTCACCGACGCCAAGGTGTACTGCGGCATCGGCACCTTCGCGGGCGACGAGCGGCCCGGCCAGGACAACCTGAGCAACTTCGGTCCCTCGTACGGCCGGACCGACTCCGGCTGCTGGGGCGGAAACACGGCGGCCCACGAACTCGGCCACAACCTGGGTGCGGTGAGCAACAGCGCACCCAACTCCAGCAAGGGTGGCCACTGCGTCGACGAGTGGGACCTCATGTGCTACTCGGACACCCCGTACTACCCGGCGATGAAGACGGTCTGCCCGGACAACGCCAGTGACAGCCGGCTCGACTGCCGTCACGACGACTACTACAACACCGCGCCCGCGCCCGGCAGTTACCTGGCCACGCACTGGAACGTCGCCAACAACCGTTTCCTGATCGCCGGCGGCGGTACCGGCCCGAACCCCACCCCGACCCCCACGCCCACCGCGACGGCCTCGCCGACCCGCACCCCGACCGGCACGCCGACCGCGACGCCGACCCGTACGCCGAGCCCGACCCCCACGGCCACCGGGGGCACCCCGAGCCCGACCGGGACCCCGTCGCCCACCGGGAGCACCACCCCGACCCCGACCCCCACCCCGACCGCCACGCCGACCGGCGGCACCACCGGCCCTGACACGACGGTCAGTCAGATCACCCAGAACTCGGTCGTGCTGAGCTGGCCCGCCGTCCCGGCCGCCGCCGGCTACGACGTGCTGCTGAACGGCCAGGCCATCGGCACCGTCCGCGCCACCGTGGTGGGCCTGGTCCGGCTCGCCCCCGGCACCTCGTACACTGTGGCCGTCGCCGTCCGCGACAGCGCGGGTGCGGTCTCCAAGCCCGGCCGCGCGGCCACCTTCCGCACCCTCGCCGACGCCGGCCGTCCGCAGCCCGGCGCCAAGTACACCCTGGTGAACGGGCTCACCGGGCAGGCCGCCGACCTCTGGGGCAGCTCGCTGAACGACGGCACCGTGGCCATCGCCTACCAGCGCACCGGTTACGCCAACCAGAAGTGGACCTTCGAGGACGCCGGATCCGGCGCGGTGCGGATCAAGTCCGCCCGCTCGGACAAGTGCCTCCAGCTCGGCGGCGGCCCGGTGGCCGGCCAGTACCTCGCCCAGCAGCCCTGCTCCGACGCGGCCGCCCAGAAGTGGACGCTCACCGCGTCGGGTGGTGGGTTCACCCTGAGCGCCGAGGGCTCGACCCTGGTGCTCGGCGTCAGCAACCGCTGGTACTACGGCGGTTGGCTGCTGGAGCTGCAGAAGCCCAACGGTCAGGCCTACCAGTCCTGGTCGCTGCAGAAGACCTCCTGACCTGACCTCGGGCCCGTCCTCGAACACCGCTCTGCCCGAGGGTGTTCGAAGACGGGCCCAGGCCCGTTGACACCCACCCGGGTGCGGCCGCCGCCCGTGTCACCGCGGCGGCGGCCGCACCCGGGTCACCCCCACGAGGAACCCCGCCATGCGTACCCGACCGCTCGCCGCCGCCCTCGCCCTCGCCGGGGCGGTCGTCCTCGGACCCGCCGCCCTCCCCGCCGCCGCTCACGGCGACACCGTCCACCTCGACGTCACCGGCCAGGAGGGCGGGCACGTCACCACCGTCGCCACCTTCGAGAACGACCACGAGCCGGTCGTCGAGGAGTTCGCCGGATCACTCTCGGCCACCTCCGCCGACGGCCGCTCGGCCGGCCCGTGGCGGCTGGTCGCCGTCGCCGGCCACCCCGGCTCCTACACCACCCGGGAGATCCTGCCGGCCGGCCACTGGCGGATCAGCGTCGACTGCGCCTTCCCCTCGCTCGGGCACGGCGAGCGTGAACTCGACGTCGAGGCGGCGGCCATCACCGACCCGCCGCTGCCGACCCCCACGGCCGCCGTGCCGACCCCGACGACCACGGCCGCGCCCACCCAGGCCGTCACCGCCGCGCCCACCCCGGCCGTCACCGTCGGCCCCACCCCGGCCCAGGGCGCCGGCCCGTCCGGCACCGTCGGCCCCACCCCGGCCCAGGGCGCCGGCCCGTCCGGCACCGCCGCGCAGCCCCCGCAGCGGTCGGAATCGGGCAGCACTCCGGACGCGGCCACCTGGGCGGCCATCGGTACCGCCGTCGCGGCCGTCTTCCTGGTCAGCCTCGGCTACTGGCTTCGCCGCCGCTGCCGCAGGAGCTGACCCGCAGCCCCACGGAGTGATCCGCGGCCCGGTGGAACCGATCGTTCCCGTCCGGCAGTCCCCACTGTCACCGGACGACGACCGAGACGTCCGACCAGGCAAGGGAGCAACCGCATATGAAGAAGGTCCTGATCACCGGTGGCGCGGGTTACATCGGCAGCACGGTGGCGTCCGCGCTGCTCGACCAGGGCATCACGCCCGTCATCCTCGACGACCTGTCCAAGGGCCGGGCGGAGTTCGTCGAGGACCGGGCGTTCTACCAGGGCGACATCGCCGACGGCGCGCTGCTCGACCGGATCTTCGCCGAGCACCCGGACATCGACGCCGCCCTGCACTGCGCCGCCCGGATCGTCGTCCCGGAGTCGGTCGCCAAGCCGCTCTTCTACTACCGCGAGAACGTGGCCAAGACCGTCGAGCTGCTCGACTCCCTCCAGCGCAACGGCTGCACCCGGGTCGTTTTCAGCAGCTCGGCCTCCATCTACGCGCCCACCCCGGACGCCCGGGTGGACGAGACCTGCGCCGTCGACGCGAACAGCCCGTACGCGCGCACCAAGCAGATGATGGAGCACGTCCTCCAGGACTGGACCCGGGGTGACGGCGCCGAGGGGATCCGCGTCATCGCCCTGCGGTACTTCAACCCCGTCGGCGCCGACCCGCAGCTGCGCACCGGCCTCCAGGACCTCAACCCCACCCACGCGCTCGGCAAGCTGATCGAGGCCCACACCAGCGGCACGCCGTTCACCGTCACCGGCACCGACTGGGCGACCAGGGACGGTTCGGGCATCCGCGACTACATCCATGTGCAGGACCTCGCCGAGGCCCATGTCGCCGCGCTCATCCGCTTCGACGAGGTGGTCAAGCCCGCCGCCGCCGACCGCTACCGGGTGATCAACGTCGGCACCGGCGAGGGCACCACCGTCCGCGAACTGATCGCCGCCTTCGAAGCGGCCGCCGGTACGAAGCTCGACGTCCGCGAGGCCGACCCGCGCCCCGGCGACGTCATCGGCTGCTACGCCGCCGTCGACACCGCCCGCGAGCTGCTCGGCTGGACCGCGCGGCGCACCATCGCCGAGGGAGTCACCGACGCCCTCGCCTGGCGCGCCAAGTGGTCGGCCCGCCTCGCCTCCGCCTGACCCAACGGGGCCCCGGCCCGGCGCCCGCCTGGCCCTGTGCCCGCCCGCCACCGGCGCCCGTCCGGCCCGGCGCCCGTCCGGCCCGGCGCCCGTCCGGCCCGGCGCCCGTCCGGCCCGGCGCCCGCCCGCGACCGGGGGGCGCCGGGCCGGATGGCAAGGGCGGTGGTGCCCGAACCGGCCGTCACCGGCTGAGAGCGAAGGCCTGTCGTCAGGCCCGGCCGGCCGCCTTCTGGGAGCGGCGGGCCAGCGAGTCGATGACCACCGCGGCCAGCAGCACCGCGCCGGTGACCATGAACTGGATGGCGTTGCTGAGGCCCTCGATGTTCATCCCGGACTGGATCGAGCCGATCACCAGCGCGCCGAGCAGGGCCGACCAGGTCGAGCCGCGTCCGCCGAAGAGGCTGGTCCCGCCGATGACGGCCGCTGCGATGGCGTTCATCAGCAGGTTGCCGCCGCCGGAGGTCTGGCTGGCCGACTGGATCTGCGCGGCGAGGAAGAGACCGCCGACGGCCGCCATCGTGGAACAGATCATGAAGACGCTGATCCGGATCCACGAGACGTTGATACCGGCCCGGCGGGCGCCCTCGATGTTGCCGCCGAGCGCGAAGACCTGCCGGCCGTAGCCGGTGCGGCGCAGCACGAAGTCCAGCACCACGATGAAGATCAGGAAGATCAGGAGCGCCAGCGGCAGCCCCTTGTACTGGTTGAGCGTGTAGGCGGCGAGGAAGGCGATGATCGCCAGCACCACGGTCCGTACCGCGATGTCCGACGCGGGGCGGGACGGCACGCCCGCGGCCTGGCGGCGTCGCGCGTCGAACAGCGAGGCCCCCAGGAAGATCAGGACGCCGATCGCCGCCGCGCCGTAGGCGGCGATCTGCTGCCCGTAGATCGTGCTGTAGAGCCGGGAGACGATGTCGTTGCCGGGCAGGTTGACCGTGCCGGTGGTGCCGAGAATCTGCAGCATCAGGCCGTTCCAGCCGAGGTTACCGGCGAGGGTGACCACGAAGGCGGGGACGCCGACCTTGGCGAAGAAGACGCCCTGGATGCAGCCGACCACCGCACCGCCGACGAGGGCGGTGAGCAGCGCGACGTACTGGTTGACGCCGTCGGTGACACTCAGGACGGCGTAGATCGCCGCGCACAGGCCGCTGACCGAGCCGACCGAGAGGTCGATCTCGCCGAGCAGCAGTACGAAGACCACGCCGATCGCGATCATGCCGGTGCCGACGATCTGCTGGGACAGGTTGGAGAGGTTCTGGGCGGAGAGGAAGCTGCTGTCGAGGCTGCCGAACACGGCCCAGATCACGATCAGGGCCAGCACCACCGGCAGTGAGCCGAGTTCGCCGCTGCCGAGGCGGCGGCGGAACTCGCTCAGGTACCCCTTGATGCCCTCCTGGCGGACGATCAGCCGGGGATCGACGGCTGGGGTGGCCTCGGCCGCCACCGGGACGGGCGCGTTGACGCCGCCCTTGGGCATGCTGTCCTCGGGCAGCGGGACGTGGTGGCGCTCGGGCTCGCCGCCCCCAGGGCCCCCGGGAAAGTTCTCGCTCACTGGGAATCCTCCTGGCCACGGGCCTTCCGACGGGTCACGGCGTTGTCCGTGGCTCCAGTGATGGCCGAGATGATCTCTTCCTGGTTGGTGTAGCGCCTGTCGAAGACCCCGTTGTTGCGGCCCAGGCGCAGCACCGCGACGGTGTCCGCGACGGCCATCACGTCGGCCATGTTGTGGCTGATGAGGATCACGCCGTGGTCCTGTTCGCGGAGCCGCTCGACCAGGTCGAGGACCTGGGCGGTCTGCTCGACCCCGAGGGCTGCGGTGGGTTCGTCCAGCATCACGACCTTCGGTGAGCCGATCAGCGCGCGGGCGATCGCGACCACCTGGCGCTGACCACCGGAGAGCGAGGCGACGGGGATCCGCACGCTGGGGATGCGGATGGACAGGGTGTCCAGCAGCGTGCGGGAGCGCTTCTCCATCGCGACCTCGTCGAGGATGGTGAAGTGCCGGATCTCGCGGCCGAGGAAGAGGTTCCCGACCACGTCGAGGTTGTCGCAGAGCGCGAGGTCCTGGTAGACGGTGGCGATGCCCAACTGCTGGGCGTCCTGAGGGCGGTGGATGGCGACCGGCTTGCCGTGCCACTCGATGACGCCGTCGTCCGGCTGGTGCACGCCGGCGATCGCCTTGACCAGCGTCGACTTGCCGGCGCCGTTGTCGCCTACCAGTGCCAGGACCTCGCCCGCGTGTACCTCCAACTCGATGTCGGTGAGCGCCTGGACGGCGCCGAACCGTTTGGAGACCCCGCGCAGGGCCAGTACGGTCTCACCTGCCACAGTGACCAACTCCCTTGCCCCGTCTCCGGCTTGGAGACGGGGCATGCTCGTGACGGGGTAGCGTCGGGCTACTGGAGGCCGGCCGCGGTGCAGGCGGCGGCGTAGTCCGGCGTGCAGATCTGGGCGACGGTGTAGAGGCCGTCCTGGACCACGGTGGTCTTGATGTTGTCCTTGTTCACGACGATCGGCGTGATCAGGTTGGCCAACGTCTTGTTGTTGCTGCCGTTGGTCGCCGTCGTCGGCACGACACTGGGGCTGAGGGACGCACCGCTGGCCAGGCCGACGGCCATCTCGGCCGCGGCGTCGGCCTCCGGCTTGAATGGCTTGTAGATCGTCATGGTCTGGGTGTTGATCAGGATGCGCTGGATGGCGTCGAGCTGGGCGTCCTGACCGGTGAGCGGGACGTTGATCCCGGCCGCCTTCTGCGCGGTGGCGACGCCGGCGGCCATACCGTCGTTGGCGGAGTAGATGCCGACGACGTTGTTCGCACCGATCGCGGTGATGCCCGCGGCGGCCTCCTGGTTGGCGGTGTTCGGATCCCACTGGGGAGTGTCGTACTCCTTGCCGATCTTCAGCTTGCCGTCGATGGCGCTGTGTGCGCCGGCCTTGAAGTCGGCCGCGTTCGGGTCGGTGGGCGAGCCGTTGATCATGATGATCTGTCCGGCGTTGGCCTTGTCGCCCACCGCTGCCACCAGGGCCTGGCCCTGCAGCTGGCCGACCTTGTGGTTGTCGAAGGACACGTACGTGTCGACCGGGCCCTGGGCCAGGCGGTCGTAGGAGACCACCTTGACACCCGCGTCGTGGGCCTTCTGGACGGAGGACTGGATCGACTTGGAGTCCACCGGGTCCAGGATGAGGACCTTGTCGCCCTTGGTCAGGGCGGTGTCGACCTGGGTCTGCTGGGTGGTCGCGTCCTGGTTGGCGTTGTAGTAGTCGATCTGCGCGTCCGGCGCCAGTTCCTTGATCTTCTGTTCGATCAGCGGGCGGTCGAACTGCTCGTACCGGGTGGTCTTGGTCTCCGGCAGCAGCAGGCCGATCTTGACCGCCCCGACCGAGGTTCCGCTCGCGCTGCCCGAGGATGTGCTGCCGGTCGACTGCTTGGCGCTGCCGCAGGAAGTCAGGCCGACTCCGACGGAAACCACTGCGGCCACCGCGAGGGCGCGGCGAAGAGCGATGCTCATGAGGATGCCTCTCCGGTTGAGTCCACCCCCGCCTACGAGTCTGTGAACACCGGGCCGTCCCCACGATTCGGATTGCGCCGAACGGGTACGGCGGGTACCCCGGACGGCCGCTGCCGGAGGGCCCGTCGTCGTCCGCCGGCCGCGACGGCCCGCGGACCGCCGTGTCCGCGGGCCGGACGCGGCCGGGCGTCGTCGTCCACCACCGGACGGACGGCGGGCCCTCCGGTCAGAGGAGCGTCTGCCGCCAGTCCCACGCGGTGACCGTGGCTCTGCCCGGGTCCAGGGCGGCGCCCCGGCGGCGGGCCACGGATGCGGGATCCAGGGCCCGCCGCAGGGCCTCGTGGAGGGCCTCCCGTTCGGACCGCGCGTGGACGGCGCAGATCTGCCGGCCGTTCCCGGTGTTGTCGGCCACCGGGATCTCGACGATCCAGAGCGGCCCGGCCGACTCGGCCCGGTTCGGACGGGTGGCGGGGGAAGTGCGGCCGGAGGTCCAGGGCACTTCGGAGGCAACAGCGTCCACGGATGGCACCGCCTGTTCGGGGGCTCCTTCCGCCCTCGGCGAGGGTGCTCGGCAGGAGGCCGTCTCGTGTTCCGGTGCGTCGCACCGGACTCGGGCGGTGCGGCCCCCTGCTGCACCAGAGGTCCCGCCATCTAAACCGGCCCGGGCGCCGGCGTCAATGGTCTAGGCCTTTACGGCGGGTCGCTGCACGTCGGCCCCCGGCGTGTCGGGGGTCCCGGGCGTGTCGGGTGCGCCCGGTGCGCCGGGCCCGGCGTCGTGGCCGCCGGCGAAGTACGGGGACTTGCGGACCCACCGGGCCCAGGCCGCGGCCGGCAGCCCGGAGCCGATCATCAGCGCGGGCACCAGCAGCTGGAACCAGCCGTTGTCGGCGCTGAGCTCGAAGTGGTCGGCCGAGCGGTAGAACGTCCAGGCGAGGTAGCCGCCGACGGCGAGCAGCACGGCCGCGCCGAGCAGCGGTGCCACCACCGCCCGCAGGCCCTCCCACGGGGAGGTGCGCAGCAGGTGGCGGAAGCGCACCGCGGCCGCGACGGCGGTCAGCGCGTAGGAGAAGGCGACCACGATGCCGCTGGCGTTGACCGCGGCGGAGATCAGGTCGCTCACGGTCGGGACGGTGAGCGAGGCCAGGGCGATCGCGGTCGCCAGCACGCTGATCAGGACCGTGCCGGTGGCGGGTGTGGCGAACCGGGGGTGGAGCCGGGTCCACACCGGGCCGAGGGTGCCGTCGCGGCCCATGGCGAACATGCCGCGGGCGGTCGGGATGACCGAGGCCTGGAGGGAGGCGGCGGCGGAGAGGGTGAGCGCGACCAGCGGCAGCGCCGCGAGCGGCTGGCCGGCGAGCTTGGCGCCGAAGTAGCTGAGGCCCTGGGCGCCGTTGCCGGCGAGCTCGTCCAGCGGCAGGACGCGCTGGAAGGCGGTGCCGGCGAGGAGGAGCAGCAGCATGATCATCGTGAGGGCGATGAACCCGCCCCGGGAGGCGTCGCGCGGGTCCCGGACCTCCTCGCCGATCGAGAACACCGACTCGAAGCCCCAGTAGCAGAACACCGCCAGCACCATGCCCTGGGCCAGGGCGGAGAGCGAGGGGATGGCGAACGGGTTGTACCAGTCGAGCGAGAACGGCTGGTCGCCGGCGACCAGGCCGTAGCCGCAGAAGCCCAGCAGCACCGCGTACTCGAAGACCAGCAGGTACTTCTGCAGCCGGGCGGCGAGGTCGAGGCCGCGGACCGCGACGACCGTGGCGGCGGCCAGCACCGCCAGGCCGATCAGGGTGGTCTGCAGGGTGGAGTCCGGGTCGAGGGCGAGGCCCGCGAGGCGGTGCAGTCCGGCCTGGCCGGCCAGTTGGAGGACGGCCGAGCCGGTGACCGCCGTGGTGTAGGCCATGAAGAGAAGCGTGCCGACGAGGCTCGCCCAGCCCGACAGGAAGCCCAGCCAGGGGCTGAGGGTGCGGCCGACCCAGCTGTAGCTGTTGCCGGCGTTGGGCTCGACCCGGCTCAGCCGGCCGTAGCCGCCGGCGATCGCGAGCACCGGCAGGAACGCCAGCAGCGTCAGCGCCGGCAGGTGCAGGCCGACCACGCCCGCCGTCAGCCCCAGGCCGATGCCGATGCTGGTGGTGGCCGCCGTGGTCGAGGCGGCGATGACCACGCCGTCCTGGATGCCGACCGACCTGCGCATGGTCGCGTGGGAGTGCGCGACCTGGGTTCTCCGGGCGTGGCCCCGGTCCCGGACCGATGGTGCCAAGGGTGTACCGCCTCGCGTGTGGGGGGAACCGGCCGGACTCGGGGGCGGCCGGTGGCTGGAAATGAAACCGTCCGCGCGCTTCACACGTCAATGCCGTTGTCATAAGCTCCGCGGCATGAGCGAGCGAGTGGTCCCGGAGTCGCAGCGGCGGCGCAGACGGCCGACCCGCCACGGCACGGTGCTGTCCGCGCAGGTGATCGTGGAGACGGCGCTGAAGCTGATCGGGCAGCACGGCGCGGACGCCCTCACCGTGCGCAGGCTCGGCGCGGCCCTCGGCGCCGACCCCAGCTCGCTGTACCGGTACTTCCGCAGCACCGACGACCTGCTGCTGGCCATCGCCGACGAACTGATCGGACGCGCCCAGCACGGCCGGCAGGCCACCGGCGACTGGCGGGCTGACCTGCGGGACATCGGGCTGCGCATCCACGCCGCGTACCAGGCGCACCCCCAGGCGGCCATGCTGGCGGCACACCGGACGACGGGCCGGGAGAACGAGACGCGGGCGGTCGAGGCGATCCTCGGGGTGCTGCGGACGGCCGGGTTCCCGGACGGTGAGGCGGTGCGGATCTACCACGCCTTCGTGGACCAGGCGCTCGCCTTCGCCGCCCTGGACGCGGCCGCACTGGCCCTCCCGTCGCAGGCGCAGGCGGCCGACCTCGGGGTCTGGCGGGCGAGTTACGCGACGCTGCCGGCCGCCACCCACCCGAACATCGCCGCGACGGCCCGGCTGCTCGCGGCCGACATGCGGCGCAGCGGATACCCGTTCGCGCTGGAGCTGCTGCTGGACGCCGCCGCCGCCCGGCTGGAGCCGCCGGCCGGGTGAGCTGCCGGGCCGGCCCCGGTCGAGGCGGTAGAGGCGGGCGACGGCGGGTGGAGCAGGCGAGGCGGGCGACGGCGGGTGGAGCGGGCCCGGCCGGGCGGCCGGACCCCGACGCCCGCGCGCAGGCTCAGAGCCGGGCGATGCGCTGCCAGGGCCGGACGGCCTCCAGGGCCGCCGCCGCGCGGAAGACCGTCACGTCGTCGTACGTCCGCCCGACCAGCTGCACGCCGGTCGGCACCCCGGTCGAGGCCACCCCGGACGGCACGCTCAGCACCGGGCAGCGCCCGGCGATGTTGAACACCGTGGTCAGCGCGGCGTCCATGTAGTGCTCCAGCTCCTGGCCCCCGACCGACACCCTGGTCACGGTGTAGTCGTCGTCGGCCAACAGGGCCGGAGTGCCGATGGTCGGGCAGAGCAGCAGGTCGTAGCGGTCGAGCAGGTCGCCGAGCACCGCCTGGATCCGCGCCTCGATCTCCAGGCCGGCCAGGAACATCCCCGGCTCCCGGCAGGCCTCGCCCACCTCCTCGGCGAAGGCCAGCGCGTAGGGGGTGAGCAGCTCGCGGTGCTCGGCCGCGACCGAGGAGACGTACGGGCCGAAGATCGCCCCGAAGTGGATCATCGCGGCCTCCCGCACCTCGGCCCGGGAGAGTTTGACGTCCACCTCCTCCACCACGGCGCCCGCCGCGCGCAGCGCCTGTGCGACGGCGCGGGTGTTGGCCTCGACCTCGGGGTCGACGGGCCAGTCGCCGAGGTCGACGGAGAGGGCGATCCGCAGGCCCCCGACGCCCTCGAACCGCTCGGGCAGCACCAGCTTGGGCCGCAGCGAGACGCCGTCCAGCGGGTGCGGTCCGGCGATGACGTTCTGCAGCAGCGCGCAGTCGGCGACGGTGCGGGCCATCGGGCCGTCGTGGCAGTAGGTGTCGAGGTTGAACGGCGCCATCGCTGGCACCCGGCCGTACGGGGGCTTGAAGCCGACCGTTCCGGTGCACGAGGCGGGGAGCCGGATCGAGCCGCCGATGTCCGAGCCGGTGGCGAGGGTGGTCTCGCCGGCCGCGAGGGCGGCGGCCGAGCCACCGGAGGAGCCGCCGGGGGAGTAGGCGAGGTTCCACGGATTGCGGGTGACGCCCCAGAGCCGGGACTGGGTGAATGCCGCGCAGCTGAACTCCGGTGTGGTGGTGCGGGCGTGCACGATCCCGCCGGCGTCGAGGATGCGCTCGACCACCGGGTGGGTGCGGTCGGCGGTCTCGTGCGCGAGGGCCAGCGAGCCGTCGGTGGCGCGGCGCCCGGCGATCGGCTGCTCCTCCTTGGTGGCGACGGCCAGGCCCTCCAGGGGGCGCGGCGGCTCACCCCTGCCCGCGTACCGCGCCTCGGCGGTGCGGGCGGCGGCGAGCGCCTGCTCGAAGGTGCGCTCGGCGAGCGCGTTGACCCGGGGCTCGACCGCCTCGGCGCGCTCGATGACGGCGGTCATCAGCTCGACCGGCGACAGCGAGCGGTCCCGGAAGCGGCGCAGCGCCTCGGTGGCGGACAGGTGGGCGAGTTCGGTGGAGTCGGTCATGCGAGGCTCTTCCGGTCGGACGGGTGGTTCAGTGCGCGGCGGCCCTCGGCGATGCGGGCCGGGGCCCAGCCGGGCTGCGGGACCGAGTCGAGTAGCAGTCGGGTGTAGGCGTGCTGCGGGTTGCCGAGCACGTCGGCGGTCGGGCCGGACTCGACCACCCGGCCGTCCCGGAGCACCACGACCCGGTCGGTGATGTGCCGGACGACCGCGAGGTCGTGGCTGACGAAGAGGAAGCCGATGCCGGCCTCCCGGCGGATGCCGGCCAGCAGGTCGAGGATCTGGGCCTGGATGGAGACGTCGAGCGCGGCGACCGCCTCGTCCAGGATCAGCACCCGCGGTTCGGCGGCCAACGCCCGTGCGATGGCGACCCGTTGGCGCTGCCCGCCGGAGAGCCCGCGTGGCAGTGCGGCGGCCTCGCGGGCTCCCAGCCCGACCTGGTCGAGGAGTTCGGCGACCCGCGCGCGCCGTGCGGAGGCGTCCAGTGCGGTGTGCAGCCGCAGGACCTCGCCGACGCAGGCGGCGACGCTGATCCGCGGGTCGAGCGAGAGGTACGGGTCCTGGAAGACCATCTGGATCTCCCGGGCGCGGGCCAGCCGTTCGGTGCGGCCGCGGGCGCGGGCCGAGCGGTCGCGCCCGTCCAGGCGGACGGTGCCGCCGTCGGGCCGCTCCAGGCCGACCAGCATCCGGGCGGTGGTGGTCTTGCCGCAGCCGGACTCGCCCACGATGCCGAGCGAGCCGCCCGGCGGCAGGGTGAAGGAGACCCCGTCGACCGCCGGGTGATCGCCGAACCGTTTCCGCAACCCGTCCACGACCAGGCCGGGGGAGGAGCTCACGACAGGATCCCTTCGTCGGCGCGCAGGCACGCGACGAAGCCGTCGTCGTGCGGTTCCAGGACGGGCCGCGCGGCCGTGCAGCGCTCCTCGGCGAAGCCGCAGCGCGGGGCGAAGGCACAGCCCGGCGGGGACTCGGCGAGCGAGACCGGCCGGCCGGGGACGGGGCGCGGCGGTGCGGCGTCGGGCCCGAGCCGCGGCGTGCAGGCGAGCAGGCCCGCGGTGTACGGGTGGCGGGGGCGGTCGAAGAGGGCCCTGGCGGACCGGGTCTCCACGATCCGCCCCGCGTACATGACGTAGACGCGGTCGCAGATCGCCGAGGCCAGCTCCAGGTCGTGGGTGACGAAGAGCATCCCGGTGCCGCGCTCGGCCTGCAGCCGGGTGAGGATCGCGATGACCTCGGCCTGGGTGGTGACGTCGAGTGCGGTGGTCGGCTCGTCGGCGAGCAGCAGGGACGGCTCGCCGGCCAGCGCCGCCGCGATGACGACGCGTTGCAGCATGCCGCCGGAGAACTGGTGCGGGTAACGCCGCAGGGCGCCGCGCGGATCGCGGATGCCGACCGCCTCCAGCAGCTCCTCGGCCCGCCCGGCGGCCCGGTCGGCGGGTGTGCCGGCCGCCCGCAGGCCCTCGGTGAGGAAGTCGCCGACCCGCCGAAGCGGGTTGACGCAGGCCCGCGGGTCCTGGAACACCATGGCGACCTGACGGGCGCGGAGTTCGCGCAGGCCCGCCCGGTCCAGGGTCAGCACGTCGCGGCCCCCGACCCGGACCTGTCCCTCGGTGCCGGCGTGTTCGGGCAGCAGGCCGAGGACGCTGCGACAGGCGACCGACTTCCCGGAGCCGGACTCGCCCACCAGCGCGACCGTCTCGCCGGCCCCGACGTGCAGCGAGACACCGTCCAGGATCGGGCGGGCGGCCCGCCCGTCCGGCAGCCGTACGCAGAGGTTCTCGATCTCCAACAGGGGTGTGGTCATGGCTCTCACCGCTCCCGCTTCGCGACCCGGTCGGCGATGCCCTCGCCGACGATTCCGAACGCCACGACGGCGATCACGATGCACGCGGACGGCGCCAGCGCGGGCAGCATCGCGCCCTGCTGGACGGCCGACTGGCCCTCGTTGATCATCGCGCCCCAGTCGGCGGTCGGCGGTTGCACGCCGAAGCCGAGGAAAGAGAGCGCCGCCAGGTCCATCAGCGCGTACCCGAAGTTGACCGCGGACTGCGCGAGGACCGTCGGGGCGATGTTGGGCAGCAGGTGCCGCAGGCAGATGGTCCGGCCCGACCAGCCCTGGACCAGGTAGGACTCGATGTACGGCCGGCTCTTCTCCTGCCGGGCGATCCCGCGCACCAGCCGCCCCACGTACGGGGTGTAGGCGACCGCCATGGCGATGACCGGAGCGGTCATGCCCGGGCCGGTGACCGCCACGAACATGATCGCCAGCAGGAGCCCGGGGAACGAGAACACCACGTCCAGCGCGCGTGACAGCAGGGCGTCGGCCCAGCCGCCCCGCCAGCCGGCCACCACGCCGAGCAGGATGCCCAGCAGCGTCGACACCCCGACCACCAGCAGCGGCCCGAGCAGGCCGGTGCGTGCGCCGTACAGCAGCCGGGAGAGGATGTCGCGGCCGGACTGGTCGGTGCCGAGCAGGTGGCCGGCGCTGCTTCCGGCCAGGCCGGACTGCAGGTCGATCAGGTCCGGCTCGTACGGGGCGAGCAGCGGCGCGAGGGCCGCGGCCAGGACGAGCACGGCCAGGACCACGACGGCCGCGGTGAACAGCGGGCCCTGTCCGAAGGCCCGCAGGCGGCGCAGGCCGGGGCGGCCCGGCGGGGCCAGGGTGGCTGTGGTCATGAGGCACCTCGGCGGGTGAGGGAGAGCCGGGGGTCGACCAGCGGCGCGAGGAGGTCCACGGCCAGGTTGACCACGACGAAGCCGGTCACGGTGAGCAGGGTGAGCGCCTGGACGACGGGGAAGTCCTTGACCGTCACCGACTGCACCAGCAGCGAGCCGATGCCGGGGACGTTGAAGGCGGTCTCCACGATCGAGGTGGAGACCAGCAGGCCGGCCAGCATGGTGCCGCCGACGGTGACGATCGGGCCGAGCGCGTTGCGCAGCACGTGGCGGCGGACCACCGTGCGCTCCGGGACGCCGCGCGAGCGGGCCACTTCGACGTGTTCGCGGCCGAGTTCGTCGAGCATCGCCGAGCGGGTCACCCGGGCCAGCAGGCCGGCCAGGGTCACCGCCAGCGCGGCGGCGGGCAGCGTCAGGTGGTAGAGCCGGTCCGCGAGGCCGGTGCCCTGGGAGCCGGGGCCGGGGAACCAGCCGAGCTGCACCGAGAAGAGCGAGACCAGCGCGATCGCGGAGACGAACGGCGGGGTCGCGGTGGTGACGCCGGTGCCCAGCAGCACGGCCCGGTCGAACCAGCCGCCGCGCAGCGCGGCGAGGACGCCGGCCGGCACGCCGACCACGCAGACCAGCGCCGCGGCGTACCCGATCAGCAGGGTGGTGCCGGGCAGCCGGGAGGAGATCAGCGCACCGACGTCCTGGCGGAACTGCACCGAGCGGCCGAAGTCCCCGTGCAGGACCCCGCCGAGCCACTTCAGGTACTGGGTGAGGAACGGGTCGTCCAGGTGGTACTGGGCGGTGATCGCGGCCCGGGCCTCGGGCGTCGCCGGATGACCCTTGAGCAGGAAGGCCACTGGGTCCCCGGGGGCGAGGTGCACGGCGCTGAAGACCACGAAGGAGGTCGCCAGCAGCACACCCGCCAGGCCGAGGAGCCGGCCGAGGAGGTAGCGGGTCATCGCTTCGCGGCGCCGATCGTGGCCGCCCACGGGTAGTACAGCTGGGCGATGCCGGTCGGCGCGCCGGTGATCCGCTTGTTGAGGAACACCGAGTACGGCTGCTCGTACAGCGGGATGCCGGGGAGCTCGCGCACGGCGATCTGCTGGAGTTTCGCGGTCAGGTCGGCGCGGGTGACCGGGTCGGTGGAGGCGATCGCCTGGTCGAAGAGCGCGTCGTACTCGGCGTTCGACCAGCTGCCGTAGTTGGCGAAGTCGCCGGTGTGCAGCGACTGGTAGAACTCCAGCGGGTCTGGGGTGCTGTCGTAGCCGTTGGTGACCACCAGGTCGATGCCCTCCCGCGCGGCCGGGTCGGTGAAGAGCGCGGTGTACGCGTCGGGAGCGACGGGCCTGAGCTCGACGTCCAGGCCGATCTGCTTGCCGGCCGCCTGCACGGCGTTGGCGACCACGCCGATCTCGGGGGCGAGCGTGCTGGTGGCCATGACGACCTTCCTGCCCGCGGCGCCGGCCTCCTGGACCAGTTTCCTGGCCGCCGCCGGGTCGTAGGCCGGCTCGGGCAGGGCGGCGAAGTAGCCGGCGGTGCGGTCCGGCGCGATGCCCCAGGCGGCCTGCGCGGCCGGGGCCTTGGCCGGGGTGCCGATCCCGCCGATCGCGGCCTTGATGATGCCGGGCCGGTCGAGCGCCTCGGAGAGCGCCTGACGGACCTTCGGGTCGCCGAGGGTGCCCTTGAGGTCGAGGACGGCGAGGTCGGTGGCGGCGGTGTTCGGGCCGAAGTGCACCGTGCCCTGCGCGGAGGCCTTGAGCTGCGCGAGCGAGGCGGACGGCACCATGTAGCCGCCGTCGACCGATCCGGAGAGGAAGGCGTTGGCGCGGGCGGCCGGGTCCTGGATGAAGACGAACCTGACGCTGTCCGACTTGGGGGCGAGCGAGGTGTCCCAGTAGCCGGGGAACTTCTTCAGGGTGAGGCTGTCGCCCTGCGCCCACTTGTCGACCGAGAACGGGCCGGTGCAGTCGACCCCGCCCTTCGGGGTGCCGTAGTCCTTGCCAGCCTTGGCGAGGAAGGCGGCGCTCTCGATGGTGCCGGGGGAGGCCGCCAGCAGCTCGTTCAGCAGGACGTCGGGCTTGGTGAGCCTGATCGTCACCTCCAGCGGGCCGGACTTCTCGATCGAGGCGACGTTCTTGAAGGCGGTGCCCCAGGCCGAGCCGGTGTCCGGGTCGAGGTGACGCCGCAGCGAGGCGACCACGTCGTCCGCCGTCATGGTCGAGCCGTCGTGGAACTTCACGCCCGAGCGCAGGGTGTACACCCAGGTCAGCGCGTCGGGGTGGGCGAATCCGGCGGCCAGGGCCGGCACGGTCTTCATGTCCGGGGTGACCCGGAACAGCTGCTCGCAGACGTTGGCCAGCACGGTGTTCGGGGGGTAGTCGTAGGCCAGCGCGTAGTCGAGGGTCTGCGGTTCCGCATACAGCGACCAGGTGAAGGACGGGATCGGGCCCTGGGCGGCGGGGGTGTCCGGGGTGACCTGGTAGGCGGCGCCGCTCGCGGAGTCGGTGCCGCTCCTGGTGGCACCGGAGCAGCCGGTGGCTGCCGAGGCGACCAGGACGGCGGTGGCGAGCAGGCCGGCGGATCTGGGCATGCGCAAGGAGACCCACCCCTTTCAGGGGGTTGTGGGGGCGCTGGGAGTTGGTGGCGAGTATTGATGCGGGAACGTTCCCGCACAAGGGTTTGCGGGAACGATTTTCCACAGGTCACGGGAGGGTGACGCGGAGCCCTCGGGGCTGGCAGCATCAGCACATGACCGATACCCCCCGCCCCGGCGGCCCGGCGGCCGTGCCCCGCGTCCGCCTCGTCGACGTCGCCCGCGAGGCCGGCCTCTCCAAGACGACGGTCTCGGCCGCGCTCAACGGCACCGGCCGGATGTCGGACGCCGTGCGCGAGCGCGCCCGCGAGGCCGCCCGCCGGCTCGGCTACCGGCCGAACGCCACCGCGCGCCTGCTGCGCGCCGGGCACGCCCGGCTGATCGGCTGCGCGGTCGGGGAGTTCGCCACCGAGCCGTGGGCCTGCCTGGACTCGCCGTACTACGCGCAGCTGACCGGTGCCACCGCGCGGGAGGCGCTGCGGCACGGCTACGCACTGGTGATGCTGCCCACCGGCTCGGCGCCGGAGGCCTGGGCCGACCTGCCGTTGGAGGCCGCGATCGTCGCCGACCCGGTGGCCGGCGACCCGCTGGTGGAGGACTTCATCGCGGCCCGCATCCCGGTGTTCACCGACCGCTCGGTCGAGGGCCGACCCGGCGCGCACTGGGTGGACATCGACACCGAGGCCGCCGTGACCGAGGTGCTGGACCACCTGCGCGCCGAGGGCGCGCGACGGGTGGCGGCCGTCGTGCCGGACACCGCGATCCGCTTCCACATCGAACTGCTGAACGCCTACCGCGGCTGGTGCGCCCACCACGGGGCGGAGCCGCAGGTGGTGCTCTCCACCGCGCCCGGCAGCGGCCCGGCGATCGCGGCGGTGGAGCAGGCGCTGAGCGGCGCCGAGCCACCGGACGCGCTGCTGGTCGCCAGCGAGGCGAGCCCGCCGCTGGTGCTCGACGCGGCCCGGCGGCACGGCCGTTCGGTGCCCGGTGACCTGCTGCTGGTCTGCGTCAGCGAGGACGCTTCGGCGGAGCACGCCGACCCGCCGGTGACCACCCTCAGCCTCCAGCCGGAGCGGGTCGCGGTGGCCGGGATCGAGCTGCTGGTGGCCGCGTTGGAGAGCGGCAGCCAGGAGCCGACGGGCACGCTGGTGGAGACCAGGCTGGAGATCAGGGCCTCCTCCCGGCGCTCCCGGCCGTAGCGGTCGCCGCCGGGCGCGGTGGCGGCGGACGGCCCGCCGCGGCCCCCCCCGCCGCCGGCTCGCGGGCGCCGCGCCGGATCGGCCGGCCGTCGGCGGGGGCCTGCGGCGGGGGCCGCCGACGCCCCGGGGCGGGGGACTTCCCGCGAAAGGTCTGGCCGCGGGGAAGCCGAAGGGGCGGCCCGCTCGTTGGTCAGGGTGTGGCAGACGAGGCGGATGGTGGTGCCCGGCGGGCGCCGATGGTGTGGGCGTTCGCGGTGCGCGAGTCGGCGGGCGCGCTGGTCGCCGAGGCGATCGTGGAGGTCGGTGTGCGGCTGCACGGGGAGCTGGTGGTGGACGCTGTGGACAGTGGCTTCGTCCTCGCGGCGGGGGAGCCGCCGCCGACCACCGGCGTGGTGGAGGTGGGCGGGCAGCGGTTCGAGCGGCTGGTGCTGGTGGGCGGCCGGCAGGTCTGGGAGCCGGCCGCGGGGGTGGCGGTCTCGCCCGGCTGGCTGGCGGCCGCCGAGGGGCGCGGTGGCGTGGTGGTGATCGTGGTCCCGCCCGGTACGTGGCCGGCGGGCCTGATGAGCCTGGAGCCGCAGGAGCGGGTCGCGGCGTTCACCCGGAGCCTGGACGAGGCGCGGGCGGCGGGCCGGCTGCTGCACGGGACGGTGGGTATCGAGAGCCGGTGAACGGCCGCCGCCGGCGGAGCGGTTCACCCGGCCGGGTCAATGCCGAGGGGGTCGCCGTGGCCCCGGTACGACCGCGCGGGAGGGCGGTTCCACGGCGTGTCCGCCGGCCGGAACGCGAGGGTGCCCGGGCGCCGGGGCGGGCGCGGTCGTAGCGTCGGGGGCATGACTGCCGACGAGACGACGATGGTGGCGGTGGGGGTGCGTTCCGCGGCGGAGGTGTTCGCCGCCCTGGAGGCGGCGAACAACCGCCGACAGCCGTGGACGCGTTACGAGCACGGCGTGCTGGGTGCCTACCGCTGGGCGGTGGGTGCCCAGGTGGGCGCCCCGGTGACCGCGTCCGCGGCCGTCGGCGCCGTCGGGCCGTGCCGGGCCCAGCTGCTGGCGGAGTTCCAGGCCGCCGCCGTCCAGATCCGCGCGGGCGCCGGGCGGGGCGTGGACGCCGACTACGCCCTGGGCGCCTACGGGGCACTGGCCTGGCTCTGCGGCCACCACGAGGAGCATCCGTAGACCGGGCCCCCTCGCAGCGCTCCACCGCCCGACGGTGGTACCGGACGCCGAGCGCGTGAAGACCGCGGCAATCCGGCGTCGGTGTGCCGGGCGACCGGCCCCGGCCCCCGGCTGTTCTCCGCCCCGGCCGGTCTCCGGCGGCCGGAGAGCAGCCGAGGCCGCCCCGGAACCCGGGGCGGCCTCGGCCGGTCCGACGAGGTGTCAGTTCACCGTGTAGGTGTACGGGATCGCCGCCAGGACCGAACCCGTGGTGCCGAGCTGGTTGTTGGCGGTGGCCACCGTGGTCGGGCCGGAGACCAGGTACAGCACGCCGTGGACGGTGCCGCCCTTCGGACCGGTCGGGGTGAGCGTGACCTGCAGCGTGCCCGTGGCGCCGGGCCGGACGGTCACCGGGACGGCGGCCGGGGCGGTGGCGCTGACCGCGGCGGCGAACGGGTCGCCGGTGCTGGAGGCCACCGCCGGGTCGAACGCCCGGGTGTGGGCGGTGGCGGTGATGGTGGCCGTACCGGCCGGGGCGCCGGCGGCGCCGAACGGGCCGATCTGCTGCACGAAGGTGCTCCACCTGCCCGGGACGACCGGCTGCCCGGGGCTGCCGGCGTCCCTGGCGACCGAGACGGTCGAGCCGTTGCGGGCCTTCTTCAGGTCGCCGAACAGGTCGGGCGAGCCGGCGGCGCCGCTGATCTCCAGGTGGGCCGGCACGGAGGACGCCGACACGGCCGTCAGCGCGTCGGTGCCCGGCGGGACCAGGAACGACGGGGTGGTCGAATCGGCGGTCAGCGGCAGGCCGACCGTCGCCGAGGTGCCCTGCGGCACCAGCGGAAGGTCGACCCGGCCGTCGAGCCGGGCGTTGGTCGCGACGTTCTGGGTGGCGACGGTGTTGTTGGTGTAGTTCACGCTCACCGTCACCGGCTTGCCCGCCGCCAGCTTCGTCCGCGGGTCGTTCGGCAGGCCGGCCGCGGTGGCCCGGTCGAGGTCGAGGCCGATCGTACCGGTGAACTGCTGGCTGAGCTCCGCACCGCTGACCGGGCCGACCACGGTCAGGACGAACCGCCAGCGGCCCGCGACCGGGTCGACCGTGGTCGCCGAGACACCGGCGGTGGTGCCGGTGAGGTGGCCGCTCGCGTCGAGGAGCGCGTTGCCCTCGATGTCGACCGGTGTGCCGTTCGGGCTGATCAGCGCTCCCTGCATGAGCAGCTTCGGGTCCTTGGCGACCGTCACGCCGACCCGCAGGTCGTGCCGGCCCTTCGGGACGTCGAAGGCGTAGGCGAAGCTCTGGGTGGGCGAGCTGCCGCGGGCGTTGCCGCCGGTGAGGGTGCCGGTGAAGCTGCCTGTGCCCTGGCTGACCGGGACCAGGCTGCGCAGGACCACCGGCACGCTGGTGGTGCGGCCGTCGGAGGTGGCGACGGTGACCGACTCGCTGGAGTCGCCGCCGGTCGCCGGCGTGGTGACCTGGACGTGAAGGGTCCTGCTGGCGCCCGGCGCCAGCTCGACCACCTGCGGGCTCACGCCGCCGGCCGGCACCGCGCGCTGGGTGGCGGTGTCCAGGAGGACCGGGCCGGTGTAGCCGCTCTTGCCGGCCGGGGTGTAGAGGACCGCGGTCCAGTCACCCGCCACCGGGTGCGGGACGTCCACCAGGCCGAAGTCGGCCGGGGTCGCACCGCCCTGTGGACGGGTGTTGGTCTCGAACCGTCCGGACGGGTCGAGCAGCGTCATCCGGACGACCGGGCCGTTGCCGGCCGGGCCGGCCGCGCCCTGCCAGGCGATCGACGCGGCCAGGCGGTCGGCGCCGGACGGAACGCTGAACCTGACCTTCTGCTGGACCCAGGTGGCGCCGTTGGTGGCGTACGGGAAGGTCTGGTCGGAGGAGGAGTCCAGCCGGACGGTCCGCCGGTCGTCGGAGAGCGGGGCGAAGCTGCGGGTGGCTCCGCTCACCGTCTGCGGGGTGGAACCGGTGTTGGTGACCGTCACGTCGGCGGTGTGGGCTGAGCCGGGGGCACCGGTGACGTCGATCTGGCCGGTGGTGACGACGACGGTGTTGCCGTCCTTCGCGCCCGCGCCGCTCTGGTAGCCACGGGCGGCCTCGACCGCCGCGCGGACGTTCAGCAGGCCCGCGCCCTGCTCCTCGGCCGGCAGCCCCAGGTCCTGGGCGGTGCCGGTGAGGAACTTCTTCACCAGTGCGGGAGCGGGCGAGTCCCCCTTGTGGGTGTCGCGGTACGCCTGGATGACCAGGGCCGCGGCTCCGGTGACCATCGGCGCGGACTGGCTGGTCCCGCCGAACGGCTGGATCGGGGAGCCGGCGCCGCTGAAGCCGTTGCAGTCGGTGTACTTGGCGGTGTCCGGCGAGCACAGCGCCCAGTCCGACTCACCCGGGGCGACCAGGTCGACCGTCCGGCCGGCCTGGGTGAAACCGCCCGAGGAGAGGGCGGAGATCCGGTTGTCGTCCCACGTGCCGTTGGAGAACCGGGCCGCCGCGTACCCCGTCTGCTGGTAGTTCTGGTTGTCGGTGGAGGCACCGACCGCGATCACGTTCGGGTCGGTGGCCGGGGTGCCGATGGTGCCGCTGATCCCGGCGTCGCCGGTGGACACGGCGATGGTCACGCCGGCCCTGACGGCCTGGTCGTTGAAGAGCGAGATGGTGTCGTGCGCACCGCTGTCGGGGGTGACGTTGCCCCCGAAGGACTCGTTCAGGACGTCGACGTGGTTGGTGACCGCGTAGTCGATGGCCTGAAGGATCGCGGAGTTCGGCAGGATCTCGCCGCCGGCCCTCAGCGCGACGAGCGAGGCGTCGGGGGCGATGCCCCGGACCCGGATGTTGCAACCGGCCGGCAGCGGGAGCGCGGGGTTGACGAACTTCGAGACGTCGTACACCTGGCGGCCCTGGGCGATCACCGCCGAGGCGTCACCGAAGGCCTCCGCACCACCGGTCGGTGCGTCGGTGCCCTCGCCCGAGAAGTCCTGGTAGTCGACGACCGCGTGCGAGCCGTCGGCCCGGATGAAGTCCGGGTTGTCCGGGTCGAGCCCGTCCGCGATGTACGCGACCTTCACGCCCTTGCCGGTGGCCAGGTCGGCGGCTCCGGGCGAACCGGCGGTGCCGACCGTGCGGGTGGAGTACAGCGCCTCCGGCTCCAGCAGCGGCTTGGCCGGGTCGGACGGGCAGACCGTGTTGGTCGCGTTCTCCTCGCCGCCCTTGCCGCCCCCGGTCGCTCCGGGAGCGGCGGCGGTCGCCTTCGGCGTCTGGGCACCGGGGGCGGCCGCGGGGGCGTCCGTCCGGTCCTTGCCCGTGCCCTTGCCCCCGGTCGGCGGGGTGACGGCGACCTGGTCGTCCGTCACCACCGAGGCGACCGCCGGGTCGGCCTGCAACGCCGCCCGCAGTACCGGGCCGACCGTGGCGGAGAAGGCGTTTCCGACCACGAAACTCTTGATGTTGGTGCCGCCGCCGGCCCTGACCCGATCCAGCAGTGGCGCCTGGGCGGACGCCGCCTTCTGCTTCCGTGCGCCCAGGTGCCCGGCGTCCGCCGGGGCCTCGGCGATCTGGTCCCTGAGAATCACGATCACCGGTGCCGGAGCTCCGTCCGCCGAGGCCGCCGGGGCCGCCTGGGCGTTCGTTGAGTCCGGGACGGGCGCGCCGTTCGCGCTGGTCCCGAAGGTCAGGACCATGGACGCGGCGGTGACCGTGACGGCAGTTGCCAGCTGGGATTTCCGCCAGCCGATCATGGACATCCTTTCGTCTGGTGAGACGTCAGGTTGCATGGCCCGGGCGCGCGGATCCGGTAGGACGCGCGATGCCTCCGGACCGCGCGTCCCGACAACGCTCGAATTCCAGCGCATCGAACACCAAGGCAACAAGGGGGCTCATGCCATCGGAAAGTAAAGAAAGGAGAAGGAAATCCGGCTATTTGCAGACGTTTTCGTCATGCGGAGCCGGGGGCGTCGCCGGGTCGCGATCACGGGGAAGTGGCGGACTCCGGACGGCGGCGAACACTCGCCACCCGGGTCCGTCGCGGGTCGCCCCATGGGGCCATCCGGGGGTGAGCCGGATCGCCCGTGGCGAGCCCCGGTGCCAAGTCGGGTGGGTGTCCGACGATCGGACTGCAAGTCACCTGACGCAGAGTCATCGTACGTACGGTGACGGGGCGATCGGCCCGGGGGCGCGTCGCCCGCGACCGCGGCCGCCTCCTTCGATGCCGGCGCCGGCGGGCGGACGCGGGTCCGAGGAATCCGAACTGGGGGGCAATCCCCGTTTCCTGGTACGGTCGGACCATTAAGCGGGGAACAGTCCCCGCTTGCTCCGCCGGGAGGGACCCCCGTGACCGCTCCAACGCTTCAGGACCTCGCCCCCGCAGGCCTCGACGTCACCACCGACCCGTACCCCGTCTACGCCGCGCTCCGCGCCGAGGGGCCCGTCCACCGCGTCCTGGTGCCGGAGTCCGGGGAGGTCTGGCTGGTCGTCGCCCGCGACGAGGCCCGGGCCGCCCTCACCGACCCCCGGCTGCGCAACGACATCCGCCACTCCTCCTCCTGGAACGACGACGGCGGCCACGCCATCGGCCTCAACATGCTCCAGACCGACGCGCCCCGGCACACCCGGCTCCGCACGCTCGTCGCCCGCGACTTCACCCCCGGCCGGATCCAGGCGCTGCGCCCCCGCATCCAGGAGATCGCGGACGGCCTGCTCGACGAGCTGTCCGACGCCATGCCGCCCGCCGGCCGCGCCGACCTCGTCGCCTCCTACGCCCTGCCGCTGCCGATGACCGTCATCTGCGAACTGCTCGGCGTGCCGGCGGCCGACCACGGCGACTTCCACGCCTGGTCGGCGGAGATCGTCGCGCCCGGCTCCGCCGAGGCCGCCAGTGCGGCGGTCGCCGGCATGACCCACTACCTGGGCGCCCTCATCGAGGCCCGGCGCTCCACCCCCGGCAGGGACCTGCTGAGCGCACTGGTGGCCGCATCGGCCACCGGCGACGGGCCCGGGGGCGACCGCGTGCCCCCGTTGTCGGCCGAAGAACTCCTCGGCATGGCCTTCCTGCTGCTCGTCGCGGGGCACGAGACGACCGTCAACCTCATCTCCCGCGCCACCCTCGCCCTCCTCACCCACCCGGGCCAACTCGCCGCCCTGCGAGCCGATCCCGGCCTGGTCGACGCCGCGATCGAGGAGACCCTGCGCTACGACGGGCCGGTCGGCGCGGCCGCCTTCCGTTTCGCGGCCGAACCACTGGAGATCGGCGGCACCGCCATCCCCGCCGGCGACAGCGTCCTCGTCTCACTCGCCGCCGCCTCCCGCGACCCGCGCCACTTCCCCGACCCCGACCGCTTCGACATCCGCCGCGAACGCCGCGGCCACCTCGCCTTCGGCCACGGCATCCACCACTGCCTCGGTGCCCCGCTCGCCCGGACGGAGGCCGCCATCGCCCTGCGCTCCCTCCTCGGACGCTTCCCCGACCTCGCCCTCGACGCCGAGCCCGCCGACCTCCGCTGGCGGGCGAGCACGCTCCTGCGCGGCGTGCAGAGCCTTCCGGTGCGCCTGCGGGGGTGAGGCACAGCCGCCCCCGCTCCGGGCACCCCCGGCAGCCGGGCCGGGGGTCCGCCCGCACCTCCCCGCCGCTCTCGGCCGGACGGGACCTAAACCGCCCGGCGGTAGAACCAGACGCCAAGCGGCGCGAAGACCGCGACGATCCCGGCGTCCCAGGCGAGCGCCTCCCAGACCGCGGAGACGGCCGGTCCGCCGAGCACCAGGACCCGGACCGCCTCGGCGGTCTTGGAGACGGGCTGGTGGTCGGCGAAGGCCTGGAGCCAGCCGGGCATGGTGCTCACCGGGACGAAGGCCGCGGAGGCGAACACCAGCGGCGCCAGCACGGGGAACGCGGCGGCCTGGGCGGTCTCCGGATCGCCGACCGCCAGACCCACCACCGCGAAGATCCACGACATCGCGAAGCCGAACGCCAGCACCAGCAGGACCCCGCCGAGGAACGAGGCCACGCCCGCGTGGATCCGGAACCCGAGGGCGAAACCGACGGCGGTCATCAGCGTCACCACGAACACGTTCCGCGCCAGGTCGGCCGTCGTGCGGCCGGACAGCACCGCCGACCGCGCCATCGGCAGCGAACGGAACCGCTCCATCAGCCCGGTCTGCATGTCGGTCGCCAGACCGATCGCCGTGTTCATCGAGCCGAAGACGGCGGTCTGCACGAAGATGCCCGGGATCAGGAAGTCCACGTAGTCGACCCCGGGCGGCAGCGCGGGTCCGACCACTCCGCCGAAGACATAGCGGAACATCAGCACGAAGACCAGCGGCTGGATGGTGGAGAAGACGAGCAGCCGCGGCACCCGGCGCAGCGCGATCAGGTTGCGCCAGGCCACCGCGAGGCCGTCCCGCACCGGCGCGGCGATGCGGGTGCCGAGCTGCCCGAGCTGCCCGGCGTCGATCACGGTCATGACGGGCCCCCGGGAGAGGCGGGGCCGTCGACGGGTGCGGAGTCGCCGGTGGGCGCGGGGGAACCGACGGACGCGGGGTCGCCGGTGGGCGCGGAGGCCTCGCCCGGCGCGGGCGCCCCGGCCGGCCCCGCATCACGCGTCCTGCGTCCGGTCAGGGCCAGGAAGACGTCGTCCAGGCTGGACTCGCGGACGGTCACCGTGTGCGGGACGAGACGGCCGGCCTCCAGTGAGTGCAGGACGTCGAGCAGCAGCCGCGACCCGTCCCGGGAGGCCAGCCGGAGCAGCGCGCCCTCGCGCTCGGGCGGTTCGCCGACGCGGCTCGCGATCAGGGAGGCGGCCCGGACGGCCCGGGCCTCGTCGCCCATGCCCAGCTCGATCACCGTGTTCCCGAGCCGCGTCTTCAGGACGGCGGGGGTGTCGTCGGCGATGATGCGGCCCTCGTTGACGACCACGACCCGGGTGGCGAGCCGGTCCGCCTCCTCCAGGTACTGGGTGGTGAGCAGGACGGTCGTACCGTCCCGGACCAGTTCGCGGATCAGTTCCCAGAGGGCGGTGCGGCTCTGCGGGTCCAGGCCGGTGGTCGGTTCGTCGAGGAAGAGCACCGGCGGCTCCGGCACGAGGGCCGCGGCGACGTCGAGCCGGCGCCGCATGCCGCCCGAGTAGGTGCGGACGGGGCGGTCGGCGGCCTCGGCGAGGTCGAAGCGGTCCAGCAGCTCGGTCGCCCGGGGGCGCCGACGGGCGCGGGGGAGCTGGGTGAGGCGCCCGATCAGGCGCAGGTTCTCCCGCCCGGTGAGGTTCGGGTCGACGGCCGCGTACTGGCCGGCCAGGCCGATCAGCCGCCGCACCGTCGCCGCCTCGCGGACCACGTCGTGCCCGAGGACGGCGGCGTGGCCGCCGCTCGGCCGCAGGATGGTGGTCAGGATCCGGATCGCCGTCGTCTTCCCCGCGCCGTTGGGCCCCAGCAGGCCGAACACCGTTCCGGCCGGGACGTCGAAGTCCACCCCGTGCAGGGCGGTCACCGACCCGAACCGCTTGCTGAGACCGACGACGCTGATGGCTGCCTGTCCCATGGGCACGTCCCCACTCGCGATGACGGTTGCCGCCGGGACCGGCCCGGCCGGACCTTCTTCCATTGTCGCCTCCCCCGCGGTCCACGCCCACGGCAGCGCCGCGGCCCCCCGTTCGCCCCGTCGGCCACCCCGGCCGGCCGCAACGCCGCGCCGAATCCCGCCGGACGTGTCCGCTGCCCGCAGGCCGGCCGCGGCCCGGCGAACAGTCGGTTCCACCGTTGCCCGCCCCCGCGGTCGGCTGAACCGGTGGTCGGATCCGGGGCGTTATCTCCTACACAACCGTGTTCTTGTCCGTCCCCGTACAGGAGTCATCGCGCCGCATGTCTGTCCAGGCCTCCAGCCCGCTGCCCCTGACCGGTCTCCACCGGCCTCCCGCGGTCCCGGGTGCCGCCGCCCGCCCACCGGCGGGGAACCCGCCGCTCGTACGGTCGCCCCGGTCCGGGGAAGGGGCGGTGCGGGCCTTCGCCGGATCCTGGCGCAGCGATGCCTACCCGCCGGACCGTGCGAGCGGGCGCATCCGCCAGTGGAGGGTCTGGAGGGATGCGCTCGCCGTGGTGGTGATCGCCGCCGCGCCCGCCGGCCTGCTGTCGTGGCACCCGTGGAGCCCGGACGACATCGGCCGGCAGAAGCCGACGGAGTTCACGACGGCCCCCGACACCTCCCCCCGCTTCGGCACCGACGAGCAGCTCTACCCCGACAAGATGCGGGCCGGGAACGGACTCGACGAGAGCCCCGAACAGTCCGCCGCCGAGGTCGATGCGGCCCTCGGCGACGAACGGAACGGCCGGGGCGCGGACACCACGTGTCCGGCCGGCCCTGACGGCTGCGCCGGTCCGGCGGCAGGCCCAGCCGACCGGTAGCACGGGACGCGATTCCCTCGTCCTCCCGGACGTACCGACGAGTCGTAGGGCCACGGGTCACGCCCGACCCGGTCCCTGTCAGGACTTCCTAGAAGCTGGTGAGGCTGACGCTCTCGAAGCTGGGCTGCGGGCCACCCGTCGTCGGCTGCGGGATCGACGGCACGATCGAGACGGTGAGCGGACCGTCCGGCAGCAGTCCCTGTTCCTCCAGCCGTTGGACCTGCTCGGTGACGTCGTAGCTCGCGTCGTGCCCGCCGGCCTTGGCCATCCCGAAGAAGGAGATCCAGCCGACGAAGTAGGGGCCTTCCGGGTCGAGGTCGCCGTCGGGGCCGTTGAGGAAGACGTGGAACGGTGTCCCGGGCGGCATGTCGGTGTGCACGTTGTGCACCGTGAGGATGAGGTTGGTCTGCGGTTGGTCGCTGGCGGCGAGCGAGCGCATGGCCCCCTCGACGCCGCTCGGTTCCAGGGACACCGTGGTCGCCGCCCGGACATCGAGCAGCTGCCGGGGGTTGGCGACGGAGGCCGCCAGGACCCGTTCGCCCGGCTGCGGGGCGGTGGCCGGCGGTACGATCACCGGGCGGGTGCCCACCCCGTCGGTCAGCGACTCGTAGGTGTAGTTGAGCGCATCTTCCAGGACCACCTTGCTGGAGGTCCTCTTCTCCTTCCCGTTCTCGTCGAAGAAGATGAACTCGTGGTCCAGCCAGGACGTGTGGTCCGGGTTCTGGTTGCCCTTGTCCAGCCAGCCCGACCAGAGTCGGTCGAGGTTGGAGTGGTGCAGCCAGAAGATGGGATCCCGGGCGGAGCCGTCCACGAAGCCCATCCAGCCGCCCACGCCACCGTGGACCTGGTTGTGCGGGACGTTCTCCAGGTCGCCGAAGGCCGGCTGGAAGTGGGGCATGTCGGTGTAGGTGATCTCGCTACCGAAGGTCGGCTGGACGTCCAACCGGCTCTTGGTCGAGGCGAAGATCGTCTCGCTCATCGCTCTGAAGGGATTGATGTCCGAGTAGCGGATGACTTCCTTGGCGCTGTTCGTGCCCGCGCTGCGATGCGGGGTTTTCCAGAAGTCCGCCTGGGTCGTCGGGGTCAAGTCGTCCCTGAGGAAGAGCGGGTTGTCAACCGTGAGGTCGGTTCCGCCCGGGCGGTCCGGCATCTTCGGACTGCGGAAGGCCGCCGGAAGAGCGCGCGAGGTGAAGTTCGTGGGCAGGGCCTCGGTGGGTGCGTCCAGGCCGTAGTTCCAGTAGGGCAGGGCCCACGTGGCGGAGGGGTCGGGGGTGATGTTCTCCTCGGCGGCGATCTCCTTGATGGCCGCCCGGATGATCCGCTCGAAGTACCAGAGGTAGCCCCGGTGCCACGGGAGGAAGAACCAGCCACCGTGCGGGCATTGGCTGAACGCGTCGTTCCTCTCCGTGATGGTGGGCGGGATGCCGTGGATGCAGCCCTGGAACTCCCAGCTGGTCGGGTCGGTGACGGGTCGCTGCTGCATCCGTCCCACGGCCCGGGCGTACCAGTACAGCACCGGGTCCCACTCGGCCATCTTGCTCGCGTCTCGTCGCACGAACGTACCGTTCGCCATGTCACTCCTAAGGTCCGGGCCGGGCACCCTCGTTGGGTGCCCCTGATTGCTACCAACGACGACGGCCGCCCCCACGGCATTTCGTCCACAAACGTCCGGAGGGGTGATCGGCGCGCGTCATCCGGACGAGCAGCAGTGGCGGAGCGGGGCGATCGCAGGACCCTGGAGCGAGGTGCTCGATCTGCCTCACCTTGTCCAGGAGGGACGAAATGAACGTCATGGATTTGACCGGGACGTACACGTACCGGAGCTTTCTTGAGTTGCCGGATCCCGTCGACGACTTCAACAAGCTCCGGTTCGCACAGGCGAAGCTGAAGCTGGTGGCTGAACCGGACGGCGCCGTCAACGGTCAGCTGATTCTCTCGGATCCGGGAGAGGAGCCGTTGATCGTCATGGATATGGCCGGAACGGCATCGGCCTCGTCCCGCGTCGCGTTCACCCTGAGTGGTCGGGGCCGGTCGCCCATCGCGGACTTCCACTACGAGTACGACGGCATCATCCTGCGCCACTGGGAGACCGGGATCGACCAGCGGTTGGTCCTTGCCGGGACGGTGCTGCGGGCGGAGCCCCACGGGGGCGCACCCGCCGGGCAGACCGCGAGCTTCCTCGCGGTGCGGCGCGACGGCGCGTGACCCGGTCGACGGACAGCCCGCCGTCAGCTCATGCCGAGCAGCATGTAGACCATACCGATCGACATCACCGTGCGCCGCGCGGAGACCAGGCCGGGTGAGGTCACAGCGGGCGAGTTCGGCGCGGCCGGTCCGCGGGTGCGGGCCGGCGGTGCCCCTGCGGGCCGGGCGCCGGCCGCCGGGCGCGGCAGCATCGCGCCGGCGCCGGAGGCGGCGTGGCCCAGGAAGTACGCGGCCAGGGTGAGCAGCGTCCATTCCGGCACCGCCGCATGGGTGCCCACGTGGGCGGCACCGCCACCGGAGTGGTGGTGCGCCGGCGCCATGAAGAGCATCAGCGCGGCCATCGCGGCCGCGCTGAGAACGTGGTGGGGGTAGTGGTGCCAGGTACCGGCCGACGCCGAGCCGGAGTGGTGGCCCACCCGTTCCGCCAGGAGGAGTGCCGGCCAGACCGCAGAGGCGGCGAGCAGGGCCGCCCACAGGACGTTCGGCAGCGGGTCGAACGCCGGAGCCATCATCGCGACCATGGCGAGCGCCATCACGATCTCGGTCGCTTCCAGCCGGCGGTCCGGACAGCGACGCCCTGCGATGACGAGCACGCAGTGGACCGCGCACCAGCCGGTCAGGGTGATCAGGAGGGCGGTGGCGATCACGGGTTCTTGCACGGGAACCCCCGTTCCATGGCCGTACTCCGGCCCGGTGAGGAGCTGCCGGCAGCGGAGCCGCCCTCGCACTGCCGGGCAGTCGGCCGCGGGTTGCCGGCTCTCCTACCACCACGGTAGGCCGGGGTGCCGTTCGCCGCTCGCGGGGACCGCACGGGTGCGGAGGCGATCCGGTCACCGTCCGTTTCCGCGCCCAACTCACCCACCGTGCAAGGCGACACCGCTTCGCTCGGACAACCGGTCAGCCTGTGGAGCGGCCCCGTCCGCGCCGCCACCACCGGGCGCCGGCGACGGCCAGGACGATGACGGCGACGCCGACACCGACGGCGATGGGGACAGCGGGTGAGGAGCCGTCCCCGTCACCGGCGGTGCTCGCGACGGCCGTGACGGAGCCCGTGGGGCCGGTGCTTGTCACAGCGGCGGACGTGGCCGGCGGCGTGGTGACGGGCGATGCCGGCGTGGCACCGGGCGACGCCGGCGTGAGCTTCAGGACGGGGGCCGGGTGCGCGGGCTCCGAGCCGTTCTGCGGCAGTTCGATCCAGCGGTCGACATGGCCGTCGCTGTACGTCTCCAGGGTCTTGAAGACCAGTTCGTCCGTGTTGGGCAGCCGGCTGATCGTGACCTTGTACACGGCGTCCTGGCCCACCGCGAGGGCCGGTCCGCCCACCGTGTAGCCGTCGGTGGTGGCGGCGAACGTCCAGCCGGCGGGGGCGTCCGCGAGCGTGACGTCGCCCGGGCTGATGCCCTCCGGAAGGACGACCCGGAAGTTCGCCAGACCCGCGGTGCTCGACTCCGCCTCGGCGGTGAAGGTGACCGTGACGTTCGTGGCCAGGGCCCTGGCGTTGTCCGACTCGACCTCGACGTGCGCGAGAGCCGCGGTGGCGGTCAGTGCGACGGCGGCGGCGGTCGACGCAGCAATGGTCGCGGCGCGGGTGACAGTGCGTGAGCAGAGGACGGACACGGCGTTCTCCCGGGCGACGGTGGCCGCTCCGAGTACGGCCGTGACGCAGCCATCGTGCACCAGCCGGGTCCGGCTCGCCTCCACGACGGGCCGGACCGGACCGCGGAAGCGGAGGGATCGATGCCGTGCCGACCCCGCAGCGGCACCGAGGCGGTGGCAGCAGACGCGGTGCTCGGCCCTCACGTCGCGCAGCGGCCACGCGCACCCGACGTCGCGCTTCACGCTCGGCCCCCGGGAGACCGGCTGTCGCCGTGATGATCGGCGTGCGGCCGGTGATCAACACCGGTCGGCCGCAACGCCGTGTCCGAATCCCGCCGGACACCGCGCGCGACCACCCGCAGAGTGGATGCAGAACGACACGGAAAAGACGGACAGTTGAGAAAGGGGCGCGCCACGATGACCGCCTACACCACGATCGACACCCCGGTGGGGGAGCTGCTGCTGGTCGGCGAGCCCTCCGCCACCGCCACCGGCGGCACCGCGCTCGTCTCGGTGTCCATGACGGGGCAGAGGAACGCCGCCGTCGTCCAGGACGGCTGGACGCACCGGCCGGAGGCCTTCGCCGAGATCGCCCGGCAGATCCGGGCGTACTTCGCCGGCGGGCGGAGCACGTTCGAGCTGGAGTACGCCACTCGCGGCACCGACTTCCAGCGACAGGTCTGGGCGGCGCTGGAGACCGTCCCGTACGGCACGACCACCACCTACGGCCACCTGGCCGAAAGGGCCGGCATCCCGCGCTCGGCCGTGCGCGCGATCGGGGCGGCGATCGGCGCCAACCCGCTGCTGCTGGTCCGCCCGTGCCACCGGGTGATCGGCGCGGACGGCTCGCTGACCGGCTACGCCGGTGGCCTCGACCGCAAGCAGCAGCTCCTCGCCCACGAGGGCGCGACCCTGGCGGCCTGAGCGCGGCACCGGGCGGCCCTCGAACGGGCGCCGCCCGCCACTCCCTTCGGAACCCGCCCCTGACCTCGGACGAGACGAACCCATGACCCTCACCACCCAGCCCACCGACCGCCTGGCCGCCACCGACTGGCCGGCGCTGGCCGGCGAGCTCGACGCCTTCGGCTGCGCCCCGACCGGGCCGCTGCTCACGCCCGAGGAGTGCGCCGCGATCGCCGGCCTCTACGACGAGGTGGGGCACTTCCGCTCCACCGTCGACATGGCCCGCTACCGGTTCGGCTCCGGCCAGTACCGCTACTTCCAGGAGCCCTTCCCCGCGCTGCTGGCCGAGTTGCGCCAGGCGCTCTACCCACGCTTGCTGCCCGTGGCCCGTGACTGGGCCGCCAGGCTCGGCCGTCCGGCCCCGTGGCCGGACGGCTTCGCCGAGTGGCTGGACCTGTGCCACGAGGCCGGGCAGACCAGGCCGACCCCGATCCTGCTGCGCTACGGCCGCGGCGACTGGAACGCCCTGCACCGGGACCTCTACGGCGACCTCGTCTTCCCGCTCCAGGTGGTGATCGGCCTCGACGCCGCCGGGGCCGACTACACCGGAGGGGAGTTCCTGATGGTCGAGCAGCGCCCGCGCGCCCAGTCCCGCGGGACGTCCGTCACTCTCCGCCAGGGCCACGGCCTGGTCTTCACCACCCGTGACCGGCCCGTGGCCTCCGCGCGCGGATGGTCGGCCGCACCGATGCGCCATGGGGTGAGCACCGTCCGCAGTGGGCGCCGCCACACCCTCGGCCTCGTCTTCCACGATGCCGCCTGACCCGCCGTGGCCGTGACCGACGAACCCCCGCCCCCGCCCGCGAGGCCGGCGTTCACGCTGCTCGGCGCGGACGGCAGCAGCTACCGCAGCACCACTCCCGGCACGCTCGGCGGCCACCGCCGGGCCCGCCTCTACGGACGGCTCGACTGCCCGTCCGCGCTGCGCGCCCTCGCGGCCGGCGGGTACGTGCGGCACCGGGTGTTCTTCGCCGACGAGCCGGCGGCCGTCGCGGCCGGCTACCGCCCGTGCGCGGTCTGTCTGCCCGCCAAGTACGCGGCCTGGAAGGCCCGGAGAAAGGAGGAGACGTGAGCACCGCGCGCAGCCGTTCGCCCCTCGCCCCGCGTCCGGGAGGCCGACCGCCACTGCCCGAGCCGCACACCGAGGCCGAACTCTCCGCACTTCTAGGCCTGTTGGCGTCACCTCGGCCGCGGATCGGCATGGTCGTGATCGGCCACGGCCGCGACGCCGCCTCCGTGGCCGCCGCGAACGCCTTCGCCGGCGCCTGGCGCGGAGCCGGCAGGACCGTCCTCGCCGTCGTGGACTGGCCCGAGGACGCCGCCTCCTGGCTGCGGCCCGCGCGCCGTTTCACCGCCGCCACCCCGGACGCGTGGGTCGTCGCCGGCGGGCCACGGGGCTGGTCCCAGATGAGCAGGCGGCTGCGCCACAGCACCGACTGGGATCCGGCCCGGACCTTCGGTTTCGCCTCCACCGGCAGCATCACCGCCGTCGAACCGGCCGGTGCCGCAACCCTCTCGGGCATGCGGGGAGCCGCCGCCGACGGAGGCTCATGGCGCATCGGCGGCGAACTCATCGCCTACTACCCGCCGGAGCCGGCCGGGCGGTGACTCCCGGGTGGTGTCTCCCGGGCGGCAATCCAGGGCGGCAATCCGGGGCCGGTCCGGAGCACCGGTGCCTGACAGTGCGCCGGTTGACGGTGGCTCAGTTCGGCGCGACGACCGTCTCCGTCGGAGCGGGAGCGGGAGCGGGAGTGGAATCGGGAGCCGGGGTCGGGGCCGAAGCCGGGGCCGGAGCGGGCCGGTTGCGGCGGGCCAGGGCCGGCAGTGCTGCGCCGGCCGCCACTCCGGCGAGCAGGACGACGGCGCCGACCGTGGCCGCGTGGCCGACGGCCCCGGTGAAGGCCTGCGCCACGTCCTGGGGTCGGGGGCGCGCCAGGCTGCCGAGCCGGTCCTCGAAGCGGGTGGTCATCAGGGTGCCGAGGATGCTGGTGCCGAGGACCGCGCCGACCTGGCGGGCGGCGTTGACCGTGCCGGCCGCCACGCCCTCCTTGCCACGCGGCACGTGGCCGACGGCCAGCGCGGTGGACGGCGCGTTGGCCAGGCCGCAGCCGAAGCCGAAGACCACCAGCGCCGGGGCGTAGCCGCCGAATCCGTCGGCCGGTCCGACGCCGGCGAACAGTGCGGCGCCGGCCGCCGCCAGCAGTAGTCCGGTGAAGATCAGCCGTGTGGCCCCGACCCGCCGTCCGAGCACCCCGGCCAGCACCGAGGCGGCGATGAACATGCCGAACTCGGCAAGGAGTCGGACGCCCACCTGGAGCGCGGTCAGCCCGCGCACCTGCTGCAGCCAGAGCACCTGGAGCAGCGAGAGGCCGACGAAGCCGAACAGCACCGTGGCGGCCAGCAGCAGGGCGGCGCTGTACGAGGGGTTGCGCATCAGCCGCAGGTCGAGCAGCGGGTGGTCGCGGCGCAGCTCGACCACGGCGAAGGCGGCGAGCAGGACGACCGCGGCGACGGCGGCGGCCAGCGGTGCGCCCGCGAGGTAGCCGTGGTGGCCGCCGTCGATCAGCCAGTAGATCAGCAGGGCCAGCCCGGCGGTGGCGAGGAGCTGCCCCGGCCAGTCCAGCCGGCCGCCCTCGACCCGGGACTCCGGCACGCCCCACAGGGCGGCTGCCGCGGCTGCCGCGGCGACCGCCGGGCCGAGCCAGAAGGCGGTGTGCCAGGTCGACCAGCGCAGCGCCAGCCCACCGGCGATCGGTCCGAGCGCGAGGCCGAGGCCGGAGGCGGCGGCCCAGGCGGAGATCGCCCCGGCCCGGCGGCGCGGGTCCGGGAAGGCGTGGGTGACCAGGGCGAGCGAGCTGGGGGTGATCAGCGCGCCGCCGAGGCCGGCGACCGCCTGCCCGGCGAGCACGGCGGCGAGGCTGTCGGCCGAGACCAGCAGCAGGCCGCCGGCGGCCATTGCCACCGTGCCCAGCAGGAAGATCCGCCGCCGCCCCCAGCGGTCGGCGAAGGCACCGGCGCCGAGCACCACGGATGCCACCACCAGGGTGTACATGCTCGGGATCCAGACCAGCTCGGCGGCGTCCAGGCCGAGGTCGGCGCGGACGGCGCCGAGGGTGCCGATGGTCTGGGTGGTCTGCACGAAGACGGTGAACAGGCCGAGGCAAGCGGCCAGCAGGACGGTCCCGCTGCGGTCAGTGCGCGGCATCGGGCACCTCCCGGACGCGGGTCGTGGCAGGGCGGGGGAGGGTCACGAGGGGCTCCCGGGCGGTGGAGGGCCAGTGGGTTTGAAATCGCGACCCACCCTAGCGTCAGTGCGTTTGAATATCCAACCGCCAGATCGGTTCCGACAGAACGGCGGCGGGGGGGCGCGGGGGGGGCGGGGGGCCCCCCCCCCGGGGGGACGGGCGGGGGCGCGGGGGGGGGCCCCCGGGGGGGGGGGGGGCCGCGGGGGGGGGGGGGGGGGGGCGGGCC
>NZ_JBVHHB010000024.1:0-52311 GCF_055561295.1 Kitasatospora sp. NPDC022785 | reverse complement strand
CCGTGGTTTTTTTATTTCCTCCCACCCTATGGGTTGTTGTTTTTTTAAAACCCCCCGCAGTGTGGTTGACACACTGTCGGGGGGGGGGGGGGGGGGGGGGGCGCGGGGCCCCCCGCCGCCGTGGGAACGGCCGGGTCAGCTGGGTGTGACGCCCGTGGGGGTGGTGCACGGCGGGAGGGTCGAGGGCGAGACGGTCGCGCAGGTCGCCGTCGCCGTGGCCGACCGCTGGGCCGAGGTCGTCGTGCCCGTCGCCGTGCTCGCGGTCGCCGTGCTCGCCGTCGCCGTCTTCGCGGTCGTCGCCGTGGACGGCGTCACGCTCGCGGAGGACGGGCCCGGCGGCGAGGACGAGGTGGGGCCGGCGGAGGAGGTCGACGATGAGGCCGATGCCGAGCCCTTGCTCGCCGAGGACGACGGGCCGGACGGCGAACCGGAGGAGCTGGAGGCCGACCCGGTCGAGGGACCGGTCGAACCCGAGGTCGAACCGGAACTGGCGCCCGAGGTCGAGGGCGAGCCCGAACCCGACGTACTGGCCGAGGTGGAGCCCGACATCGAGGCCGACGGAGAGGCCGGCTTCATCGGCGCGGCCGGCGGAACCCCCGGAGCCAGCTCCTTCGGCGGCTGGACCGGCCGGTCCACCACCTTGATCTGCCCCGTCACCCGGGCGAACCAACCGCCGGTGGAGACGTTCACCATGACGAACTCGCTCACCGGCTTCGGCGCCGGCACCACGACGACCAGCGTGGACGGCTGGAAGCCCGTCCAGGACTTGCCGGTGTACTTGGCGTTGCTCACCAGCGCCGGAGGCGTCAGCGGATTGCCGCAGCTGCAGCGCACCCGGGGCACGCCCTGGGAGTCCACCAGGACGGAGGTGCCGGCCTGCAGCACCGACTGGTAGGCGACCGAAGCGCCGCCCTTGTAGCCGTGGTTGGTGACCCGGGTGTCCGTCCGCAGATAGGCCGAGGTCAGCGAGCGCATGTAGCTGGGGATGGCGGACTGTTCGATCCCCTGGGCGGACGCCCAGGCCCGGCCGGTGTCCCCGGTCGACGTCATGGAGATCAGCCGCTCCACGTCACAGGCCGGCTTGGACTCGGCGCCCGCGTAGAGCCCGGCCGACGAGCCCTGCACGTTGTGGATGCCGGTCGGTGAGGCCGCTGCGGTGGTCTTCGTGGTGCCGGTCGGCTGGGCGGGGGCGGAGGTCGGTGCCGGCGCGGAGACGCCGGCGGTCTCCACCGACGGGGTGAACGGCGCCGGGCCCGGATCGCTCGGAGACTGCAGCGCCACCTCGTTGGCGGCCGGGATGGCATCGCTGGCCTGGCCGCTGTTGCCGCTGTTGCTGTTGACGATCAGCACCGTCGCCACCACGGCCAGCGCCGCCGTGCCCGCCGCCAGCGCCAGCTTCTTGCCGGAGCGCCACCACGGCGTCGGACGCCCGCCGGACGGCCCACCCGGCGTACCGCCGGACGAGCCGCCGCCCGAGAAACCCGAAGGCCCGGAAGGCCCGGACGGGGGAACGGACGGCGGGCCCGACTGTCCGCCCGAGGGCGGTCCGGAGAGCGGGCCGGACGGGGGTCCGGAAGGCGGCCCGGAGGGCGGGCCGGAAGGCGGTTGGGAACTCATCGAGGCTCCGTTTCGCAGGCGGCCGGCGAAACGGCCGGCACAGCAGGCTCCCCCACCGCTTCCATTTCTGCCCCCGCCGACCGGACGCCGCAACAGCAGGTGAAGCGGTCGAACCCGTCGGTAGGCGTCGTCGTGACCGTCCGTACGCAGCGCGCGGCGGACCGTCCTGGGTCAATCTGGGAGCAGACGCGAGGGGGGTACCCGAGTCCACCAGGAGCCCGTATGCATCCGGAGCCCCCCACCGCGGCGGCCGGTCCGCCCGGCGTCCTGCGCGGCTGGCTGGACGCGCTCGCAGTCGTCCTCGCCGGGCTCGCCACGATGGCGGCCGTCGCCGCGCTCGGCCTCTGGGCGGCCGGCGCCGACGAGCTCCCGGGCGGCGGATTCCCGTCCGTACTGGCCGCCGCGCTGGCGCTGGCCGTGGGCGGCTCCGTCCAGCTCGACGGCGGCGCCGGTTTCTTCGCCCAGGTGGACGCGGGGATCACGGCCATGCCGCTGACCGTCGGCCTGCTCGGCGCGCTGGCCATGGCCGAGGTGTTCCTGCGCCAGCTGCGCTTCCGGGCCGTCGCCCACGGCGGTGAGCTGCTCGGCCGGGTGGCCCGGACGGCCGCCGTCTGGGTGGTGGCGCTCGTCCTGCTCACCCTCGGTGCCCGGCACACCTTCACGGTCGCGGTGGGCAACGACCTCGCCCAGCAGCTCGGGGGCGCCCTGGGCCTGACCCCCCAGATCGGCTTCCACGCCGAGGCGGCGAGCACCATCGGCCTCGGGCTGCTCTGGCTGCTTGTCGTCCTGGCGGCCGCCTTCGCGGTCTCCCGCCGGGCGCCGCTGCCGCGCGCCCTGGTGCCGTTCCAACAGGCCGTCCGCCCGTCCGCGTTCGCGATGCTGCTGGTGCTGCTCGTCTACGTGGCGATCGGGGTGGTCGTGGGCCTGCTCACCGCCGCCGTGCACGGCAACGCCCGGGAGACGATGGCCGTCCTGCTGCTGGCCCTGCCCAACCTGGCCTGGCTCGCGTTCGGCGTCGGGCTCGGCGCGCAGTGGCACGGCCACCTGACCGGCGCGGTCGGCCTGCCGGTTCCCAAGGTGCTGGCCGAGGTGCTCCGCGTGCCGGACGGCCAGGAGGCCACCGTCAGCCTCGGCACCCTCGCCGACCAGGACGCCCGCGCCTGGTGGCTGCTGCCGCTGGCCGCCGCGCTGATGCTCGCCGCCGGCGTCCTCACCGCGTACCGCTCGCCGCGTGGCGTCCGGCTCTGGCGCCACGCCGTCCGGCTGGGCGTGGCGGCGGCCGTCACCATGCTGCTGGTCGGCGTCTGGACGCGGGTCTCCGCCGACTACGGCCTCTCGGTGCTGGGCGTCGGCGTCGGCGAGGACGGGCTGGGCGGGCTCCTCGGGTCCGTCCTCGGCGGCAGCAACCCGCTGGCCGGACTCGGCGGCGGCGCGCTCACACTGAGCCTCCAGTTCTGGGTGGCCGTCCCCCTGGCTGCGGCGTGGGGCCTGGTGGCGGGCTGGCTGGGCGGCCTGCTGGCGGCGCGGCTGGGGCGGCGCGGCGAGGTCGGCGGCACCTGACCGGTCTCGGGCCAGGTGGGTGGCCGGTCTCGGGCCAGGTGCCCGACCGGTCTCAGGCCAAGGTGGGTGGCCGGTCTCGGGCCAGGGCCCGACCGGTCTCAGGCCAGGTGGGCGATCAGGACCACCGCCGGGGGCACCGCTTGGCCGAGGGCGCCGCGCCAGAGCCTCGGCTCGGAGACGAAGAGGGTGATCCCGCCGGCGATCATGAAGGCGCTGACGTAGACGACCACCGCGCGGCCGGCCGTCTCGTGGCGGGTGTGCAGGGCGGTGACGCCGGCGGCGAGGCCGAGCGCCAGGAACAGGTTGTAGAAGCCGACGTTGAAGCGCCAGAGCCGCACCTCGGGCGCGTCCGCCGTACTGCCGGTGAGCAGGTAGCGGACCCGTGGGTGCCCGTAGAGGAAGCTCTCCAGCGGCCACACGATCACGTGGATCGCGGCGGCGAGCAGGGCGAAGAGCTGGCTGACGGCGTTCATGGGGGCTCCGCGTTCAGGGGGACGGGCTCGGGCCGGGCGGGGGCTCAGCGCCGCGGCGGCGGGTGGACGACCGGGAACGCCCAGGACGGGGGCTCGGGCACGGCGGACGGTCCGCCGGGCGTGGCCGGGCCCTGGACGGGGACGACCTGGGTCGGCGGCCCGCCCGACTGCCAGGCGTCGTCCGGCCCGGACGCGGGGCCGCCGGCGATCGCCGCCCGCAGGTCGGCGACGAACGCCAGGCAGCCGGTGTAGCGCTGGTCGGGGGCCTTGGCGAGCGCCCGGGCCACCACGGCGTCCACGGCGGCGGACAGGTCGGGGCGGTGGTCGCGCAGGGCGGGCGGCGGGTCGTTGAGGTGGGCCCAGAGCAGCGCGAGGTCGCTCTCACGGCGGAACGGCGGCGCCCCGGCGAGCATCTCGAACACCACGCAGCCCAGGCTGTACTGGTCGCAGCGGCCGTCCAGCGGCCGGCCGGAGATCTGCTCGGGCGCCGCGTAGTCCAGGGTGCCGACGATCTGGCCGACGCTGGTCAGCCCGCTGAGCGAGAGCGACTTCTTGGTGAGGCCGAAGTCGGCCAGGTAGAGGTGCTCGGGGTGGTCGCTGTCCGTCCCGGCGGCGACCAGCACGTTGCCGGGCTTCACGTCCCGGTGGACCAGGTCACGGTCGTGCGCGGCGTCGAGCGCCGAGGCGATCTGCAGCGCCAGCCGGGCCGCCCGTTCGGCCGGGAACGGGCCGCCCCGGTTCATCAGGCCGCGCAGGTCGCCGTTCTCGACGTAGCGCATCGCGATGAACAGGATGCCGTCGGCCTCGCCCGCCTCGAACACCGGGATGATGTGCGGATGGTCGATCGCGGCGGCGGCCTCCGACTCGTGCATGAACCGCTGGCGGAAGACCTCGTTGCGGGCCAGTTCGGGCGCCAGCAGCTTGACCGCGACCGTCCGGCCCAGCCGCAGGTCCTTGGCCCGGTAGACGACCGCCATGCCGCCCCGCCCGATCTCGGCCTCCAGCCGGTAGCCGGCCACCTGGCGGCCGACCATGCCGGACGGCAGGCTCGGGGCGTTCTCCGTGGCGCGCGGGGGAGCGGACGCCGTGCCGTCGCGGTCCGGGCCGTCCTGGTCCCGGCCGTTCGGTGCCGTGCCGTTCGGCCCGTTCGGTCCGTTCGGTCCGTTCGGCCCATTCGGCCCGTTCGGTTCCGTGCCGACCTGGTCCGGGTCGGCCTCGTCCGGGCGGGCCGCGTTCGGGCCGCTGGGCTCGGGTCCGTCCGGCTTCGCGCCGCCGGGCCGGTCGTGGGGGATCACGGCTCGCCCGTCCGGGTCGGTTCGTACGCGCCGGGCGGGGCGGGCGGCACCGACTTCGGGTGGCCGGAGACGGCGTAGGTCTGGAGCTGGAGGCCGTCGCAGTAGCACCAGCGGTCGTGCACCGGGTCGAACACCCACAGCGCCTCGCCGGCGATCACCAGGCCGATCCGCAGCCCGCGCGAGCGTTCCTGGAAGGTCGCCAGGTCTGCGCCGCCGGCGGCGAGGTCCTCCAGCAGGGAGCGGTAGCGGGCCAGCACCCCCTCGGCCTCGGCCAGCGCCGGGCGCGGGTCGGCCGTCCGGGCGGGCGGGCCGGTGGCGGCGGGCGGCGCGTCGGGGAGGGCGACCAGCAGCCGGCCGTCCACCCAGGTGGACCAGCCGTTGGAGCAGAGCACCTGCCCCCAGTCGCCCTGCCGGCCGATCAGCCGGACCGGCAGCAGTGGGTCCAGCGGGGTGGAGGGCATGCCCGGGTCCGGCGCCGCCCAGGTGGCCATCCCGTCGGGCGGGGCGACGTGGGTCGGGCGGAACGCGAACTCGTCCATGGGCGGCTGCCTGTCTCCCGGCTGCTTCTCGTCGGGCTGCTTCCGGTGTTCTCGCTACTTCGTTGCTTCCGTTGCTCCCGCTATTTCCGCATGATCGCCGGCTCCTGCCGGCGCAGCAGAGCCAGCACGGCGAAGAACAGCACCGTCGAGAGGCCCACCAGAATGCCCATACAGCGCAGCCAGCGGGCGCGGTCGGGGCGGAACAGCGGGTCCGCGGTGATGGCGGTCGGGAAGACCGTGTGCAGGTCGACGGTCTGGGCCATGGCGGCCAGACCCCAGCGGGAGGGCACCAGCCAGGCGAACTGCTCCAGGCCGGGCACCCCGTGCAGCTTCAGCATGGCGCCGCTGAAGACGATCTGCACCACCGAGAGGAGCACCAGCATCGGCATGGTGGCCTCCTCCTTGCGGACCAGCGCCGAGACCAGCAGGCCCAGCATCATGGCCGAGAAGGAGAGCATGGCGACGGCCAGGATCAGCTCGGCCAGCGGCGGCAGCACGACGCCGCTGTGCACCCGGACCCCGGTGGCCAGCGTCGGGCTGAGGTTCACCCCGGCCAGGCCGACGGTGGTCAGCACGGCGGCCTGGGCCACCGTGATCGTGCCGAGCACCACCACCTTGGAGACCAGGTACGCCGATCTGGACAGTCCGACCACCCGTTCGCGCTGGTAGATCGGCCGCTCCTTGACCACCTCGCGGACGGCGTTGGCGGAGCCCGTGAGCAGCCCGCCGATGCAGAGGGTGAGGACGACGTTGATGGCGTTGTCGGAGGAGATCCGGGAGCCGGCCATCGCCCGGCACATCACGCCGATGATGAACGGCAGGGCGATCATCACGGTGAGGAAGAGCCGGTCCGCGGCCAGCACGGCGGTGTAGCGGCGGACCAGCGTGGCCAGCTGGGAGAACCAGCCCTGCGGCTTCTCCCGCCCGAACGGGCTCCCGGCCTCGGCCGGGTGGGCGGCGGGGACGACCGGCACGGAGCCGGTGGCCACGTACCGCCGGTACTGCGGGGACTCCCGGTACCGGCGCTGCCAGGCGGCGTGGTCCTCGCTCTCGAACGCCTCGAAGGCCTCCGGCCACTCGGAGTAGCCGAAGAACTCCAGCGCCTCGCCGGGCGGGCCGTAGTAGGCGGTGCGGCCGCCGGGGGCCAGTACCAGCAGCCGGTCGCAGACGGACAGGCTCAGCACGCTGTGGGTGACCACGACGACCGTGCGGCCGTCGTCGGCGAGGCTGCGCAGCATCGTCATCACCGAGCGCTCCATGCCCGGGTCCAGGCCGGAGGTCGGCTCGTCCAGGAAGAGCAGCGAGGGCTTGGTGAGCAGCTCCAGTGCGACGCTGACGCGCTTGCGCTGGCCGCCGGAGAGACTGGAGATCACCAGGTCGGCGCGGCCGTCCAGGCCGAGTTCGTGGATCACCTGGTCGACCCGGGCCTCCCGCTCCTCATTGGTGGTGTCGCCGGGGAAGCGCAGTTCGGCCGCGTAGGAGAGCGCGCGGCGGACGGTGAGCTGGGTGTGCAGGATGTCGTCCTGCGGCACCAGGCCGATCCGGCGGCGCAGCTCGGCGTAGTCGCGGTAGAGGTCGCGCCCGTCGTAGAGAACGGTGCCCTCGTCGGCCGGGCGCAGGCCGGTGAGGGCGTTGAGCAGGGTGGACTTCCCGGCGCCGCTCGGGCCGGCCACCGCGAGCAGGGCCTTCTCGGCGAGCGGGAAGCCGACGTCGTCCAGCAGCACCCGGTGGTCGGGGCCGACCCGCACCACCAGGCCCTGGACGTTGAGCGAGATCTCGCCGGTGTCGATGTACTCGACCAGTTCGTCGCCGGAGAGGCAGAGCGCGGAGTGGCCGATGCCGATGATGTCGGCGGGGCCGACCGGGGCCCGGGTCACCGGGCGGCCGTTGAGGTAGGTGCCGTTGTGGCTGGTGAGGTCGACGATCTCGTGGCCGCCGTCGGGGAGGATGCGCAGCTCGGCGTGGTGGCGGGAGACGAGGAGGTCGTCCAGGACGAGGTCGTTGTCGCCCGCCCGGCCGATCTGTACCGTCCGGCCCGGCAGCCGGATGATCGCGCTGGGCTGGCGGAAGACGCCGGAGGCCTGCGGGGCGATCAGCGAGGGCCGCTCGGCGGCGGCGGGCGCGGGCAGGCCGGCGAAGGTCGCGGCCGGGCCTTCGGCCGGGTCGCCGAACCGCAGCCGGGTGCCGGGGACGACGTCCTCCTGCTGGATCCGGCGGCCGTCGGCAAAGGTGCCGTTGGTGCTGCCGACGTCCTCCAGCTGCCAGTGGCCGTCGGTGGTGTGCAGCACGGCGTGGTGCCAGGACACCCGGGGGTCGTCGAGGACTATCTCGCTGGTCGGGTCGCGGCCGACGTGGTACGCCCGGCCCGGGTCGATCAGCTGCGAGTCCGTGTCGGTGACAAGAACCATTGGCGGCGCGACGGGCGCGCCTGCGCGCTCTCCCATACTTGGAGTCTAGTCCGGCGGGGCGGGCGCAGCAGGGTGGAGCAGGCCCGGCAGGCTGGGGAATTGGACTGGACCACTGGATGTGTACCGGGCCGCTGCCCTATCGTTCGGGGTGCCGCCCGCCCTTCGGGGGTGCCGCCCTGTCATTGCTGTGCACGACTCCTCGCGAGCCCCGGGATGGACACATGAGCGTCTGGCCGCAGTTGCGCGACTCCCGGCTCGTCCGGGTCGGCCGGGCTCCCGGAACGGTCCTGCGCTGCGGGCTGATGGACACCATGCTGGCCGACCTCTCCGTCTCGGTCGTCCTCTTCTTTGAGCAGGCCCTGGACGAGGACCGGCTCGCCGCCGGGCTGGCCCGGGCGCTGGAGCGGGTCCCGGTGTTCGTCGGACGGCTGCGCACCGTCGGCGGCGCGCTGGAGGCCGTCTGTGACGACTCCGGTGTTCCGATGGACAGTTACGACGTGGACGGCACCCTCGCCGAGGCGATGGGCCGGGTCACCGCCGCCGGCGCGCAACTGGTCGACCCGGTGGACGCCCCGGCCGCGCGGGCCGGCGGCGTCCCGCTGCTGACCGTCCGGCTCACCCGGCCCTCGGGCGGCGGCACGGTACTCGGCTGCTCCTGGCACCACGCGATCGGCGACCTGCAGAGCTTCATGCTGCTGATGCACGCCTGGTCCGCCGCGGTGGAGGGTGAGGAGCTCCCGGAGGCAGAACTGGCGGAAGATCAGGACGCGCTGCTGGACAAGGTGTTGCCTGCCACGGACTGCGGCCGCGCCGGATTCCGGCTGCCCTCGCCGGCCGAGACCGCCGCGCTGGCCCGCGAGGTGGCGGCCGGCCCACGAGCCAACCGGACCGTCCAGGTCTACTTCGGAGACGACGAGCTCGCCAGGATGCGGGACGAGTTCGGCGCGGCGACCGGGCGGAGCCTCTCCTCCGGCGACGTCCTGTGTGCCCATGTGGCCTCGGTGATCCGGGAATTGGACGGCGACCAGGAAGAGCGCGGGCTGACCGTCCCGGTCAACGCGCGCCGCCCGCTCGGCCTGCCGGCGGCCCTGGTGGGCAACCTGCTCAGCGAGATCCACCTCCCGCAGGTGCCGCAGGACGGCCCGGCCGCGCTCGCGGCAGCCCTGCGGACCGCGGTCGAGGGCTTCACCGAGGAGCACCTCAACCTCCGCTCCAACCTGGTCTTCCTGGAGTCGATCGGGCGCGAGCGGCTGCGCGACTGCGTGCCGATCGGCTTCGATCCGGAGCGGCGCCGGTTCAGCTTCTCCAACTGGAGCAGGTTCGGTGCGTACCGGATCGCCTTCCAGGGGAACCGTCCGGTCTTCTTCAGTCCGGCCGCCAACTACCCTCTGCCATGGGTCTCCTGGACGGTCGAGGGCTTCCACGGCACCGGTCTGCTCACCACCGTGGTGCTCCCCGCCCGGCTGGCCGCCCGGCTGCGGTGCACCGAGGGCCGGGCCGCGCTGCACCGCTACCGCGGCCCGGCCGACGTGCGGCCCGCGGTGGCCGCCATGGTGCCCAAGGTGCTCTGAGGGGCGCCGAAGAAAGGGGCGCGGAAGTGCGGGAGGCGTTGAACGCGGGACGCGGTGAACGGGATGCGCCCGAAGGGGAGGCGGCGAACGCGACGCGGTGAACGGGAGGCGCCCGAAGGGGAGGCGGTGAACGGGATGCGCCGGACGGGGGGACGCCGGAACGGGGGACGGCCGTCGTCCGGCCGCCCCCGTTCGCTCACGCGGTGTGATCAGGCCGGGAAGGCCTCCTCGATCGCCGTCCAGAGCTGCACCCGGGCCTTCAGTGCGAGGCGTACGGTCTCCGCGCAGGCGGCCCACTTGGCGTCGTCGTCGCCGTTGAGGTCGATCAGCATCTGCATCGCCATCGGCGTGTGCTGCTCGCCGTCGACCTCGATGTGCCGGGCCAGGTAGTCCTTGAAGACGGTCAGTGCGCCGTCCGGGTCCTCGATCGTGATGACCTGGGCGAACATGTCGGGGATCAGGTCCTCCCGGCCGAACGCGAAGGCGGCGGCGCGGCAGTGCACCGGCGCGTTCTCGATGATCTCCCAGGTGGTCGAGGTGAAGTCGACGGCGGCCTGCGGCACCCCGGCGCTCTTCAGCGCCTCCGGCACCGGGGTACCGGCGCGCAGCAGCGCCAGGAAGTCCTCGACCGGCTTCGGGTCGGCGCCGGCCTGCCGCATGCCCTCGACGTAGAGCTCGAAGTGGCTGGTGTAGCCCTCGCCGAGCTCGTCGCTCTCCTCCACCAGGACGATCTCGTTGATCAGCCGCCGACTGGCGGTCGGGCCGTCCGGGACCCAGGGCACGTCGACGTTGGTGAGCTCGCGCTGGAGGCTCTTCAGCAGCGACATGAAGTCCCAGACGGCGAAGACGTGCCGGTCCAGGAACGTGCGGACCCGCCCGATGCTGTTCAGGCCGCCGTAGACGGTGTGGCCGACGACCTCGCGGCGCAGCGGGTCGATCGCCTGCTGGAGGCTGGTCAGGCCCGGGTGCGAACGATCCCAGTGGTAACGGTTGTTGGACATGTGAAGCTCCTTCACGGGTGGGGCAGGATTCTGTCACGCTGAAGACACATCGCAAAGAGGTTGCGCCGGAACCGAGTTACTTCCCGACGGCGCGAGTCCATGACGGCGCTACTTCATGACGGCGCTACTTCATGACGGCGCGCAGCGCGTGCCGCAACTGCTCGCGGCCGGGCTGGAGGGCGCGGTCGAGCGCGGGGGCGAAGGGGAGCACCGCGCCGTCCGGGCGGGTGATCCGGCGAGGTGGCGCGATGAGCCGCATCTCCTCGGCGGCGGTGGCCAGTATCTCGGCGCCGATGCCGCAGCTGCGGTTGGAGTCGTCGACGACCACCAGCCGGCCGGTGCGCTCCAGCGAGGCGGCCAGCGCCGCCCAGTCGAAGGGGTACAGGGTGCGCGGGTCGAGCACCTCGACGGAAACCTCGTCGGCCAGCTCCTCGGCGACCGCCAGGGCGTCGTGCACCAAGTGGCCGACGGCGACCAGGGTGACGTCCCCGCCGGCCCGGTGCACGCGGGCCGAGCCGAGCGGGATCGGCGCCGGCTCCCAGGTGACGGTCTCGCGGACGGGCAGCGCGGCGGCCGGCGCGAACACGATCACCGGATCCGGGTCGCGGACGGCCGAGCGGAGCAGGCCGTAGGCATCCGTCGGGGTGGCGGGCACGACGGTCTTCACCCCGGCGTGCGCGAAGAGGCTGTACGGGTGGTCGGAGTGCTGGCCCGCCCAGCCGTCCCGCGAGCCGGATCCCGGTACCAGGCAGGTCAGCGGGACACCCGCCTGGCCGCCGGTCATCAGCGAGAACTTGTGGGCCTGGTTGACGAGTTGCTCGAAGACCAGGAAGAGCAGCGACGGGATCTGGAACTCCAGTACCGGCCGCCGGCCGGCCAGGGCCGCGCCGATCGCCATCGCCGTGAAGGCCTGCTCGGAGAGCGGGGTGTCGACGATCCGCTCCGGGCCGAACCGGTCCAGCAGCCCGAGCGTCGGACCGGCCATGCCGGCGCCGATGTCCTCGCCGAAGACGCAGACCGCCGGGTCGGCCGCGAGTTCGTCGGCCAGCGCCCGGTTGAGCGCCTTGGTGTACGAGAGCCTGGTCACGTCACCGCCCCCGCCCGCGGCTGCCGTCCGTCGGCGTACAGGTAGGCCGACGCGCCCGCCGGGTCCGGATGTCCGGAGGCGAGCGCGAACCGCTCGGCCTCCGCCAACTCGGCGGCCACCTCGGCGTCCAGGCCGGCGGCCCGGGCCCCGCCGATCGCGGCGGCGGCCCGGAGCAGCGGGTCGCGGGCCCGCCAGGTGTCCACCTCCTCCGCCGTCCGATAGCGCAGCTTCATCCGGCGCTCCATGGTGTGGTGGCCCTCGAAGCGGTAGGTGCGGCACTCGACGAAGCCGGGGCCGCCGCCGCTGCGTGCCCGGTCCACGGCGTCCTCGGCGGCGGCCCGGACGGCCTCGGTGTCCATCCCGTCGACCGTCACGGCCGGGATGCCGAAGGCGGCCGCCCGGCCGACCGCGCTGCCGGCGACCGCGGTGGCGGCCGGCAGGGTGGTCGCGTAGCCGTTGTTCTCGCAGACGAAGACCACCGGGGCCTTCCACGTCGCGGCCAGGTTGAGCGACTCCAGCAGGACGCCCTGGTTGAGCGCGCCGTCCCCGAAGAAGGAGACCGCCACCCGGTCCTCGCCGGCCTGCCGGGCCGCCCAGGCGGCGCCGACCGCGATCGGCGCGCCGGCGCCGACGATCCCGTTGGCGCCCAGGATGCCCAGCGAGAGGTCGGCGGCGTGCATCGAGCCACCCCGACCCTGGTTCAACCCTCCGACACGGCCGGCCAGTTCGGCCAGCAGCCGGCGCGGATCGGCGCCCCGGGCGAGGACGTGGCCGTGGCCGCGGTGGGTCGAGGTGAGCCGGTCGTCCGGGCCGAGTGCGGCGCAGACGCCGACCGCGACGGCCTCCTGGCCGATGTACGGGTGGATGCCACCGGGGATCACCCCGGATTTCACCAGGCCGAGCGCCAGCTCCTCGAAGCCCCGGATCAGCCGCAGCATCCGGTACCGCTGCCCCGGGCTGCCAAGAGGCGTGAGGGGGGCGCGTGGGGCTACGGGCGGCGGGGGCGGCGGTGTCACAGCGCTCCTCGCCAGAGCGTCGGGCAGATGTCCGGGTCGGCGTAGTCGGGCCGGCCGTCGCCGGTGCGGCGTACCACCACGTCGTGGTTGTAGACCACCGTGCTGCCGTCCGGCCGGGTGGCCCCGCGGTACGCGTTGGCGCCGTCCTGGAGGTGCAGCGAGACCGCGCGGCGCGGCGTGGTGGCGAGGTTGGGGCCGCTGCCGTGGTACGTGCGGCAGTGGTGGAAGCTGACGTGCCCGCGCGGGATGAGCATCGGCACCTTGCGGACCCGCTGCCCGTTGAAGCGGGCGTTCTCGGCGAGGATCTCCTCCAGCCGGGAGCGGTCACGGTGGGCGAAGTGCCGGGTGGAGTCCTCGCCGGAGTCCAGCTCGCGCCAGCGGTGGCTGCCGTCGACCATGGTGATGGTGCCGTTCTCCTCGCGGCAGTCGTGGAACGGCAGGAACGCGGTGAGCATCCGCTCGGAGGACGAGGTCTGCCAGTAGTGCTTGTCGAAGTGCCAGGGCACCTGGTTGCTCGGCTCCTCGGGTACCGGCGGCTTGTAGATCAGCGTCGCCTGGAAGACCCGGATCTCCTCGGCCTCGGCGAGCAGCGCGGCGACGGCGCCGAGCAGCGGCTTGCGCAGGATCGCGCCGATCGCGTCGCTCTCGAAGTGCACGTAGTCGTTGTGCCGCTGGACGGGGCCGTGGGCGGGCTCCCAGGAGGCCAGGTTCGGCGGGCGGACGGGCAGTTGGCGGTCCCGGTGGCCCTCGTAGTACGTCTCGGTGGCGGCCTGGAGCGTGTCCAGTTCCTCGTCGCTGAACAGCCGGCGGGAGAGGTACCAGCCGTGTTCGAGGTAGCCGGCCACCTCCTCCGCGGTGGGCAGCAGCGCGCGTTCGGCCTCGGTGAGCCGGAACTCGATCGCGGTGGTCATGGGTTGTGGCCTCCTTCGGGGTGGTGGCTTTCAGGCGGAGGCGGAGGCGGTGGCGCGCTGCCGCTCGACGGCCTCGTACAGGGCCTTGATGTTGGCGGTGCCGAAGGTGCCCGCGCCCTGCCGTTCGATCAGCTCCAGGAAGTACGTCCGGCGCGGGTGGGTGGAGCGGGCGAAGATCTGGAACAGCTGCCCGCCGTGGTCCTGGTCCACCAGCACGTCGAGTTCGCGCAGCGTGCCGACCGGGATGGCGGTGCCGCCGAGCCGCTCGGCCAGCGTGTCGTAGTAGGCGCCCGGGGTGCTGAGGAACTCGACGCCGCGGCCGCGGATGGTCCGGACGGCGGTGGCGATGTCGCCGGTGCGGAAGGCCAGGTGCTGGACGCCGGCGCCGCCATGGTCGGCGAGGAACGTGTCGATCTGGCCGGGGCGGCGGCCGGTGTCGGGCTCGATCAGGGTGAAGGTGACGTCGCCGGAGGCGCTCTGCACCACGCTGGAGTCCATCGCCTGCTCGCCGACCTCGAGGTACTCGCCGAAGATCCGGTGCATGCCGAGCGCGGCCTCGCAGAACTTCACCGCGGGGGCCAGCTCGCCGGCCGGCACGCAGATCGCGGCGTGGTCGAGGGCGTCCAGCAGGGTGCCGGCCGCCGGCTCCGCCGTGGTCAGCGGCGGCTGCGGCACGAACCGCAGCGCGAGGTCGCCGAACCCGGCCACCAGGCCACCGGCGCGGTCCAGGACGCGGGCGCCGTGCCGCTCCGCGCGCTCCAGCGAAGCCTGCGGGTCGGTGCAGCCGAGCGCGATCACCGCGACGCCGTCGCCGTGCCGGGCGACGTACTCGGCCACCGGGTGGGCGGGGTCGGCGGCCGAGAGGAGCCGCAGCCGGATGCCGCCCTGGCGCAGGCGGACGGCGCGCACGCCCTCCTGCTGCGGCACCTGGCCGGCGGCCGCGAGCGCCTCGGGCGTGAACTCCTCGGGTGTGAGCGCGTCGGCCGTCAACTCCTCGGCCGTCAACTCCTCGGCCGTCAACTCCTCGGGTGTGAACTCCTCAGGGCTGAAGCCGAAGTCGGCGCAGAGGCCTGCCGCGGCCTCGTCGGCGTCCGCGCAGTGGAACTCGACATGGGTGATGGACTGGATGGACAACGGGATCTCCCCGGAAGTGGCGAAGGACGAGTGGCTGAGTACGTGGTCGGGTCACGACACGGCCGAACGCGGCCGGTCCGGGCGCTACCGGGCGGACCGCGTGGACGCCGGCCCGAAGACCAGGCTCACGTTGTGGCCGCCGAAGGCGAAGGCGTTGCTGAGGGCGGCCCGCAGCGGCGCGGTCCGGGCGGCGCCGCGGACGTGGTCGAGCGGGCAGGCCGGATCCGGGTCGGTCAGGTTCACCGTCGGCGGCAGCGTCCCCCGGGCCACCGCGAGCGCGGTGACCGCAGCCTCCAAGGCCCCTGCGGCGCCGAGCAGATGGCCGGTGGCGCCCTTGGTGGAGCTGACCGCGGGACCGTCCTCGCCGAAGACGGCGCGCAGCGCGGCGGTCTCGGCGACGTCCCCCAGCCTGGTGCCGGTGCCGTGCGCGTTGACGTAGCCGATGTCGGACGGGGTGAGACCGGCGTTGGCGAGCGCGGTGCGCATCGCGTCGGCGGCTCCCTCACCGTCCGGGCGCGGCATGGTCGGGTGGTGGGCGTCGGTGGACGCGCCCCAGCCGGTCAGGTCGGCGTAGCCGGCCGCGCCGCGGGCGTCCGCGTGCTCGGCCCGCTCCAGCACCAGGACGGCGCTGCCCTCGCCCAGCACGAAGCCGTTGCGGCGGGTGTCGAAGGGCCGGCTGGCCTGCTCCGGGTCGTCCCAACCGGACGACAGGGCGCGGGCGTTGGTGAACGCGGCGGCGATCGTCGGGTGCAGCGAGGACTCGCTGCCGCCGCAGACCACGACGTCGGCGTCGCCGGCCCGGATCAGCCGCAGGCCCTCGGCGACCGCCTGGGCGCCGGCCGCGCAGGCCGTCACGATCGCCGAACTGAAGCCCCGGATGCCGTGCTTGATGGCGACCCGGGCGGTGGCCATGTTGGAGAGCATGCCGGGCAGCAGGTACGGGCTGACGCCGGGCCGGCCGCGCTCCAGCCGTCGGTGCGACTGCTGCTCGAAGGTCTCGAGCCCACCGCCACCGGTGGCCAGGACGACGGAGGTGCGGTGCGGGTCGGCGTCCCGGCCGACCACCATGCCGGCGTCGGCGAGCGCGTCGTCGGCGGCGGCCAGGGCGAGCAGCACGAACCGGTCCACGCAGCGGGTCTCGGTCGGCGGCAGCACCTCGCGCCCGTCCACGGCGGGCGCGACCCCGGCGGCGGTGAGCCAGCCGTGCGCGGCGTGGCCCTCCGGCAGCGCGCGGATGCCGGAGCGGCCGGCGGTGAGCGCGTCGAAGACCTCGGCGGGCTTGCGGCCGACCGGTGTGACCAGGCCGATGCCGGTGACCACGGCGGCCGGGCGGCCGCCGGTGTGGGGCGTCATCGGCCCGCCACCGAGTCGAGGTAGCGCCGGCGCAGCAGCACCTTGCGGACCTTGCCGGTCGGGCCGAGCGGGATGTCGTCGCCGGCCACCACCAGGACCTGGCGGACGGTGGCCGCGGCGCCCTCGTCCAGCGCGGCGGTGACCGCCTTGGTGCGGTCGGCCGCCGGGTCGGCGCCGGCGGCCAGGATCAGCAGCACGTCGGTGACCACCCGCTCGCCGTCCCGCACCGCGACGACCGTGCAGTCGGCGACGTCGGGGCAGGCGGCCAGCACGCGCTCCTCCGACATCGCGGTGAACAGCCGCTTCCCGTCGCCGAGTTCGACCGAGTCGACCAGCCGGTCCACGTGGTAGTAGTAGCCCTCCTCGTCCCGGTACATCAGGTCGCCGGTGAGGAAGCGGCCGCGGATCCTGGTCCGGAAGGTGGTGGCCGAGTCGTTCCAGTAGCCGAGCGCCAGGGTCGGGGAGGCGGTGGCCAGTTCGCCGACCTCGCCCGGGCCGAGCGGCTCGCCGTCCGGTCCGACCACCTCGCAGTCGACGAAGGCGTGCGGGCGGCCGACGCAGCGGCCGTACCGTTCGGTGCCGGGGCCGTGGGTGATGAAGAAGTGCGAGTGGCCCATCTCGGTGGAGCCGAGGCCGTCCACGAACAGCGAGCCGGGGAGGCGGACCCGGCCCTCCCTGGTCACCGACTCGCGGCTGCCGGCCGCGATCAGCCGGCGGATGTGCACCTCGTGTGCGCAGTCGCCGGTGTTCCACCAGAGCGCGACGGAATCCAACTCCCGTGCGGCCAGGTCATGGTGGGCGAGGTCGGCCCAGGTGGCGGCGAATCCGACCACCCCGGTGGGCCGCCACCCCTCGATCGCGTCCAGCACGCCGGCACCCGACTGGCCGGATAGCACGGCGAGTTGGGTGTGTGAGCTGAGCGCCAGGTTGACGGCGATCAGGGTGGCCGCGTGCGGTGCGGGCAACGCGCTGAGCATCCGCTCCTGTCCCTGCGGGCGGGGCAGCCGGAGGCGGTGGCGGATCGCCGCATACAGGCTCGCGTGCGAGTGGACCACGGCCTTGGGCATGCCGGTGGTGCCGGAGGAGTGGGTGATCGCCACCGGGTCGCCGGACCAGTGCCGGTACGGCGCGGGCGCGGCGTCAGGGTCGCCCGCGCCGAGCGCGGAGATCTCCGGGAACGCGGGGGCGCCGGTGTCGTGGCCGGCCAGCGCGGCCAGGTGCGCGGCGTCGGCGAGGATGCCGACCGGGCCCAGCTTGGTGATGTAGCGGGCGGCCCGCTCGCCGTCGAGGTTGGGATTGAGCAGCGCGGGGATGGCGCCGAGCCGGGCGAGCGCGAGGAAGGCGAGCACGTGGTCGGCGGCGTCGCTCGCGAACACCACCACCGGGTCGCGGCGGCCGACGCCGAGCGCGTGCAGCGCCGCGGCGCGGGCCCGGACGGCGCGGTCGAGCTCGCGCAGGGTGAACGGCTGCCAGGCGGGGTGGTCGTCCACCTGGGTGTCGAAGGTCAGCAGTGGCTCGTCCAGGCCGAGGCCGAGGTCCAGCCGGCTGGTCAGGGCGTTGCCGGCGCCGACGTCCGGGTCGTCCGCCAGAAGGGTGCGGATACTGCGGATGCTCACGGTGGTGGATCCCTCCCATGGTGCAGGGCGTACTGCGGCGCGACGCGGCGTGCGGGGGCGCTCGCGCGGATGCGGGGTGACGGTGTGCTGGGTGACGGGTGTGCCTGGGACGGCGTGCCCGGCGGCGGACGTGTGCTCGTGACGGTGCGTGTACGGTCGGTGGTGGTGCGGGATGGTGCGGGTCAGGCGGTGGTGACGAGGACGGCGACGGCCCGGTCGGTGCTCGTCCCGGCGTCTTCGGAGACGTCCGTCTTTTCGTCGGCCTGTTCGGCGGCGTTTTCGTCGTCCGCCCCGGCGCCGGCCGCCTCGGCCTGTTCGGCGGCGACGATCAGGACGTGGTCGGCGTCGCCGTCCGCGAGGAGCAGCGCGGCGAGGTCGAGCGCGTCCTGCGGCACCTCGCCCGCTCGTGCCCCGACCGGGCTGATCGCGACCACGGGCCCGGTCAGGCCCCAGCGGGCGGCGATGTGCCCGAGGACGGCGTTCGGGTTGGACTGGAAGAACAGCAGCGGCGGCACCCGCCGCCCGGAGGCCGCGGCCTCGTCGATCGCCCGCGCGGTGACACGGTCGCCGCCGGCGCTCGCCAGCAGCAGGGCGGTCCGGCCGGGGGCAGGGGCGGCGCCGTGGTGGGCGCGCAGACAGCGTTCGGCGGTCTCCGCCACCAGCGGGTTGAAGGAGGAGGCGGAGAAGCCGGGGACCGGCGGGAGCGGGTCGGGCCGGTCCGGGTCGGCCCGGCCGGGGTCGGGCCAGCGGGCCTCGGCGAGGATGCGCAGCTCGGTCATCGGGCGGCCACCAGGAGTGCGGTGTTGGCGCCGCCGAACGCCGAGTTGAGGGTGAGTGCGTAGCGGGGACGGGCGGTGCGCGGACCGTCGAGGACGAGGTCCAGGCCGGCGTCCGGGTCCGGGCCGAGCCAGCCGGCGTTCACCGGAAGCCGTCCGTCGCGCAACGCCGCGATGGTGACGGCGAGTTCGAGCAGCGCGGAGGCCTCCAGGGCGTGGCCGTGGACGGACTTGCTGGAGCTCACCGGCAGCCGGTCGGTGTGCGCTCCGAACACCCGGCGCAGTGCGCTCGCCTCGGCCCGATCGGCCAGCGGCGAGCCGGTCCCGTTGGCGTTGACGTAGCCGATCTCCGCCGGGCCGAGGCCGGCCCGGGCGAGCGCGGCCTCGACGGCCCGGGCCGCGCCCTCGCCGTCCGGTTCGGGGCGGCAGACGTGGTGGGCGTCGCCGGTCCGGCCCCAGCCGGCCAGCCGGGCGAGGACGGGCGCGCCGCGCCGCCCGGCCGCGGGTTCGGCCTCGACGACCACGGCGGCCGCCGCGTCGCCGAGCAGGGTGCCGGTGCGGCCGGCGCTGAACGGGCGCAGCTCGCCGTCGCGGGCCAGCGCCCGTCCGGCGTCGAAGGCCGCGAAGACGCCCGGCTCGACCAGGTGCCCGGCCGCGACCAGTACCCGGGGGTGCCGGCCGGTGGCGACCAGCGCGGCGGCGTCGGCCACCGCGGTGCCGGCCGCGACGCAGGCACCGGTGTAGACGCGGGTGACGCCGGCGACCCCCCAGGCGGCGGCCGCCCCGGCGGCGACGGCCGTGGTGACCGCTCGGGTGCGCAGGTCGCTGTGCAGCGCGAGCAGCACCGGCATGGCCGCATTGCCGGAGGCTGCGGGACCGGCGGGCAGGCCGGCCTGGTGGCAGGCCTGGTCCACGGCGGCGAGCACGGCGCCGGCGAGCTCCACCGGCCGGGGCAGCAACGCGGCCCGGGTGGTCCGGCGAGCGGAGACGTCGAACCTGGTCACCGTGGTGAAGACGGCCTTGCCGTGGGCGGTGGCCTCGGCGAGCTCGCCGAGCCCGGTTCCGGCCGCACTGAGCACGCCGACGCCGGTGACCACGGGCCGGACGGCGGGTGGGGCCACGGGCCGGACGCCGGTGACCACGGGCCGGACGGCGGGTGAGGCGTGGCCGGTCATGACGGCGCGGCCCCGGGGGTGGTTGGTGCAGGCGCGGCCGGTGCGGCGCCGGCCAGGACGGCCGCGCGGAGCACCTCGGTGGCGTCGTCCACGGTCCTGATCGCCTCGAACCGCTCGTCGTCGAGGTCTGGCTCGATACCGTAGCGCTGCTCGAACTCGGCTATCAGCCAGGTGAGTTCGAGAGATCCGAGCTCCTCGGGGACGGAGTCGGCGGCGCGCTGCCCGAACGCCGCCAGGATCTCCAGCACCTCGGCCCGGTCGGGGAGGGCAGGGCCGGTCACGCCGGGCTGCCCGAGGTGGCCGTGGCGGCGAGACGGGTGGCGACGTCGGCGGTGAACTGGTCCAGCGTCATCAGCGCGGTGCTCTCCATCTCGTCCAGGTCGAACTTGACCCCGAACTCGTCCTCGACCTGAACGGAGAGGTCGGCGAGGGCGAGCGACTCCAGGTCGAGCCCGGCCGGGCCGAGGTCGGTGTCGCCGGTGACCTCGGAGACGTCGTACTGCATCTCGGCCAGCGCGGCGAGGACGAACTCGCGGATGCGGTCCTGCATGGTGTGCTCCTTGGTGCCTGCACGCGGGCGGCGCGTGCGGGTTGTCGGGGAATTCCGTTCGGATACGGCGGGAAGGCCGGCCCGGGCCCACCGGGATGGTGCCGTGGGTGCGGCGGGGTGATCGCCGCGGCCGGGTCGGGAATGGGATTCGGTCTTGCGGGAGCGCGGCCGGGTTCGGAGGCAATCGCGGTTCAGCGGGCGGCCGCGCGCAGGGCGGCCGGGTCGCGCAGCAGCTTTCCGGTGGCTGTGCGCGGCAGTTGCGGCAGGAAGGCCAGCCGGCGGGGCCGCTTGAAGGCGGCGAGCTGCCGGGCCAGCCGCTCCTGGACGAGCGCGTGATCCGCGCCGTCCTCGGCGGCGAGGTACGCCTCGATGGCGCCCTCGTCGAAGACGACCACGGCCTCGCGGACCTCCGGCAGGGCGGCCAGGGTCTGCTCGACCTCGGTGAGGTCCACCTTCAGGCCGCCGATCGAGACCTGCGAGTCCCGCCGGCCGAGCACGGTGACCAGTCCGGTGGCCCGGTCCAGGACGGCGGCGTCCCGGGTGTGCAGCCAGCCGTCCGACCAGCGGGTCGGGTCGTCCAGCCCGGGGTACGGTGAGGCGGCCGTCCTGAGCTGCAACTCCCCGGCCACCAGGCGAAGTTCCATCCCGTCCACCGGCTGTTTGGCCGGGTGCAGCCGGCCGGTCAGGTCGGTGGCGATGACACCGAGTTCGGTCATCCCGTACATGGTGCCGAGCGGGACGCCGTACCTGGCGGTGAAGGCGGTCGGCAGGCCCGGGCGCACCAGCTCCCCGGCCACCACCATCCGCCGCAGCCGGGGCAGCGGCGGGGGTGCGGCCGCGCCGGCCAGCAGCTCGGCGTGGAAGGGGACACCGATCAGGGTGGTCGGCCGCTCCTGCTCCGCGGCGACGGCGGCGAGGATGCCCGCAGCCGTCACCCGGGCCGGTACGGTCAGCGGCGCGCGGGCGTGCAGGCTGTTCAGCAGTCCGCCGACCAGTCCTAGCACGTGCACCACCGAGGAGAGCAGCACCACCCGCTCGCCCTCCCCCGGGAAGTCCACCAGCTTTCGGTAGCAGGTGAGTTCACGGATGAGGTCACCGGCGGTGCGGGCGATGACCTTGGCCGGCCCGGTGGAGCCTGAGCTCAGCTGGACCAGCGCATGGCCGGTCGCGGCCGGGCGCCCGTCCGACAGCCGGACGGCCACCGGGTCGACCTCGGAGAAGCCGCGCAGCGCCGCCGAGGTCCCGTGTTCGGACCCTACCAGCACCTGCGGGGCCAACCGTTCGACCGCGAGGGCGATCTCGTGGTCGGTCAACCGGTGGTCCAACAGGGCCACTTGGGCGCGCAGTTGCCAGCAGGCGAGCAGCACGGCGACAAAGCCCAGCGAGGGCGGAAGTCGCAGTGCTGCCGTACCGCCCGGTGCCAGGCCGGCCGCGGCCAGCCGCTCGACCTGCTCGCCGACCAAGGCGCGCAGGGCGTCACGGTCGACGGGTGTGCCGAAGTGAAGGCACTCCTCGCCCCCGGGGCCGGCCAGCAGCAACCGCTCCACCCAGTCGCGGGGGGCATCGGCGTGCGGCGGTGAAGAGGGCGGAAGTGAGAAGAGGGAAATGCCGGTCAACGCCACTCCACGCAGTGAGGAGATTTGACATGGACGCCGTTCTCAACCAATACGTTCAATTCCGTTGCCAGACCTTTGCACAGACGATTGGTCAAATCAAGGTCTATACCAATCTGGTGTAGACCTCCTACGCTGCCGAACCGGGACTGGTCCGAGCGCGGCCGTCCGGGAACGAGGATGCCCGTGGGACTACTCACGCTGGCCGGGATCGAGCGCGCTGCACGCGCCCAACTTCCCCCGGAAATATGGGACTTCATCGAGGGTGGCAGCGAAGCGGAACGCACCCTCGCGGGGAACCGGGAAATGTTCGCCCGCTATGCGTTGCGGCCGCGCGCCCTCGTCGACGTCTCGGGCTGCTCGACCGCTGTCCGGCTGCTCGGCTCCGAGCTCCGACTCCCGGTCGGGATTGCCCCGATGGCCTACCACCGTCTGGTCGATCCGGACGGCGAGATTGCGACCGCCCGGGCAGCCGGACGGGCAGGAGCCCTGCTCGTCGCCGGCATCTTCGCCAGTGCCACCCTCGAATCCATCGCCGCCGCAGCCACCGGGCCGCTCTGGCTCCAGCTCTACTGGCTGCGCCGCCGTGACGTGCTCGCCGCGCTGGTCGAACGGGCCGAGGCGGCCGGCTACACCGCCCTGATGCTGACCGTGGACGCCCCCCGGATCGGGCGGCGGCTGCGCGACCTGCGCAACGGCTTCGCCGTCCCGCCGCACATCCGCGCCGTGAACCTCGACTCGGCCCTGATGGCCGCCAGCCACCGGGCCGGCGCCGGCTCCTCCGGTATCGCCGACCACGCGCTGGAACAGTTCGACCCCACCCTGACCTGGTCCGACCTGGCCTGGCTGCGCGAGCGCACCCGGCTCCCGATCGTCCTCAAGGGCATCCTCACCGCCGAGGACGCACGGCTCGCCGCCGAGAACGGGGCGGACGCCGTCGTGGTCTCCAACCACGGAGGCCGCCAGCTCGACGGCGCACTGCCCGCCCTCGCCGCCCTGCCCGAGGTCGCCGCCGCTCTTCCGCCGGACGTCCCGGCCCTGCTCGACGGCGGCGTCCGCACCGGTACCGACGTCGCGGTCGCGCTCGCCCTGGGTGCCCGCGCCGTCCTGGTCGGCCGGCCGGTGCTCTGGGGGCTCGCCACCGGGGGAGAGGCCGGCGCGGCCGCCGTCCTCGGCCTGCTCCGCGGCGAACTGGAGCACACACTGGCCCTGTTGGGCCGCCCCACGCCCGCCGACCTGGACCGCACGGCCCTGGCGCCCTGGCCCCTCTGACCACGGCCCGGCCGCCCGAAGATCTGCCCGCGCACCACCTTGCCCGTCTCGTGCCACCACCCCGAGCACCCGCGCAGCACCCCGAGCACCCGCGCAGCACCCCGAACACTCGCGCACCACCCCGCCCATCTCGCGCCACCACCCGGCATACCTCTCGCAACCCACCGGCACAGCCGGCAACACCGCCCGGCAGCGGCCCCGACCGAAGGACCGACGACATGAAGCACCACGACGCCTTCCCCGGCTGGGACTGGGACGACCCCGAGGGGATCGCCGCGCGCCTCGACGAGGTCAGCGACCGGGTCGCCACCTGCAAGACCCTCGAACCGGCCGACCGGCTCCCGCGCGACCACCAGGAGTTCCGCGAACTCGGCCTCACCGGCATCGAGTTCGCCGCCTTCCGGACGGCCCACCCGGCCGGCCTCGGCACCGACCTCACGGCTCTGACCAGCCCCGGCGCCGCCACCGAGCCCGGCACCCTCTACCGCGTCGACGGCGACCGCTGGTTCACCCAGCTCGACATCGCCCGGCCGCTGCCGTTCGCCGACGCCAGCGTCGACTGGGTCTACGCCGAGCACCTGATCGAGCACGTCACCCTGCCGGTCGCCGTCGGCTGGCTGCGCGAGGCCCGGCGCGTGCTGCGCCCCGGCGGCGTCCTGCGCCTCACCACCCCGGACCTCGCCCGCTACCTGGTCGGTTACGTCACCGACGACGGCTTCCTCGCCAAGCACCGCCGCCGCCTCACCACCATGGGCTTCGGCCCGCCGATGCCGAAACGCCCTGCCTTCCTGGTCAACCAGATCTTCCGGTACTACGGTCACCAGTGGATCTACGACCTGGACGAGCTGTGCCACGTCCTCACCCGGGCCGGCTTCGAGCCCGGGCAGATCCGCCACTGCGCCTACCGGCAGGGCAGCCGCGCCGACGTCGCCGACCTCGACACCGCCTTCCGCACCGACGAGACGGTCTACGTCGAGGCGGACCGCTGACCTCGACCGGCACGTCCGACCGGACGATCCCGACCGGCCCACCAGACCGCTGACCCCGAGCCGCCGGCCCGAGCCGGTGACCCGGCCGCGCACCCCACAGTTCGACGGGACGACCCATGCCACTGCACCCCCAGGCCCAGGCCCTGCGCGAGCGCCGCGCGCGGGCCGGCACGCCACCGCTCTACACCCTCACCCCGGGCGAGGCCCGGGCCGCCGACCTCGCCGACATCCGGGCCGCGGCCGGCACCCCCGAACCCGTCGCCGCCGTCGAGGAGCACCGCATCCCCGGCCCGGGCGGCGAACTCGCGCTCCGCCTCTACCGCCCGCAGCAGACCGCCGGCCCGGCACTTCCCGCCCTGCTGTACCTGTTCGGCGGCGGCTGGACCCTCGGCTCGCCCGACACCAGTGACGCGATCTGCCGCCGCCTCACCAACGCCGTCGGCTGTGTCACCGCCTCCGTCGGCTACCGCCTCGCCCCCGAACACCCCTTCCCCGCCGCCGTCCACGACTGCCGGGCCGCCGCGCGCTGGCTGGCCGGACACGCCGCCGGCCTCGGCATCGACCCGACACGCCTGGCCGTCGGCGGCGACAGCGCCGGCGGCAACCTCGCCGCCGCGCTGACCCTGCTCGCCCGCGACGAGGGCGGCCCGGCCCTTCGCCACCAACTGCTCGTCTACCCCAACACCGACCACCGGGCCGACACCGCCTCGCTGCGCGAGCACGACGACCCGGCGCTCTTCAACCGCCGCTCGGTCGCCTGGTACTGGGGCCACTACCTGGCCGACCCCGCCGACGGGGACCACCCGCACGCCTCCCCGCTGCGCGCCCCGAGCCTCGCCGGGCTGCCACCCGCCACCGTGATCACCGCCGAGTACGACCCGCTGCGGGACGAGGGCGAACGCTACGCCGACGCGCTGCGGGCGGCCGGCGTCCCCGTCGAATCCCGGCGGTACGCGGGCATGCCGCACGGCTTCTTCGCCATGACGGGCGTCCTGGACGCCGCCAGCGACGCCCAGCGGTACGCCGCCGACCGGCTGCGCGAGGCCCTCCGGTGAGCGCGCCCGAGCCGCCGGAGCCCATCCCGCCGCTGGAACTGGCCGAGCTGCACGCCTCCCTCGCCGACCCGCTGCTGGACGCGATGACCTTCCTCAACGAGGTCACCACCCGCTACCCCGACGCCGTCTCCTTCGCCCCCGGCCGGCCCTACGAGGGCTTCTTCGAACCCGAGGACGTCCACACCTACCTGGACACCTACCTGGACCACCTGGCGGACCGGGGCGCCGGCCGGGACGCGGTCCGGACCACGCTCTTCCAGTACGGGCCGACCAAGGGGGTCATCGCCGACCTGGTCGCCCGTACCCTCTCCAACGACGAGGGCCTGGCCGTCCCGCCCGAGGCGCTGGTGCTGACCGTCGGTGCCCAGGAGGGCATGCTGCTGACGCTGCGCGCCCTCTGCGCCGGCCCGGACGACGTCCTGCTGGTCAGCTCGCCCTGCTACGTCGGCGTGACCGGCGCCGCCCGGCTGCTCGATCTGACCACCGTCCCGGTGCCCGAGGGCCCCGACGGCGGCCCGGACCCGCAGGCCGTCCGCGCCGCGGCCCGCGCCGTGCGGGCCGGGGGGCGGCGCCCGCGCGCGCTCTACGTCGTCCCCGACTTCGCCAACCCCTCCGGCACCAGCATGCCCGTCCCCGCCCGGGCCCGGCTGCTGGACGCCGCGGCCGGGGAGGGCCTGCTCGTCATCGAGGACAACCCGTACGGCTTCTTCGCCCGCGACCCAGGTGAGCGGCCCACGCTGAAGGCCCTGGACCGGCGACGCCAGGTCGTCTACCTCGGCTCATTCGCCAAGACCTGCTTCCCCGGCGCCCGCCTCGGCTACGTCGTGGCCGACCAGGAGGTGGCCGGGCCCGGCGGGCGGCGCTCGCTGCTGGCGGACGAGCTGGCCAAGCTGAAGAGCATGACGACGGTCAACACGCCGGCGCTCAGCCAGGCCGTGATCGGTGGCATGCTGCTGCGTCATGGCTGCCGGCTGCGCGCAGCCAACGCCGGGGCGACGGCTCATTACGCGGCCAACATGGCCGTGTTGCTGCGGGAGTTGGGGCGGCAGTTCCCCGCGGGGGAATGCCAGCGGTCGGGCCTGTCCTGGACCCGGCCGGAGGGCGGCTTCTTCGCCGTGCTGACGGTGCCCTTCCCGGCCGACGAGGCGGCCATGGAGCGGTGCGCCCGGGACCACGGGGTGCTCTGGACCCCGATGGCGCCGTTCTATCCGGCCGGCGGCGGAGAGCGGCGACTGCGGCTCTCCATCAGCTCCCTGACGGAGCACCAGATCGTCGACGGGGTCGCCGCGCTGGCCCGCTTCGTCCGCGAGCAGGCCGCACCAGGTCCGACCGCCTAGGTCCGGACGGGAGCCAGGTGCCACCGAGGCGGGGCCGGGGTCGATCGGCCCCGGCCCCGCCTCGCCGTCCGTCCGGCCTCAGCGCACCCGCGTGGAGAACAGTCGTGCGGACCAGTACACCGCCGCCACCGTCATCACCACGACGACCAGCAGCCCCTGCCAGACCACGCTGTCCCCGACGTGGCCGGAGAACAGGGCCCGCATGCCCTCCACGGCCCAGTAGAAGGGGTTCCACTTGGCCAGCGACTGCAGCCACACCGGCGCCAGCGCCAGGGGCAGCAGGACGCCGGAGAGCAGCGCGATCGGCTGCGCGAGGGTGTTCACCACCGGCGCCATCGCCTCGTCGGCCGGGAGCAGCAGGGCGATGCCGTAGGAGATCGCCGAGGTCATCAGGGCCAGCAGGCCCAGCAACAGGTAGGCCAGCAGCAGGTCCACCGGGCCGACCCGCAGGCCGAACGGCAGCGCCACCAGGGTGATGATCACGGCCTGCACCAGCAGCGCCACCGTCTCGCGCAGTGCCCGGCCGAGCAGCAGTGCCAGCCGGCTGACCGGGGTCACCCGGGCCCGCTCGATGATGCCGGACTTGAGCTCGCCGAGCAGGCTGAAGCCGGTGTAGAGGCCGCCGAAGATGCAGAGCACCGCCAACAGGCCCGGAACGTAGATCTGGTAGGCCGCGGCGTAGGTGGTCGCGCCCATCGGTTCCAGGACCTTCTTGAGCAGCGGCGCGAACAGCAGCAGGTAGAAGACCGGCTGGATCACGCCGACGGCGATCCAGATCGGCGTTCGCCACATCAGCAGCAGCTGCCGCTGGAAGACCAGCCAGGTGTCACGGGCGAGCTTCAAGAGAGCCCCTCGGGGTGTCGGAGGTCAGGCCTGCTCGATCGAGCGGCCCGTGCGGGCCAGGAACACGTCGTCCAGGCTGGGCCGTTGCAGCTGCACCGTGCCGGGCACCACGCCCGCGCCGTCGAGGGCGCGCAGCAGCTGCGGGATCGCGGCGGCGCCGTCGTCCAGGTAGAGGCGCAGGCCGCCCTCGCCCTGCGCCTCCAGGCGGTGCAGGTAGGCCTGTTCGCGCAGGGCCTTGGTGGCCCGTTCGGTTTCCCCGGCGGGCAGGCCGACGAGGACGACGTCGCCGGAGATCTCCCGCTTGAGGGTCTCGGGCGTGCCCTCGGCGACGACTTCGCCGTGGTCGACGATCGCCACCCGGTCGCAGAGCGCGTCGGCCTCCTCCAGGTAGTGGGTCGTCACCACGACGGTCATGCCCTCGTCGCGCAGCCGGCGGATCTCCGCCCAGACCTGGCCCCGGCTGGCCGGGTCGAGGCCCACGGTGGGCTCGTCCAGGAAGAGCACCCGGGGGGCGTGGATGACGCCGAGTGCGATGTCCACCCGGCGGCGCTGACCGCCGGAGTAGGTGCGGCACGGCCGGTCGGCGAACTCGGTGAGCTCGAAGGCCTTCAGGGCCTCCTCGGCGCGTTGCAGGGCCGCGGCCTTTCCGGCGCCGTGCATCCGCGCCTGGAGCACCAGCTCCTCGCGGGCGCTGACGGCATCGGTGGTTCCGCCGCCCTGGGCGACGTAGCCGATGCGGCGGCGGACGTCGGCCGGGTCGGCGAGCAGGTCGGCGCCGGCGATCCGGGCCTCGCCGCCGTCCGGGCGGATGAGCGTGGCGAGCATGCGCAGTGTGGTCGTCTTGCCGGCGCCGTTGGGGCCGAGGAAGCCGAAGATCTCACCTGCCGCCACGTCCAGGTCGATGCCGCGGACGGCGTCGACGGCGGCCTGACCGCGTTGTTTGGACGGATAGGACTTGCGAAGTCCCTTGGTCTCGATCAACCAGAACTCCCGTGCGGGGATGGGTTGCCGGGGCACCTGGGATGCGGTGCTGCGGAGGGGCGCCGCCGAACGCGGCACTGCGCGCCACCCTAGGGTCTGCGGCGCCCCGGAAACAATGGCCTAGACCAATGGATTCTGCCGGCCCGTTCCGCCCACCACCAGCGACTCCAGTCGCTCGGCCGCCGCCGCGGCCCCGCCGCCGGCCAGCAGTTCGGCCCCGACGCGAACGGCGGCCGCCCGGTGGTCCTCCGAGTCCAGAACGGTGCGCAGCCGCGCCGCCAGCTGCTCCGGCGTCACCCGGGCGAACGGCACCCGCAGCCCGGCGCCGGCCGCCGTGACCTGCGCCGCGACGAACGGTTGGTCGTGCCGGATCGGTGCGGTGACCAGCGGTAGTCCGTGCGCCAGTGCCTCGCCGACGGTGTTCATCCCGCCGTGGCAGAGCACCGCGTCCAGCGTGCCGCGGGCCATCAGCTCCAGCACCGGTGCACGGTCCACCGCGACGGCGTGACGGGGCAGTTCGGGAAGAAGCGCGCGCGGAGCCGCGATCACCGGTTGCACGTCGTCGCCGCAGAGCGCCAGCGCCCGGACGGCACGGGTGTGGAAGCCGGTCCCGAGCTCTCCGGCCAGCGTGCCCATGGTGACCAGCACCCTGCGCCGCCCGGGCTCCAGTCGCTCCCACGGGAACGCCGGATCGGCGGGCCGCTCGGTCAGCACCGGCCCGACCAGTGCCACGTGCTCCGGGAACGCCGCGCCGGTCAGCGCCGGGCCGGTGAGCGCCAGCACCAGGGCGGGGGAGAAGCGCGGATCGGTGTACTCGCCCTCGGGTAGCCCGGCCCGCTGCCAGAGGCCGCGCAGCAGCCCGGTCATCCAGGCCTCCACCTGCGGTAATGCCCGCAGCGGCCGCCCCAGCTCCATCGCGCCCGGCGCCAGGCTCGCCCACGGCAGCCCGTACCGGTGCGCGACCAGGGCGCCCGCCGGCGTGTGCTGGTCGACCAGCAGCGCGTCCGGCCGGAACTCCCGCACCACCGCGTCCAACGGCTTCGCCGTGAACCGCGCGTACGGGACGATGAACCCCTCCCAGAGGGAGCGCAGGGCGGCCAGCCCGTGCCCGCCCTGCGCCCGGAACGCCCGGGTGCCGGTGCCCAGGACGGCCGCTTCGGGCCCGAGAAGCGGCCGCAGGACCGACTCGGTGCCCGTCCAGGCGACTTCGTGCCCGCGCGCGGTCAGCTCGCGGGCGATGCCGAGGGTCGGATTGACGTGTCCGGTCAGCGGAGGCACGACCAGCAGGAACCGGCTCATCGGGCTGCCCCTTCGGGCAGAAGGCGTTGCACCTCGGCGACGGTCAGTGCCTCCAGCGCGCCGAGGTCCAGCCCGGCGCGCAGGTCGGCCAGGCCGGCCGCGGTACCGAATCGCTCGGTCAGCAGGGTGTCCAGCAGGGCGAGTTCGCGCTCGTCCAGCAGCAGATCGGCGTCCAGCCGCGCCTGCGGGGTGATCAGTGCGGCCCACTCCGGCGGCGCGTCGGCGGCCTTGACCAGCAGCTCGACCAGCTCCGGGCGGACCGGGACAGGGGGGAAGGACGGTTCACGATCGGTCATGGGGGTGGCTCCACCAGCTCGACGGCAGGGGGCGGATGATGGCGGGGGGCGGGTGCGCAGACTCGCGCCCGAACGGCCCGAGATCACTTGTGCGACCCGTCGGGCGTCGGAATACTAGCCCGCGTGACCGCACTGGAGGCAGTGGCCGTCCACCTTCCCCACCACACCGTGCCCATCGAGGCGGTGGGCGAGCGCATCGGCCTGACCCCACGTCAACTTCGACTCTTCCGCCGCTTCCACGGCCTGGACCAGCTGCGACTGGACCCGGACGGGACGCTGCCCGACCTGCTCGGCGCCGCCGTCGAGGCACTACCGGAGCTGCGCGGACGCGAACGGCACGTCCGTTTCGTGATCCACGCGCGCAGCATGCCGGTGGCGGTGCCGTACCCGCTCAACCCGCTGCACCAACTGCTCGACCGCTACGGCCTGGCGCACGCCGGCGCCTTCACCGTGACCCACCACGCCTGCGCGGTGGGCCTCCTGGCCGTCGACCTGGCCGGCCGGCTGCTGGCCGGCACCGACGACCCGGAGGCGCTGGCCCTGGTCCTGGCCGGGGAGAAGACCTTCACCAAGGACGCCCAAGTGGTGCCCGAGACGGGGATCTTCGCCGAGGGCGCGGCCGCCTGCCTGGTCCGCGCGACCGGCGAGCGCAACCGCGTGCTCTCCTACGCCGTCCGCCACCGGCCCGAGTTCGACGGCCGCCTGGCCGGGGATCCGGACCTGCTCGCCCGCTACCAGCGCGAGTACCCGACGGTGATGATCGAGGCGATCGAGGCCGCCCTCGACCAGGCAGGTCTGGACCTCTCGGACGTGGCGGTGGTCCTTCCGCACAACGTCAACCAGGCCTCCTGGCGGATGATCTGCCGCCGGATCGGGTACCCGGTGGAAAAGGTGGTGCTGGACAACGTGCCCTCGGTCGGGCACAGTTTCGCTGCAGACAGCCTCATCAATCTCCACACCGCCACCACACGGGGGCTGCTCCGCCGCGGCGACCGCTACCTGATCGCCGCCGCCGGTGTCGGAGCCACCTTCTCCGCCATGGCCGTCGAGCACTGACGCACCGTCAGTCGGACGCGTAGGGCGAGCACAGACGCTGCCGTGGCACGGCGAGGACGACCACACCCTCGGCCGCGGCTTCCACCGCACCCATTCACCTTTCACGCACGACGGGACGGGACATCCATGCCAGACCCCGCGGTCCAGACCACTGAAGCCGAGCTGCGCGAGCGGATCCTGAAGAGCCTCGGCGAGCTGCTGCCCCGCGTACTCAAGCGCGACCTCTCCGAGATCCCCGAGAACGCCTGCCTCTTCGACGACCTCGGCCTCACCTCGGCGGGCACCATCGAGCTGATCCTGGAGGTCGAGGAGGCGCTCGACATCCAGGTCGACGTCGAGCAGATCGGCGAGGACGACCTGCGCTCGGTGACCAGCCTGGCCGACTACGTGGCCGGCCACATCATCCCCGAGGACTGACCGGGTGGCCGCCGCCTCCGCCCCCGGTCTGGCCGTCACCCGGGTCGTGGCGGGGTACGTCGACGGCCGGTCGGAGGCCTCGCTCGACCCGGACCTGCGGGTCTTCGTCTCCGATCTGGTCCGCCCGTACGGGCTGCCGTTGCGCGAGGACCTGTTGACCGAGGGTGTCGGTCACTCCTACGAGGAGATGGCCGAGGGGTTGCTGCGCGAGGCGCTCGCCGACGGCCGGCCGGCCGACCTGCTGATCCTCGCCTTCGACTCCCCGGACGTCCGCCCGGGGGCGCCGAGTTCGCTGGCCCTGAGTCGCTCCTGCCCGGGCGATCCGCTCGCCTTCGCGCTCTGCGACCAGGGCTCGGCCGCGGCCTTCAGCGCGCTGCGAATCGCCGCCGAGTACCACCGGACGGGTGCCTGCCGCCGGGCGGTGGTGGTGCTGGCCGAGCAGACGGCGCTGCACTACCGGGCGGCCGAACCGGTCGAGCTGCCCGAGCGGCACTGTGCGGTCGTGCTGGTCTGCGAGGAGGCGGAAGGCCATGAACTGACGGTCCATCAGGTCTCTTCGGTCGATGCCGAACTCGCGGCGAAGGCGGTCCGGGTGGAGGCGGAGGCGCTGGGGGAGGGTGCGGCGGTGCTGCTCGGCCCCGGTCTGGCGGTCGGCCCCGGCCTCGACGGCGTGGTCGAGGTGCCCGGCGGCCAGCCGTTCACCGGGCTCTGGTCCGCGCTGTCCGAGCGGCTCCCCGCCTGGCGGGCCGAAGGGCGGTCTGTCCTGGCGGCCGGTCTCGACCGCCGGCTCGGCGTGCTCAGCACCCTGGCCCTGCGGGGCGGGCCATGACCGGCCTGCCCGGCCTGCCCGACCTGTGCGATCCGGCGGATGTGCCCGACTCGATGGGCCCGGACGACCCGGCGGATGTGCCCGACCTGGTCGACCTCTGGGTCATACCGACCGACCAACCCGATCCCGTGGTGCGGGCGCTGCGCACCCTGCTGGACCTCGGCGAACGCGCCCGAGCCGCCGGACCGGCCCCTGGGGCGGGCCGCCGCTTCACGGTCGTGCACGGCGCCGTCCGGCTGCTCGTGGCCGAACGCCTGGGCCTGCACCCGGCCCAACTCGCCTGGCGCCTCGGGCCGCACGGCAAGCCCGAGCCGGCCGGCGATGGCCGCACGCCCGGTGTCAGCTACTCCGCCTCCGGTTCCCTCGCCGTCCTCGCCCTCACCGACGGCCGGCAGGTCGGCGCCGACGTCGAGGAGGTCCACGATCCGCGCGTCGCGGCCCGGATAGCCCACCGCTACTTCCCGGGCGCCGAGGCCGCGTCGCTGGCCGCGTCCGCCTCGCCCGCCGTCCTGGCCGAGCGCTTCACCGAGCTCTGGTGCCGCCGCGAGGCCTGTGTGAAGGCGTACGGCGGTCGGCTGGTGCAGGGGTTCGCCCTGCCGCTGGCCGGTCCGGCGCCGGTCGTCCTGGCCGATGTGGGCGCCCTCGGCGACGGCCCCTGCCGGATCGACGACGCCCCGGTGCCGGGGCCGTTCCGGGCCGCGGTGGCGGCCGTCGGCGACCGCCCGTTCCGGCTCCGCCTTCATCGGTGGTCCGCTCCGACAGTACTTACCAGCCCTTTCTGGGCAAATAGTTGACGGATCGTCAGATATCCAGAACCTTTGGTCTGGACCACTTTCCCGGGTCGCTGATAGCGTCCCGGTCCGCACCTCGCTGAGACCCACTGAGAATCACCGAGACCCCGACCTTCAGACCCTTCAGACCCTTCAGACCCTTCAGACCCTTCAGACCACCCTTGGACCCCCGGCGAGCCGAAGGGCACGGACGACGTGACAGAGACCAGCCGGCGGATCACCGTCCGGTACAGCGGCGCGACCAGCGGCTCCGGGCCGCTCACCCTCGGCCAGGACAACATGATCCGCTGCATCCGGCGCGACCAGCCCGCCCAGATCAACAAGGAATCGGTCTGGCCGGTGCCCGACGGCACCACCCTGCCCGCCGCCCTCGACGCGCTGCGCGTCCTGGTCGAGCGACACGAATCCCTGCGCACCGTCTTCCCGCCCGGCCCCGGCCCGGAGGGGTTCCCGGAGCGCCAGGAGGTCCGCGGCGAGGGCGAGTTCACCGTCACCGTACTCGACACCGGAGACCTTGCGGAGACCGAACTCGACAGGCTGGCCGAGGAGTCGGGCCGTCGCGAGGTGGCAGTCCCGTTCGACCTGGCGGACGGCGTCCGGCTCCGCTTCACCCTGCTGGCCGACGCCGACCGGGCATTGCGGCTGATCGTGGTGGTCTGCCACGCCGGCGCGGACGGCGTCGCGACCACGCTGCTGATCCAGGACTGGCTGATGCTCGCCGCCGGCAAGGAGCTGCCGCCCGCAACGGCCCGGACCCCGTTGGAGGTGGCCGCCCGGGAACGGAGCGACCAGGGCCGGCGCAAGGCCGCCGCAGGGCTCGGGCACTGGGAGAGGATCCTGGCCACCGGCCCGCAGGCGGTCTTCGCCGACTCCCGGATCACCGGCCCCGCGGACAACGTCGCCGCCGTCGTCCTGCGCTCCCGCGCGGCCGGTGCCGACCTCGCCGCCGCCTCGCGGCGGACCGGCGCGAGCCCCTCGGTCGTCCTGCTCGCGGCGTTCGCCGCCCTGGTCGCCCAGCGCGCCGGCCACTCCACACTGGTGCTGGCCGCTCTCTCCGCCAACCGCCAACGCGCCGCGATGGCCGACCACATCGGCACGCTCGCCCAGGACGCCCTGCTCGCGCTGGACGCCGGCGCCGTCGACCTGGACGAGCTGATCGGCCGCACCAAGGCCGCTTCCCTCGCCGGCTACTGGCACAGCACCCTCCCTGCCGGGAAGGTCTGGCAGCTGATCGAGGACGTCGCCCACCTGCGCGGCGCCCGCTTCGCCCGGCAGGTCGTCGTCAACGACCTCAGTCTGGCCATCCCCGAGGCGATGTCCGACGCCCGCCCGGCCCCGGTCGGCGACCCCGAACTGACCTGGCTGCCCGACCAGCCGCTCCCGGTCCGCATCATGCTCAACGTCCTCCGGACCTCCGGCAGCCTGGAGTTCGCCCTGCTCACCTGCCCGCAGGTGCTCGACCGGACGGAGGCCCAGCGGTTCGCGCTCGCCCTGCCGGCCCTCCTCGGGGCCGCCGCACACGGGCCGTTCCCACTCGCCGACCTGCCCGCCCTGACCGGTGTGCCGTCCGCCGTCCGGACCGGCGCCTGGGAACTGATCGACGGCTGCTGGATCGACCTGGAGGCCGTCCGGGCCCTGGTCGCCGGCGCCCTCGGTACCACCGCGAGCACCGCGGTCGAACACGTGGACGGCCGCCTCGTCGCCCGCATCGCCACCCACGATCCGGCGCTCACCCCGCTCGCCGCCCACCGGGCGGTGGTGGCGGCTCTCCCCGGCCACGACACCGCGATGGCGCCGCACCACTACCTCGTGCACACGGCCACCGGCGCCCTCCCGGACGGGCTGCCGCCCTGGAGCACCCTGCCGGTCACCGCCGAAGGCACCGGCCGCGACCCGGCGATCGCCGGCGCTGCCGCGGGCCCTCCGGGAGGAACGCCGTAGTGCTCGCCCGGAGTTGTGATCAGTGGTGGAGAAATGGGTCGGAGGCACGTCGATATCCCCCTGTTCGAGGCCGACAGCGCTACCAGGTTCTTCGCCCGGTATCTCCGGGCCTCGCCCGGCCGGTCGGGGCGACCGCTCCGGCCACGGGGCCGCGCCGCGCCCCCCGCGCCGGCCACGGGGCCGCGCCACCGCCCCCGCCACGTGCCGAGCGGGCGTCCACGCACGATCCCTCAGCGGCGCCGGCGGTCGTTGAGCCTGGCGGCCTGGCGCGTCAGGTGGTCGCGCTCGGCGAGGTCGGGCGCCTTCCGGGCCGCCTCGGCGTACAGCCGTGCCGCCGTCGCCACGTCGCCGTCGCGCTCGTGGAGGTACGCCGCCACCGCGGTGTGGCGGGGCAGCGCGTCGTCCAGCGCCGCGAGCGCGGCCAGGCCGGCGCGTGGTCCGTCGGCCTCTCCGACGGCCACCGCCCGGTTGAGCCGCACGACCGGGCTGTCCGTCAGCTGTACGAGCTCGTCGTACCACTCGACGATCTGCAGCCAGTCGGTCTCCCCGGCGGTGGGCGCGTCGGCGTGGAGTGCCGCGATGGCGGCCTGGGCCTGGAACTCGCCCAGCCGGTCGCGGGCGAGGGCCGCCTGAAGGATGCCGACGCCCTCGGCGATCCCCCTGGTGTCCCACCGGGCGCGGTCCTGCTCGGCGAGCGGCACCAGGCTGCCGTCGGGTGCCGTCCGGGAGGCGCGCCGGGCGTGGTGGAGCAGCATGAGGGCGAGCAGCCCGGCCACCTCGGGGTGGTCGACCTGGGCCGCGAGCTGCCGGGTGAGCCGGATGGCCTCGGCGGCGAGGTCGACGTCGCCGGAGTAGCCCTCGTTGAAGACCAGGTAGAGGACGCGCAGGACGGTGGCGACGTCACCGGGCCGGTCGAGGCGCGTGCCGGAGACGGTGCGCTTGGCCCGGCTGATGCGCTGTGCCATGGTCGCCTCGGGCACCAGGTAGGCCTGCGCGATCTGGCGGGTGGTCAGCCCGCCGACGGCACGCAGCGTGAGCGCGACCGCCGACGACGGCGTCAGCGACGGGTGGGCGCACAGGAAGTAGAGCTGGAGCGTGTCGTCCACCGCGGGTGCGGGCCCGGGCGCCGGCTCCTCGTCGACGAGGTCCTCACGCCGGCGGCGGGCGGCGTCGGACCGGGTCGCGTCGAGGAACTTCCGCCAGGCCACGGTGATCAGCCAGCCCTTCGGGTCCCGCGGCGGGTCGGCCGGCCAGACGCGGACCGCCTCGACCAGCGCTTCCTGCACGGCGTCCTCGGCCGCCGCGAAGTCGGCTCCGCGGCGGACGAGGACGGCGAGCACGCTCGGTGTGAGGCTCCGGAGCAGGGCCTCGTCCATCGATGAGGTCACTCCGTGATGGTGGGCGGCGCGGACAGGAAGGGGCGCAGCTCGAGCCACTCGTGGATCGGCTTCCCGCCCGCCCCGGGGGCGGCCGACAGCTCCCCGGCCAGCTCGACGGCGCGCTCGTAGCTGTCGACGTCGATCACCATCCAGCCGGCGATGAGGTCCTTGGTCTCGGCGAACGGGCCGTCGGTGACCGGCGGGCGCCCCTCGCCGTCGTACCGGACGAACGTCCCCCCGGGGGCGAGTGCCTGACCGTCGACGAACTCCCCGGTCTTCTCGAGCCGGGCCGCGAAGTCGTTCATGTACTGCACGTGCGCCGAGATCTCCTCCGGCGTCCACTGGTCCATCGGCACGTCGTTGACCGAAGCCGGGGCGCCACGGTAGTGCTTGAGAAGCAGGTACTTGGCCATCGTGATTCTCCTCGGAACTGGTGCGGCCCATTGTGGTCGCCTTCACTGCGGGGACGGAGCCGGTCACCGGTTCTCGACATCGCGGTCGGAATTGTTTTGGCGCCCGGGGAGGAGCCGGGTGAGCCGCCTCGCGGCGCTCCGGTCCACGGCGCTCGGGTCCACGGTGCGGCGTGGCGCGAGGTCGGGACGGAGCGAGGTCCGGCGCCGTGTCCGGCAGGCCCCCGCCCGGACGCCGGGGGCCCGGGGACAACGCGGGCCCGCCCCTCGCCGCCGGTCACCTCACCTCCCACCCACGCCGCCTTTGGTGCGGGCCCGGCCGTGCGGGCAGAGACTGGTGGTGGATCCTGCCGCCGAGGCTGGGAGAGCCATGCTGCTCGGACTCACCACCGCGCTGGTCGCGACCGTCTGCTTCGGCTTCGGGTCGGTCTTCCAGGCCCGCGGCGCCCGGTCGGCTCCCCGGGCGGACCGTGTGCGGGTCGGGCTGCTGGCCGCGCTGGCCCGCTCCTGGCAGTTCCTGCTCGGCACCGGCCTGGACATCGCGGGCTTCGCGCTGAGCGTCGTCGCGCTGCGCACCCTTCCGCTCTTCCTCGTCCAGGCGGTCACCAACGCCAGCCTGGCCGTCACCGCGCTTGCCGCCGCCCGGCTGGTCGGCGCCAGGCTGCACCGCTCCGACCTGGCCGGGATCGCGGCGGTGGTGGCCGGCCTGACCCTGCTCGCGCTCGGCTCCGGCCAGGAGGGCCGCGACCACGCCCCGCCCGCCTTCCACTGGTCGCTGCTGGCCACCACGGCGCTGATGCTGCTGCTCACCTTGGTGCTGGCCCGGCGCAGCGGCAACGCGGCGGCGGCCGGCCTCGGCCTGCTCGCGGGCGTGGGCTTCGGTGTGACCAGCCTGGCCGTGCGCGTCCTGGACGCCGCCGGCCCGGCGGACGTCCTCACCGATCCGGCGGCGTACGCGCTCGCCGCCGGCGGGCTGGGCGGCTACCTCGCGTACGCGCTCGCCCTGCAACGCGGGACGGTGACGGCGGCGACGGCCGCAGGGACGGTCACCGAGACCTTCGGCCCGGCCCTGGTGGGGGTGGTCGCGCTCGGGGACGCGGCGCGCCCCGGCTACGGCTGGTGCGCGCTGACCGGCTTCGCGGTCGCGGTCGGCGGCACCTTCGTCCTCTCCCGCTTCGGCGAGGTGGAGCCCGAGGTGGGCCCCAGTGCCCGCCCGGCTCCGGACGAGGCCGCCGAGGCCGCGCTGCCACCCCGGTAGGCGGCGGACGGCCTCAAGCACCTCGAACGGCACCTACGCCCCGAACGACACCCACGCCCCGAACGACACCCGTACCGCGAACGACACCTGCGCACCCCGAACGGTGCCCGGTCGCCCGGACGGCGCCGCCGTGCGAAGGTGGCTTGCCGGGCAAAACATGACGGACCGAACACCGGACGAACCGAGCAGGCACAGGCCACACGGCACAGCCCACACGGCACAGGCCACACGGCACAGGCCACGCCGGGCTCACGCGCCGGACGTACGTTCGGGACCCCGCGCCCGACCCGGCCGACGGCGCGGCGCGCACAGAGCGGCAGGAGCCATGACGGACGAAGCCCAGCACTCCTTCCGGAAGCCATTCCGGAAGCCCCGCCGGCCCGTGGCCGACCCGCCGGTGGTCCTGGTGACCGGCGCTTCCTCGGGCATCGGCGCCGCCACGGCGACCCGCCTCGGTACGGCCGGCTGGCAGCTGCTCCTCTCCGGAACCGATCGCGCCCGCCTGGACGATGTCGCCGCCCGCACCGGCGGCCGGGCCCTGCCCGAGGACCTCGCCAAGCCGGACGGCCCGCAGCGTCTCGCCGAATCCGCCCTCGCCGCCGCCGGCCGGGTGGACGCGCTGATCGCCAGCGCCGGCCTCGGCTGGCGCGGCCCCTTCGCCGAGACGCCCACCGACACCCTGGACCGGATGATCGAGGTCAACCTCGCCGCCCCGCTGCGTCTGGTCCGCCTCCTCCTGCCCGGAATGCTGGAGCGCGGCCGCGGCCGGATCGTGCTGCTCGGCTCCATCGCCGGCCAGGTCGGCGTGTGCGACGAGGCCGCCTACGCCGCGACCAAGGCCGGGCTGGCGATGTTCGCCGAGAGCCTCTGGTACGAGCTGCGCGGGACGGGCGTCGGCGTCCGGATCGTGCTGCCGGGCGCGGTCGAGACCCCGTTCTTCGCCCGTCGCGGCACCCCGTACCAGCGCGAACGCCCCCGCCCGGTCACTCCCGAAGTGGTCGCCGAGACCGTGTTCGCCACTCTCACCACCGCCTGTGACCGGCCGTTCGTCCCGCGCTGGCTCGGCTTCCCGGCTCGGATCCACGGCGTCGCCCCGGGGGCGTTCCGGCGGATGGCCGCCCGGTTCGGCTGAGGCAGGCGCCGATGGACCGGGCCCGTACCGTCCGCCGGGCCGCCCTGGCGGTGGCGGGCGTCCAGTTCGTCCACCTCTCCCCGGCGGCCGTCCGCCTGACCGCCGTCCGCCGAACGGTGGCCCGCCGCATCGCCGGGTACGGCACCGAACCCCGCCATGTGGCACTGACCTTCGACGACGGCCCGGACCGACGCAGCACCCCGTACATCCTCGACGCCCTCGACGGCATCGGAGCCCGCGCCACCTTCTTCCTGCTCGGCGCGATGCTGGAACGCGCCCCGGGCCTCGGCCGCGAACTGGTGGCTCGCGGCCACGAGGTGGCCGTCCACGGCTGGCACCACCGGCAGCAGTGGTACCCGGCCCCGGGGCGTGATCTGCGGGAGCTGCGCCGCGCCACCGAGGCGGTCACCGGGCTCTGCGGTGCCCGGCCGCGCTGGTACCGCCCGCCCTACGGCGTCCGCACGGCCGGCCCGGCGCTGGCCGCCCACCGCCTCGGCCTGCGCACCGTCCTCTGGACGGCCTGGGGCCGGGACTGGACCGACCGCGCCACCGCGGACTCCGTCTTCGCGACCGCCCGCCCCGGCCTCACCGGCGGCGCCACTCTGCTGCTCCACGACTCGGACTGCACCTCGGCCCCCGGCTCCTGGCGTGCCACCCTCGGCGCCCTCCCGCTGATCGCCGCCCACTGCCGGAGCCACGGCCTGACCCTCGGCCCCCTGCGCGACCACGGCGTGGCGTGACGCGCCGGGCGGGCGGCCGTAGCCCCACGTGCTCCGGCCCACGTGCTCCGGAACCGCCCGATCCGGCCCACGTGCTCCGGAACCGCCCGATCCGGCCCCTGATACCCGCCCTACTCCGCCCTGCTACAGCCCTGACACCGCTCTGGTGCAGCCCTGCTAGAGCCCCACCCGCTCCAGCGCCGTCGCGAACCCCGTCCGCCATCCCTCCGGGGAGGCGCCGGAGGAGGGGGACGGGGAGGGGCGGTCCAGGGCGGCGAGGGCGTTGCGGACGACCTCGGCGGGGCCGGCCGAGGTCACGTCGGCGTGGCCCAGCTCCAGTTCGTGCTGGAGGTTGTCGCGGCCGTGCCCCTGGACGACGTCCAGCAGGAGCAGCCGGCGGCCGAGCGCCCGCGCCTCGCTGCAGGTGTCGCCGGAGCTGGTCACCACCAGGTCGGCGGCGGTCATCAGCGCCGGGATCCGATCGGTGTACCCGAACGGGTGCAGGTTGGGGCGGGGCCCGGCGGCGTGCCGGAGCCGGCGCTCCAGCTCGCGGTTGCGGCCGGCCACGGCGAGCACGTGCGGCCCGGCGTCCGCCAGCGAGGCCGCCGTCCGGGCGAGCGGGCCGAGGCCCCAGGACCCGGACATCAGCAGCACGCACCGCGCGTCCGGCGGCACACCGCACTCGGCCCTGGCCTGTGCCCGCCCCGGCGGGCGGTAGAACGGCTCCCGCAGCGGCGCGGGCAGTACGGCGACCGCCGCGTCGGGGCGGTAGCGCCGCACCGCGCACGCGGCGACCTCGGAGGTGACCAGGAAGAGGTCGGTGCCGGCCTGCACCCAGAGCCGGTGGGGGGTGACGTCGGTGCAGAGGACGAGGTGGCGGAAGCCGGACGCGCCGTGGTCCCTGCCCAGCCGGTTCACCGCCGAGGTCGCGGTGGCGAACACCGACACCACCAGCTCCGGCCGCTGCTCGGCGACCAGCTTCCGCAGGGCCGGCACCAGCCGGGTCCGGGCCGCCGCGTCGGCGAGCAGCGCGATCCGGGCGCCGGGCCGCAGCGCGGAGAAGTGGAAGGCGTCGTAGACCCCGGGCAGGCCGAGCAGCCGGCGGAAGACCAGCTCCCCGGCTGCGCCGGACCGTTGGCCGAGCAGGGCCATCGCGTCCACGGTGCTGGTGGTCCACCCGCGGTCGTGCAGCGAGTCCGCGCAGGCCTGGGCCATCACGTCGTGGCCCTGTCCGAGCGAGCCGGAGACCAGCAGCGCGTGCGGCACCGGGCGCGGCCTCAGGAAGTGCCCGGAGCGGGCTTGGGCGCGGGGGCCGGAGCCGCCTCGTCCCGGTACCAGTCGGCGTACCGCCGCACCCCGTCCGCGAAGTTGGTACGCGGCGACCACCCCAGCAGCCGCTTGGCCTGCGCGGCCGAGATGCGGCGCCCGGAGTAGTCGGCTGCCCGCGCCTCGATGTGCTCGATGCTGACCGGACCGAGCAATCGGTCGACGGTGTCGGCGATGTCCCGCACCGAGATCGCGGTCGAGCCCTCCAGGGCGAAGGTCTGGTCCTCGGCGGTGGGGGAGAGGGCCCGGACGTGGGCGTCCGCGAGATCCTCGACGTAGACGAAGTTGCGGCTCTGCCGGCCGTCCCCGGCGATGGTGATCGGCCGTCCGGCCAGTGCCGCCTGCACGAACCGGGCGACCACCAGCTCGTCCCGCATCCGCGGCCCGTACGGGATGCCGTAGCGCAGGATGGTGAAGTGCCGCCCGTACAGCTCCCGGTAGCTGTGCACCAGCATCTCGGCGGCGAGCTTGGTGGCGACGTACAGGTGCCCGCTGTGGTCCAGCTCGATCGGCACGTGCTCGTCCAGCTCCTGCTCGCCGTTGTCCATCCCGGCCTCGGCGAGCGCGGCGCCGTAGACCCAGACGGTGCTGGCCAGCACGGTGCGGCTGAGCCCGCTGCGCCGGGCCGCCTCCAGGACGGCCTCGGTGCCGTCGATGTTGGTGCGCACGGCGCGGACCGGGTCGGCGGCGACGTGTTCGACGTCGGCCATCGCGGCCAGGTGGAAGACCACCTCGCTGCCGTCCAGGGCGGCGGTGAGCGCGGGCAGGTCCAGGATGTCGATCCGGGCGTGCTCGGCGCCGGGGTTGAGGTACTTGTCGGTGGTGTCCACCGCGAGCACCTCGTGCCCGGCCGACAGCAGCCGGTCCACGACGTGTGAGCCGATGAATCCGCACCCCCCGGTGACGGCTACGCGCACGTTCTCTCTCCTTCTCCGGCTGGCTGGGTCGGGGCTCTCCGGACGGCGGGGTGCTCCCGGCAGGGGCTCATCCCGCGAGCCGCCGGTGGACGGCCGTGACCGCCGCGATCACCTGGTCGGTCTCGTCCTCGGTCATGTCGGAGTGCACCGGCAGGCAGACCTGCCGGGCGCAGAGGTCCTCGGCGACCGGCAGCGGCCCCCGTCGGTAGGGGGCCAGGACCGGCTGCAGGTGCAGCGGCAGGTCGTACACCTCGCCGGAGAGCCGGACTGCGTGCTCCTCGGCCACCGCCCGCTTGAACGCGGCGCGGTCGACGCCCGCCGGCAGCAGCACCACGTACTTGTAGTAGTTGCTGCGCGAACCGGCCGGCTCGGCCGTCGGTCGCAGGCCGTCGAGCCCGGCGAGCGCCGCGTCGTACCGCTGGGCGACCCGGCGCCTGGTCTCGACGAACTCCTTGAGCCGCCGCAGGTGCACCGTGCCGACGGCGGCGTTCAGCTCGCTCATCCGCCAGGAGGCGCCGAACCGGACGTGGTGGTTGGTGGTGAACGAGCCCTTGCCCTGGTCACGGTGGATCCGGGCCTCGTCGCGCAGCTCGGCCGACTCGGTGAGGATCATGCCGCCCTCGCCGCTGGTGGTGACCTTGGTCGGATAGAACGAGAAGGCGCCGGCCAGGCCGAACGACCCGGCGGGGCGCCCGTCGTAGCTGCTGCCGTGGGCGTGTGCGGCGTCCTCCACCAGCGGGATGCCGCGCCGGTCGCAGATCGCGCGCAGGGCGTCCACCTCGGGGGTGATCAGCCCGCCGATGTGCACCAGCACCACGGCGGCGGTGTCCGGGGTGAGCGCAGCCTCCAGCGTCTCGGGGCTGAGGGCGAAGGTGGCCGGGTCGACGTCGGCGATGACCGGCCGCCCACCCGCGTGCAGGATGGCTCCGGCGGTCGCGTAGAAGGTGACGGCCGGGACGACCACGTCACGGTCGCGGACGTCGACGGTGCGCAGGACGATCTCCAGTGCCGCCGTGCCGCTGGCGACGGCGACCGCGTGCGTGGCACCGTGCTCGGCCGCGAAGGCCTCCTCGAACCGCTCGGTCCAGGGGCCGAGCGTCAGCGCGCCGGTGGCGAGGATCTCCGTCACCGCGTCCGCGACGGCCGAACGGTCGCTCTCGTCGAAGACGATGCGAGCGGCTGGAACGCCCATCGGGCCTCCTCCGACAGCAGGATGAACACTTCATAGGACATGCATCTCTGGGAAACACGTATCTCCGGGCAGACCGGGCAAAACGGTCGGGCCAGGCACATCACGCTACTTCGCCCGCCCGGCCCCGGCCCGTCGTCACCGCCCACCCGGGTGATCCGCAGCCCCTGCCCGCCGCGCCCCCCTGCTCTCGCTCGCGCCCCCCTGCCCTCGCTCGCGCCCCGCCGCCCGCCCAGGGCTCCGGGAGGCGACCCCTCCGTCGCCCTGCGCAGGCCGCGGATACTCCGTCCGGGTGTCGCCACCGCTGCGCGCACAGCACTCACCGGACGTGTCCGAGGATGCCCGCGGCGCTTTCCCCGGCCCGGGCGCCCGACCAGGTCCGGGCAGGTCCGGGCAGGTCCGGCCCGGCCGGACCTGCCGGGGCGGCCGGGTGCCCACGACGGAGCGACAATTGACTTGGCCCGACTCAAGGCCCGCAGCCCGGCGGGGCCTGTGCGGAAGGAGGCCGGCGATGGTTCGTTCGGTCGGGATAGACCTGGGCACCACCAACTCCGTCGTCTGCGTCCTGGAGGGCGGCGAACCCACCGTCGTCCCCAACGCGGAGGGCGCCCGCACCACGCCGTCGGTGGTGGCGTTCGCCAAGGCCGGCGACGTGCTGGTCGGCGAGGTGGCCAAGCGGCAGGCGGTGACCAACGTGGACCGCACCGCCCGTTCGGTGAAACGGCACGTCGGCGAGGCGCAGTGGCGCTTCCCCGAGGCCGGCGACGTGGACGGCCGGCGCTACACCGCGCAGGAGATCTCCGCCCGCGTGCTGCAGAAGCTGAAGCGCGACGCCGAGGCCTACCTGGGCGAGGACGTGACCGACGCCGTCGTCACCGTCCCGGCGTATTTCAACGACTCCCAGCGCACCGCGACCAAGGAGGCGGGCGAGATCGCCGGCCTGAGGGTGTTGCGCATCGTCAACGAGCCGACCGCGGCGGCGCTCGCGTACGGGCTGGACAAGGAGAACGACCAGACGATCCTGGTCTTCGACCTGGGCGGCGGCACCTTCGACGTCTCGCTGCTGGAGATCGGCGACGGGGTGGTCGAGGTGAAGTCCACCAACGGCGACACCCATCTCGGCGGCGACGACTGGGACCAGAAGGTCGTGGACCACCTGGTGCAGCAGTTCAGGAACGGCTACGGGATCGATCTCGCCAAGGACAAGATGGCCGCGCAGCGGCTGCGCGAGGCCGCCGAGAAGGCCAAGATCGAACTCTCCTCGGCGAGCGAGACCAGCATCAACCTGCCCTACGTCAGCGCCTCCGCCGACGGTCCGCTACACCTGGAGGAGAAACTCACCCGCGCCCAGTTCGAGCAGCTCACCGCCGACCTGCTGGAGCGGTGCAAGGGCCCGTTCCACCAGGCGGTGCAGGACGCCGGGATCCAGGTGTCCGACATCGACCACGTCATCCTGGTCGGCGGCTCGACCCGGATGCCGGCCGTCACCGAGCTGGTCAGGTCGCTCACCGGGAAGGACCCGCACAAGGGCGTCAACCCGGACGAGGTGGTGGCGGTCGGCGCCGCGCTCCAGGCCGGTGTGCTGAAGGGCGAGGTCAAGGACGTCCTGCTGCTCGACGTCACCCCGCTGTCCCTCGGCATCGAGACCAAGGGCGGCATCATGACCAGGCTGATCGAGCGCAACACGACCATTCCGACCAAGCGCTCGGAGATCTTCACCACGGCCGAGGACAACCAGCCGTCCGTGCAGATCCAGGTCTACCAGGGCGAGCGCGAGATCGCCTCGTACAACAAGCGGCTCGGCATGTTCGAGCTGACCGGCCTGCCGCCCGCGCCCAGGGGCCTGCCCCAGATCGAGGTCACCTTCGACATCGACGCCAACGGCATCATGCACGTCGGTGCGAAGGACCTCGGTACCGGCCGCGAGCAGAAGATGACCGTCACCGGCGGCTCCTCGCTGCCGAAGGACGACATCCAGCGGATGATGCGGGACGCCGAGCAGCACGCCGAGGAGGACCGGCAGCGCAGGGAGGCCGCGGAGACCCGCAACCAGGCCGAGCAGCTCGTCTACTCGACCGAGCGGCTCCTCGCCGACAACCCCGAGAAGGTCCCAAGCGACGTCCGGACCGAGGTGGAGGCGGCGCTCGCCGACCTCAAGGAGAAGCTCAAGGGCGAGGACACCGCTGCCGTCCGGATCTCGCTGGAGCGGGCGGCCCTCGTCGCGCAGAAGATCGGCACGGCCATCTACTCCCAGGCCTCGTCCGGCTCCGGCACCCAGCCCGCGGAGGGCGCCTCGGACGGCTCGGCGGGCGGCTCCGAGGGCGCGCCGGGCGGCGAGGAGGAGGTCGTCGACGCCGAGATCGTGGACGAGGAGAGGCCCGGGCGCCCGGGCGGCTGAGCCGGTCGGATGCCGGGCCTCTCCTCGTCCGGAACGGCCGGCCGCGGCCCGCCGGCCTTCGCATAGAGTCCGGCCCATGGGGAACAGGGTGGGAGCGCGTGAGCTCTACGAAGGACTGCTGGGACACGAGGGCACGGATGCGTACGGGGAGGTCGTCACCCCGTGGCTCGACCGTGCCCAGGGCGGCTACCGCACCTCGCTCGCGGTGGCGGCCGAGTGCAGCGGGTGGTGGACGGCGCACCGCACCGACGACAGCGTCCTGAGCCTGCACCGGCAGCTCTACGCCCTGAGCCGGGTGAGCGACATCCTGCTGCTCGGCCGGCAGCCCTCCCGCGATGCGGTGGACGACGCCATGCCGACGCCGGCGTTCCCGGACCACGAGTACCTCGGGCTGTTCGGCGCCCTCGGCATGACACCGGCCGGGGCGGGGGCCGGGGGCGGGTTCGACCCCGTCCTGCACGAGATCGTCGAGGTCGAGCAGGCCGACGACCCCCGGTCGCCGATCGAGCTCACCGGGGTGCTCTGGCCGGGCCTGATGCTCGGCGACCTCGTGTTCGGCCGGGCGGGCGTCCGGGTCCGGGCCGGCGCCGAGCATGCGCAGCGTGGTGTGGCCGACCGCTCGCCGCTGTACTGGGGCTTCCGGCGCCGTCACCGGCCGACCGTCGACCTGTCCCAGGGCTGGGGCGGCAACTCGCAGTGGGCGACCGGCCTCCGGCTCGACTACCGGACCTCGTCCGGCGACCGGCTCAATGTGGACGGCGACCGCCCGATCGACGGCAGCACGGTACTCAGCCCGGACCACCCGGAGAACCTCAGCCCGGAGGAGCGGCTGCTGACACCCCGCGAGCGCCGCGAACTGCTCCGCCACCGCTGCCTGCTCCGGACACCCGAAGCCGCCGTCGACCTGGCCGCTCTGGCCCCCTGGGAGAAGGAGCTGATGCCCTTCGACTGGATCCTCCCCGCAGGCGAGGAGTGAGCGGCGTGCCTCCTCCCGACAGGCGCCGGCCCACCCGGCCGTGCGGCGGGAGTACGGGTAGTGTCGGCGGCGGCCGTCAGGCCGGGGTGCGCCGCCGTGCCGGACCTCCGCCTCCGGTGGCCGGAGGGCGATCGCCCGTCCGGTTCCGCGTGGCGCCGGAGGCCTCCGCCTGGCCGAAGGGTGGGTGGTCCCATGCCGTCGGGTCGTAGGGATCCGCTCGGACCGGCAGCCGGTGCCTGGGTGGCCGGCATCGACGTCGGCGGCACCGGGATCCGGCTCGCCCTTGCGCCCGGCACCTGGCCCGAGGATCTTTCCGGCGCGCGGACGACGGCCGTCGCCGTGGCCGCCCGGGTCGGCGCGTCGGGCCATGACGCGGACGCGCTGCTCGCCGAACTGCTTCCTGCCCTGGACACCCTGGCCGCCGGGCTGCCCGCGGGCGCGAGGATCGGCGCCGTCGCCGTGGGCGCCACCGGGATGGCCCTGCTCGGCCGCGACCTCGCCGCCAAGCTCCCCGGTCCGCTGGCCCGCGCCACCGGCGCGGCGCGGCTGGTGCTGGCCGGTGACGCCGTCGCCGCGTACGCGGGCGCGCTCGGCACCCGGGCGGGCGTCGTCGTGGCGGCCGGCACCGGCCTGGTGGCGGTCGGCTGCCACCCGGTCGCGGGCTGGCGGCGGGCCGACGGCTGGGGCCAACTGCTCGGCGACTGCGGCAGCGGCGGCTGGATCGGGCGCGCGGGCCTGGAGGCGGCGCTGCGCGCGTACGACGGGCGGGCCGGCGGCTCGTCCGCCCTGCTGGCGGCGGCCGAACAGCGCTACGGCCCGGTGACCGGCCTGCCCGCCGCGCTCCAGCCACGCCCCGACCGTGCCGCGCTGCTGGCGGCCTTCGCCCCGGACGTGGCCGCCGCGGCCGACACCGGCTGCCCGGTCGCGGACGGCATCGTCCGGCGCGCCGCCGGGGAGATCGCCACCAGCGCGACGGCCGCCGCCACCGCAGCCGGGCTCACGGCACCCACGCTCGCCCTGACCGGAGGCCTGTTCCGTCTCACCCGCCTTCGCGAAGCCACCCGCACCGCTCTGACCACCCGCCTCCCGTCGGCCCGTCTCCACCGGCCCGACGGCCCGCCCCTGCTGGGAGCCCTCCGCCTGGCCGCCACCGCGACGACGGGCCTGCCCTGGCCGGTCGATCCGCCCCTGCTCGACGTCCTGCGCACGCCCGCCGCCTGAACGCCGCCGACCGAACGCCCCTGCTTGAGCGCCGCTGCCTGAGCGCCGCCACCGGCGAGAGGTCCGCCGTCAGGCCGTCCGGACGGCGAGCGCGCCCCCGACGCGTGCCCCGACGTGCCCCCGACGCGTGCCCCCGGCGCGTCCTGCGGACCCGCCCCGGCTCCCTCGCCGGGCGGGCCGGGGCAGAGCGGCGCAGGATGGATCTTCCAGGGCAGCACGAGGCTCCCGGGTTCCACCAGCGGAACGGGCCGGCGATGGGAGGCCGTCATGATCGGTATGGCGGACATCAGGGAATGGCGCGGCCAGGCCGTGGTCGACGAGAAGGACCACCGGATCGGCACGCTCGAATCCGTCTACGTGGAGACCGCCAGCGACCAGCCGTTCTTCGCCACGGTGACGGTCGGCCTGCCGACCCGCCACCGGCTGGCGTTCGTCCCGCTGGACGGCGCCGTGGTCGGGCCGGGTTACGTACGGGTCGCGTTCCCCAAGAGCCTGGTCAAACAGTCGCCCTCGATCGGTCCCGACGACATCCTGCCGGCCGAGGACGAACCGGCGGTCTTCGCCCACTATGAACTGGCCTACGAGACCGGTGCCGGCGGCGAACGCCGGCTCGCCCGGCGCTGAGGCCCCGGCCGGCCCCGGGCCGGTCCCGGCGCGCCGTTCCCCCGTGCGGCCGCGCCGGGACGGGACACTCGGTCGTCGCCTCCCGGCACCGCCCGGGCGGAGTCCCGACCTGTCCGACCGCCACCTCCCACCCCCGGGCCGCCACCGATGACCGTCTCCATCGCCCTGTTCACCCAGGACCTCCGCCTGCACGACAACCCCGTCCTGCGGGCCGCCCTGGACTCCGCCGACGAGGTCGTACCGCTCTTCGTCCTGGACCCGGACGTCGCCGCCGCCGGCTTCGCCGCGCCCAACCGGGCCGCCTTCCTCGCCGACTGCCTTGCCGACCTCGACGCCGGGCTGCGCGCCCTCGGCGGGCGGCTGGTGCTGCGACGCGGACCGGCCGCCGTGGCGACGGCCCGGCTGGCCGAGGAGGTCGGCGCCGTCTCGGTGCACGTCGCGGCCGGTGTCAGCGCCTTCGCCCAGCGCCGGGAGCTGGCCCTGCGGGCACTCCTCGGCCCGCGCCTGCACGTCCACGACAGCTCGCTCACGGTGGCCGTGCCCGGGGAGCTCACGCCCGCGGGCAAGGACCACTACGCCGTGTTCACCCCGTACTTCCGCGTCTGGCAGCAGGCGCCGCGCCGGCCGGTCCACCGCGCGCCCACGGCGGTGCGCACACCCGCGGGCGTCGGCGGCGATCCGCTGCCCGCCGCCGTCCCCGACTCTCCGGGCCTGCCGGCCGGCGGGGAGCGGGCCGGGCGGAGGCTCTGGCGGGGCTACGCCCTCGACCGCTACGACGAGTTGCACGACGACCTCGCCGCCGACGGGACGTCACGCCTCTCGCCGTACCTGCACTTCGGCTGCCTCTCCGCCGCCGAACTGGCCGCCTCCGCCGGACGGAGGGGCGGCAGCGGTGCGGAGGCGTTCGTCCGGCAGCTCGCCTGGCGGGACTTCCACCACCAGGTGCTGGCCGCCCGCCCGGAGGCCGCTCACCGCGAATACCGCACCCGCGGCGACCGCTGGCTCTCCGACAGTGCGGAGGCCGAGGCCTGGCGCGAGGGGCGCACCGGCTTCCCGCTGGTGGACGCCGGGATGCGCCAACTCGCCCACGAGGGCTGGATGCACAACCGCGCCCGGCTGGTCACGGCGTCCTTCCTGGTGAAGACGCTCTACCAGGACTGGCGGACCGGGGCCCGGCACTTCCTGCGCCTGCTGGTCGACGGTGACGTGGCGAACAACCAGCTCAACTGGCAGTGGGTGGCCGGGACCGGCACCGACACCCGGCCGAACCGCGTGCTGAACCCACTCGCCCAGGCCGACCGGCTGGATCCGGACGGCGCCTACGTGCGGCGCTGGGTGCCCGAACTCGCCGCCCTTCCCGGGCGGGCGGTCCACCGCCCGTGGCGCCTGGACCGCCCGCCCGCCGGCTATCCGGCACCACTCGTCGACCCCGACGCGATCTCCGCCCGCCTCCGCCACGGCCGCGGTCTCGGCTGAGCAGACCGGCCGCCTGGTCGCCCGCGCCGCCCGTACCCGCATGCCCGCCGTGCCCGGCCGCCGCGCCCGCGTGCCCGCCGTGCCCGCATGCCCGCCGTGCCTGCCGGGCCCGCTGTGCCCGCCGGGCCTGCCGGGCCCGCCCGGGACGTCGGAAGCGGGCGCGCCGCGGACCCGCGGGTCCGCGTAAACGTCCCGGAGTTCCCGGACCGCCCGATATTCCGTCATGCGTCGTTCATGTCCCGGTCGCTGACCTTCGGATGAATGGGGCCGCATGCAGTTGTACAGCCAACTGCGGAAACCCTCCTCCCGCCTCCGTGACCAGCCGCCGACGGACCCGGCCCTGCCCGTACCCCCTGGGCGGGCTGGCTGCCCGAGCGCGGCGGACAGGACAACCGTGGCCACCGGCAGCGCCCTGACGCTCACCTCACCCGCCAGCCCCGTCGAGGGTGACCGGCTCACCTTCCACTGGACGACCGACGCCCCCGACGCCAAGAACTGGGTCGGCATCTACGACGGCACCCGCCAGCCCGGCACCGGCAGCTCCCTGCTCTGGAAGTACACCCCCGGCTCCTCCGGCGACGTCCAGCTCGACACCTCGGCGCTCACCGGCGGCCCGTACACCGCCTACCTCCTGGCCAAGGACGGCTACGGCATCCTCGCCCAGACCGCACCGTTCACCTTCCGCCCCAAGCCCGCCGTCGTCCGCCCGCACAGCGCCGTCGACGCGCTGACCACCGCCCCGGTGGCCCCCGGCGCCGCCGTCTCGGTGCGGCTCGGCGGCCTCTGGTCCCGCCCGGCCGGGAACCCGGCGGGGACGGCCACCTTCCGCAAGGTCAGCGGAGCTTCCTGGCTCTCGGTGGCCGCCGACGGCACGGTCACCGGTACCGCGCCCGCCGGCGCGACCAGGAACCCCGAGACGGTCGTCGTCGGCGTCCGGGACAGCGCCGGCGCCACCGACACCGTCACCGTGCAGGTCCCGGTCGCCGATCCGGCCGGCCCGCTGCGCCTGAAGGTGGCGAGCTGGAACCTCGCCGACGCGGGCGCCGCCTTCACCGACGCACCGGAGAAGCAGCTGCGCACCGTCCTCACCCAGGGCATCGACGTCCTGGCGCTCCAGGAGACCGCCGGGACGGCCGCCCAGAGCCTGGCCACCGCCCTCGGCTGGTACGCCTACCAAGGCGCCGGCAGCGTGGGCATCCTCAGCCGGTACCCGCTCACCGCCGTCACGGCCGTCACCGCCTCACTGCCCGCCGCCGGGGCCACCCTCCAGCTCCCGGGCGGCCGCACCGTCCGGTTCTGGGCCGCCCACCTGGACGAGGCCGACTACGGCCCGTACGCCGTCCAGGACGGCCGGAGCGCCGCCCAGGTGGAGGCCGCCGAGACCGCGTCCACCCGCGGCCGGCAGGCCAAGGCGCTCGCCGCCGCCGTCCAGGCGGACGCCGTCGGGCACACGCCGGTGGTCCTCGCCGGGGCGCTCTCCTCGCCGTCCCACCTGGACTGGACGGCCGCCACCGCCGCCTCCCACAACGGGGTCGGCCCGGTCGCCTGGCCGGTGACCACCGCGCTCCAGGCCGCCGGACTGACCGACAGCTTCCGTGAGGAGAACCGCGACCCGGCCAAGGCGCCCGGCCACACCTGGTCCCCGGTCCGCAAGCAGCGCGGCAGCAAGCCGGAGCCGCAGGACCGGATTGACTACGTCCTGTACGGCGGCCCGCTGAAGCTGGTCGAGGCGCACACCCTGGTCGCCGACTGGCCCGCCACCGGCACCGACCCGGCCGCCCTCGCCGCCAACCAGTGGCCCTCCGACACGGCCGCCGCCGTCGCCACCTTCCAGCTCTGACGGCCCGGCGCGCACCCGCGCGCCGCCGCGCCCCGGCGCCCGCCCACCCTCCTCCGCCACCCCCGAGAGGCCCGTTCGCCATGTCCGAACTCTCCCGCCGTACCTTCGTCGGCGCCACCGCGGCCGCCGGCGCCGCCGTGCTCACCGGCCTCCCCGCCGCACCCGCCGACGCCGCACCCGTGCCCGCCGCAGGCCGGCTCACCGGCACCATCAAGGACGTCAAGCACGTCGTCGTCCTCATGCAGGAGAACCGCAGCTTCGACCACTACTTCGGCACCCTCAACGGCGTCCGCGGCTTCGGCGACAAGCAGGCCCTCCAGTTCCCGGACGGGACGGACGTGTTCCGCCAGCCCGACGTCGGGCGCAGCGACGGCGGTGTCATGTTGCCGTACCGGATGGACACGTCGAAGTACAACGCGCAGAACGCGGGCGGTCTGGCGCACGACTGGGCCACCGGTCACCAGGCGATCAACAACGGTGCGATGAACAAGTGGATCGCCGCCAAGGGCGAGCGCACGATGGGGTACTTCACCCGCGAGGACATCCCTTACCAGTACGCGTTGGCCGATGCGTTCACCCTGTGCGACGCCTACTTCACCTCGTTGGCGGGCCCGACCGACCCCAACCGGCTCTACCTCTGGACGG
>NZ_JBVHHB010000023.1:0-151522 GCF_055561295.1 Kitasatospora sp. NPDC022785 | reverse complement strand
AAGCCCTGTGAGGGGTGGAGTTGACCGGTACTAATAGGCCGAGGGCTTGTCCTCAGTTGCTCGCGTCCACTGTGTTGTTCTGAAACAACGACCCCACGACATGGCCTGTCGTGGTGCGGCCGACAGTTTCATAGTGTTTCGGTGGTCATAGCGTGAGGGAAACGCCCGGTTACATTCCGAACCCGGAAGCTAAGCCTCATAGCGCCGATGGTACTGCAGGGGGGACCCTGTGGGAGAGTAGGACGCCGCCGAACAATCATTCCAAAAAGACCCCCTTCCGGACGGAAGGGGGTCTTTTTGCGTTAACGTCTCTGCCAGCACACCCCGGCTTGGCGGAAGGCGCGAACCGTTGCAGAACCTGACCCTTACCTGGCAGTCCGCCGGGGGCACCGCGGTCGCTCTTTACGGGGGTTCGTACGCGGCGTCCAGGTGGCGGCGCGGCCCGTTGCCGGCGTTGCTGCGGGAGGCCGGCACGCTGCTCGCGCTGTTCGCGCTCTGGCAGCTGGTCGGACACCTGTCCCTGATGAGCACCGAGCACGCGCTGGACCGGGCGAGCTGGATCCACCGGACGGAGCTGGCGGTCGGGTTGCCGGACGAGGCGTCCTGGCAGGCGGCGGTGACGCCGTACCCGGTGGTGGTGAAGGCGGCGAACTACTACTACGCCGCGATGCACTTCGCCGTGATGATCGCCGTCCTCGCCTGGGTCTTCGTGCGGCACCGCGAGCGGTACGCGTGGGTGCGGAACACCGTGGTGATCACGACGGCGGTCTGCCTCGCCGTGCAGTTCATCCCGGTGGCGCCGCCCCGGATGCTGCCGCAGAGCGGCTTCGTCGACGTGGCCGCGGAGTACGGGCAGTCGGTCTACGGGGGCGCGGTCGGCGGGGTGGTGGTCGCCGCGCAGCTCTCGGCGATGCCGTCGGTACACGTGGCCTGGTGCGTGCTGGCCGCGGTGGCGGTGATCAGGGTGTCGACGAGTTCGCTCCGCTGGCTGGTGGTGCTGCACCCGGTGCTGACCGTCGCGGTCGTGGTGGTCACGGCCAACCACTTCTGGGCGGACGGTCTGGTCGCCGTCGCGATCCTGCTCTTCGCCTACGCCGCCCAGGCGGCCTTCGCCCGCCGGCGGGTCCGTCGGGCGGCCCGGACCGGGCCGGCAGCGGCCGACGTGCCGGCCGGGGAGCGGGCGGGCACGCGCGGTTAGCCGGACGGACACGTCGGTGGGCCGGCCTCCCCGCGGGGGAGGCCGGCCCACGTGCGTTGCGGTGTCGGCCCTGCCTGCCCGGACCCTGCCTGCCCGGACCCTGCGTGCCCGGACGTTGCCTGACCCGTCCTTACTTGACCGGCAGTACGGCCCGGCCCCATGCGCTGTTGGTCAGCGAGGCGGTGGCCCAGTACCAGGCGACGAGCCCGGAGGCCGCGGCGACCCAGCCGGCGAACTTGGCGAGGCCGCCGGAGGTGTTGAAGGTGGCGAAGGCGGAGAGCACCAGCGAGACGGTCAGCAGACCGTAGACAGCGCGGCTGAACAGGCCTGCGTTCCAGCTGGCGGCGGTGAGGGTGAGGGCGAGCAGGGCCCACAGCAGCAGGAACAGACCGGCCGCGTTCTTGCCGGCCCCGCCGGCCGCCGACCAGGTGGCCCAGAAGGCGCCGAGGCCGGTGAAGGCGGTGCCGGTGAAGCCCTCGCCGCTGCGGAGCTGCCAGAGGCCGGCGATGAACAGGGTGATGCCGCCGAGGAGGTGGGCGAGATGTGCCGAGTCCCCGACCCCGGTGCCGCTGAGGATGCCGGTGGAGAGAAGACCGTAGGCGAGGAGAGTCAGGCCGAGGGCGAGGTAACCGAGGTTACCCGCGTCGGCACCGGTGGAACGGGCGTGCTGTGCCCCGGAAGCTTCGTTGCTCACCGGAGGCTCCTTTCACTCTGGGCGCGCGCAGGGCGCGGTCGACCGCACGAGGGATGTTCGATGAGGTGGATGCGCGCGACCGCGCCGAGGGCGCACGGCTGGAGCGTGCGACGGCTGCGGTCAGAATGACGGTCCAGCGGCGGAACCGCTGGTCGTGTCCCCTCCGGGGGATTCCCCGGTGAGATCGGTGTACCCGGCCGAACGAGCTTGTACCCTTGTGAATCGCACAATTTGTGGCGCCGTCAGCCGTGGAACGCTCACGGTTGGCCTCCACGCCATCCCCGTACGGGCAGCAGTGCTCAACCCGGACGCATCGGTGCGCAGCTCACGGGCGCCGGCGCCCGGCCCGGCGCGACAGCGCTCAGCCCACGCGTTGGGACGGCACCCGCAGGGTCAGGATGGCCATGTCGTCGGACGGCGGCTCCGGGGCGAACCGTTCGACCGCCCGCTGCACCCGCAGGGCCACCGCGCCCGCCGTCAGCCCGGTGCAGCCGGTGAGCACCTCGGCGAGGCCGTCGTCGCCCAGCATCCGCAGGCCCTCCCGGCGTTCGGTCACGCCGTCGGTGACGCAGAGCAGGACCTCGCCGGGCGCGAGCACCAAGTGCTCGGCGGTGAGGTCGAGTTCGTCCATCACTCCGAGTAGCGGCTGCGGGGTGGCGGCCCGGTCGACCTGGCCGTCGGTGCGCAGGCGCAGCGGCAGCGGGTGGCCGGCGCAGACCAGCGACAGTTCGGTGCTGCCGTCCGGGCGGGGCGTCAGCTCGCCGTACAGGAGGGTGAGGAAGCGGCTGCGCGAACCCTCGTCCAGGATGGCCGCGTTGAGCCGGCTGAGGACCTGCGGGGCGTCCAGCCCCTCGCGGGCGAGCAGGCGCAGCGAGTGCCGGGCGAGACCGGTGACGGAGGCCGCCTCGGGGCCGGTGCCGCAGACGTCGCCGATGGCGAAGCCGTAGGTGCCCTCGCGGATGGTGAAGAGGTCGTAGAAGTCGCCGCCGACCTCGTTGCCCTCGCCGGCGGCCTGGTAGTAGACGTCCACCTCGACGCCGGGGATCTCGGGCAGGTCCGGCGGTAGCAGGCTGCGCTGGAGGGCCTGGCTGGTGGCGGTGCGCTCGGAGTAGAGGCGGGAGTTGTCGAGCGCGAGGGCCGCCCGGCGGGAGAGGTCCTCGGCGAGCTCCAGGATCTCCTGGCGGAACCGGACGCCGGCCGGGACGCCGAGTGCGAGCAGGCCGATGACGCGGTTGCGGGCGGTGAGCGGCAGGACGACGGTCTCGCCGAGCAGGCCGGAGAGTTCGGGGCTGTCGGTCAGCCCGCCGGCCCGGGCGGTGTCGGCTGGGCCGGCCCAGAAGCGGACGCCGTGGGTGGGGCCGGACTCCGGGGCGGGGGTCTTGTCGAGCAGGGCGCGCAGCGGGTCGATGCGGTCCTCGTCCTCGTGCAGGACGAAGGCGAGCGAGGCCGCGGCGCCGTGGTCGCCGTTGGTGTAGACGGCGCACCAGGAGGCGAGGGTGGGGACGGCCATCTGGGCCATCAGGGCGAGCGTCTGCTCGTGCTCCAGGGTGCCGGCCAGCAGGTCGGAGGCCTCGACGAGGAAGGAGAGCGAGCCGCGCCGCAGCCGGTCCAGCTCGGAGAGTCTGGTGCTCTCGACGGCGAGCGCGACGCGGTCGGCGGCGAACTGCAGGCGCAGCGCGTCCTCGTTGTCGTACCGGCCGGGTGCGGCGGCGGCGATGCCGAGCGAACCGATCAGCCGGCCCTCGACCTTGAGCGGGACGGTGAGCAGGGAGCGCAGGCCGCTGCCGGTGAGCAGGGCGAGGCCGGTCGGGCGGGTGGCGAGGTCCTCGTGGACGGAGGGCAGCCGGGCGGAGTCGTAGCGGTTGCCGGTCTCGACGGGGAAGCGGCTGTGCCGGCGGTGGCCGGTGGTGAGGCCGGTGGCGGCGCGGACCTCGAACTCGGTCTCGTCCTCGGTGGTGAGCAGGACGTAGGCGGCGTCGGCGTCGAGCAGGTCGCGGGCGCGTTCGACGGTGCGCTGCAGCAGGGTGTCGAGGTCGTCCGCGGAGGTGGGGCCGGCGAGCAGGTCGAGCCGGCCGGCGGCCTGGTCGGCCTTGTCGCCGGGCAGCGCGCGGGCGGGGGAGCGGAGTACCGCCCGGTCGGTGTCCAGGACGAGCAGACAGAGGGTGGACGGGGTGCCGTCGGTGTCGCGGATGCGGACCTGCAGGCCGTACACCTCGACGGTGCCGCCCTCGGCGTGGCGCAGGCCGTAGCTGCCCTCCCAGCGGGCCAGCCGCAGTGTCGCGGCCAGGCCGAGGCCGGTGCCGGGGCCCTGCGGCCAGACGGCGAGGTCGGCCCAGGGGCGGCCGAGGACGGCGTCGGCGGGGTGCCGGAAGAGCGCCTCGGCGTCGGGGTTCCAGGCGAGGACGCAGCCGTCGTCGTCGAGTTGGACCACGGCGACGTGCACCGGGCCGGTGCTGCTGGGCAGTTCGCCGCCCGGTGTGGCGGGGACGGCGTAGCGGGTGCCGGCGACGTGGGCGGGCAGGGCGAGGCGGAACCAGACGGTCTTGCGGCCGGCCGAGTACTCGACGCCCCAGCGTTCGGCCAGGGCGGAGCACATCAACAGGCCGCGGCCGCCCTCGCCGTCGGGGTCGGCGTAGCGCTCGGAGGCGGTGACGGGGACGTCGGCGAAGGACGGCAGGCCGCGTTCGGGGTGGTGGTCGGTGACCTCGATCCGGACGGTTCCGTCCTCGCGCAGGCAGCAGACCTCGGCGGCGGTGCCGGCGTGCACGACGGCGTTGGTGACGAGTTCGCTGACCAGCACGACGGCGTCGTCGACGACTTCGGGCAGGCCCCAGCCCAGCAGGGCGTCCCGGACGAAGGAGCGGGCGGCGCCGGCCGACCGGCCGACGGGTTCGAAGGTGGCGGCTGCGCGCGCGGTGACCACGTTGCCACTTCTCCTCTGCTCTGGCCCTGGCTGTCCGGGTGCGGCGCCGACATCCCCGTGCGCGCCGGCGGGGTGAGCGGCGGCGCTGGGTCGGGTCGTGGCCCGGTGCAGCGCTCCACCCTACTTTCCGGTTGGTTCCCCGTGGGGGCGGGGCGGCGAAACAGGCACCTGAGGGTGATTCTGCCCACCTGTTTCCACCGGGTCGGCACCAACCGAGCGCAACCGGCCGTATACCCGCCGCAAGTCCTGCCAGACTGGGGGGTCCGCGGCGGCCGGTCGGAGCAGTACGGTCGTGTGGGTTCCGGTGGGCCACGAGGTCCGCGGGGACGCAGTTGCGCCGGGCCGGTGTCCGGTTCCGGGCCCCGGACGGGGGCGCGGCCGGTCACCGGACAGTTCACGATCTGGGAGGGGCCCGTTGAGTTCGGCCACCAAGGACGCAACCGGTACGACGCCGCCCGCCCAGCGTGGTGCGCGGTCCGGGGCCGCGCCGCGGAGCGCGGCCGGCCGGCGAGCGAACCACAACCGGGGAGCCGAGCCGGCCGAGCTGCGCAAGCTGCTGGCCGCGCTGACCGCGATGCGGGACGGAAACTTCCGCCGCCGGCTGACGGTGCCGGGCGACGGGCCGCTGGCCGAGATCGCCGCGGTGTTCAACGAGGTTGCGGAGCGCAACCAGCACCTGACCGGAGAACTGGCACGGGTGCGGCGGGCGGTGGGCCGTGAGGGCCGGCTGAACGAGCGGCTGGAGACCGGCGCCGGCGAGGGCGCCTGGATGGCCGCCGTCGACAACTGCAACGCGCTGATCGACGACCTGGCCCGGCCGATGGCCGAGGTGGGCCGGGTGCTGGCCTCGATCGCCGAGGGCGACCTCGACCAGAAGATGGAGCTGCGCTCGCTGCACAGCAACGGGGTGAGCCACCCGTTGCGCGGCGAGTACCTGAAGATCGGCCGGACGGTCAACGGCCTGGTGGACCAGCTCTCCGAGTTCACCGACGAGGTGACCAGGGTCGCGATCGAGGTCGGCACCGAGGGCAAGCTCGGCGGCCAGGCCAAGGTGCGCAGCGTCTCGGGCAGTTGGAAGGACCTGGCGGACTCGGTCAACACCATGGCCGGCCGGCTGACCGCGCAGGTGCGCAACATCGCCCAGGTGACGACGGCGGTGGCCAAGGGCGATCTGTCGCGCAAGGTCACGGTCGAGGTGGCCGGCGAGATGCTGGAGCTGAAGAACACCGTCAACACGATGGTGGACCAGCTCAACGGCTTCGCCGCGCAGGTGACCAGGGTGGCCCGGGACGTGGGCACCGAGGGCCGCCTCGGCGGTCAGGCGCAGGTGCCGGGCGTCGCCGGGGTCTGGCGGGACCTGACCGACTCGGTCAACTTCATGGCCGACAACCTGACCGGCCAGGTGCGCAACATCGCCCAGGTGACGACGGCCGTGGCGCGCGGGGACCTCTCGCAGAAGATCGAGGTGGACGCGCGGGGCGAGATCCTGGAGCTGAAGAACACCATCAACACGATGGTGGACCAGCTCTCCGGGTTCGCCGAGCAGGTGACCCGGGTGGCCCGCCAGGTCGGCACCGAGGGGCGGCTGGGGGGCCAGGCGCAGGTGCCCGGCGCGGCCGGTGTGTGGCGTGATCTGACCGACAACGTCAACTTCATGGCGAACAACCTCACCGATCAGGTGCGCAACATCGCCCAGGTGACGACGGCGGTCGCCAAGGGAGACCTGTCGCAGAAGATCCAGGTGGACGCGCGGGGAGAGATCCTCGAACTCAAGAACACCATCAACACGATGGTGGACCAGCTGGGGGCCTTCGCCGATGAGGTGACCAGGGTCGCCCGGGACGTCGGCACCGAGGGCATCCTCGGCGGCCAGGCGAGCGTGCCGGGGGTCTCCGGCACCTGGAAGGACCTGACCAACAGCGTCAACCTGATGGCCAACAACCTGACCAGCCAGGTCCGCAACATCGCCGAGGTGACCACGGCGGTCGCGCGCGGCGACGTCTCCAAGAAGATCACCGTCGATGCCCGCGGCGAGATCCTGGAGCTGGTCACCACCGTCAACACCATGGTCGACCAGCTGTCGGCGTTCGCCGACGAGGTGACCCGGGTGGCCCGCGAGGTGGGCACCGAGGGCATCCTGGGCGGCCAGGCCCGGGTGCGGGGGGTGTCGGGCATCTGGAAGGACCTGACCGACAACGTCAACTTCATGGCGTCCAACCTGACCAGCCAGGTCCGCAACATCGCCGAGGTCGCCACCGCGGTGGCCCGCGGCGACCTCTCCAAGAAGATCGACATCGAGGCGCAGGGCGAGGTCGCGGCGCTGGCCGGCACCCTGAACACGATGGTGGACCAGCTCTCCGCCTTCGCCGTGGAGGTGACCAGGGTCGCCCGCGAGGTCGGCACCGACGGCATCCTGGGCGGCCAGGCCGGGGTGCCGGGCGTGGCCGGCATCTGGAAGGACCTGACCGACAACGTCAACCTGATGGCCAACAACCTGACCGGCCAGGTCCGCAACATCGCGCTGGTGATCACGGCGGTGGCCCGCGGCGACCTCTCGCAGAAGATCGACGTGGACGCGCGCGGCGAGATCCTGGAGCTCAAGACCAGCATCAACACCATGGTCGACCAGCTGTCGGCGTTCGCCGACGAGGTGACCCGGGTGGCCCGCGAGGTGGGCACCGACGGGCGGCTCGGCGGTCAGGCCCGCGTCCCCGGCGTGGACGGCACCTGGCAGGACCTCACCGAGTCGGTGAACGAGCTGGCCAACAACCTGACCCGGCAGGTGCGTGCGATCGCGCAGGTCGCCACCGCCGTGACCAGGGGCGACCTGAGCCTGCGGATCGACGTGGACGCCGCCGGCGAGCTCGACGAGCTCAAGGACAACATCAACCAGATGATCGCCAACCTGCGCGAGACCACCCGTACCAACCAGGAACAGGACTGGCTGAAGACCAACCTGGCCCGGATCTCCGGCCTGCTGCAGGGCCGCCGGGACCTGGAGGCGGTCGCGTCGCTGATCATGACCGAGCTGACGCCGGTGGTCTCCGCCCAGCACGGCGCCTTCTTCCTCGCCCAGCCGGCCGGCCGCACCGCCGAGCTGATCACCGAGGACGACGACGAGAACGACACCGTGCTGCGGCTGATCGGCAGCTACGGCTACCAGCGGCGGGCGATGCCGACCATCTTCCGGCCCGGCGAGTCGCTGATCGGCCAGGCGGCGGTGGAGAAGCGGGCGATCATCCTCAAGGAGGCGCCGCCCGGATACCTCAAGATCGCCTCGGGCCTCGGCGAGGCCTCGCCGGCCCACATCGTGGTGCTGCCGGTGCTGTTCGAGGGCCGGCTGCTGGGCGTGATCGAGCTGGCCACGTTCAGCTCCTTCACCACCGTCGCGCTGGACTTCCTCAACCAGATCGCCGACCTGATCGGCGTCACCGTCAACACCATCAGCGTCAACACGAAGACCGAGGGCCTGCTGCTGGAGTCCCAGCGGCTGACCGCCGAACTCTCGATGCGGTCCGCCGAGTTGGAGGCGCGCCAGGAGGAACTGGAGCGGACCAACGAGGAGTTGCAGGAGAAGGCCTCGCAGCTCGCCCAGCAGAACCGTGACATCGAGATCAAGAACAGCGAGATCGAGGAGGCCCGGCAGGTCCTGGAGGAGCGCGCCGAGCAGCTCGCCCTCGCCTCCCGGTACAAGAGCGAGTTCCTCGCCAACATGTCGCACGAGCTGCGCACCCCGCTCAACTCGCTGCTGATCCTGGCCAAGCTGCTCTCGGACAACAACGAGGGCAACCTCTCGCCCAAGCAGGTCGAGTTCGCCGACACCATCCACGGCGCCGGTTCCGACCTGCTCCAGCTGATCAACGACATCCTCGACCTCTCCAAGGTCGAGGCGGGCAAGATGGACGTCCGACCGGCCAGAATCGCCCTCGTCCAGCTGGTCGACTACGTGGAGGCCACCTTCCAGCCGGTCGCGCTGGACAAGAGCCTCGACTTCGCCGTCCGGGTCTCGCCCGCGCTGCCGGTCACCCTGCACACCGACGAGCAGCGGCTCCAGCAGGTGCTGCGCAACCTGATCTCCAACGCGGTCAAGTTCACCGACGCGGGGGCGGTCGACTTCTCGATCAGCCAGGCCGGCGCCGACGTCCCGCAGCACGTCCGGGAACGGCTGCTGGAGGCCGGCGCGATCCAGGGCCCGGACGACGAGCTGATCGCCTTCTCCGTCTCCGACACCGGCATCGGCATCCCCGGCAACAAGCTGCGGGAGATCTTCGAGGCGTTCAAGCAGGCCGACGGCACCACCAGCCGCAAGTACGGCGGCACCGGCCTCGGGCTCTCGATCAGCCGGGAGATCGCCCGCCTGCTCGGCGGCGAGATCCACGCCGAGAGCGAGCTGGGCAGGGGTTCCACCTTCACCCTCTACCTGCCGCTGCGCACCGAGGGCGCGGACACCCCGGGCGGTGTGCCGTTGCCGGCCCCGAACACCCCGGCGGTGCGCGCCGCCGTCGGCGTGACGCCGGCCGGCACGCCCGTCCCGGTCGGCGAGAACCCGGCCGACCACTGGGCCCAGGAGGTCCGCGAACTCGCCGAGGAGCGCCGCCGGGGCGCCGTCGAACGCCGCCGTGCCGCCGCCCTGGAGACCTCCGTCGAGGGCCGCCCGCCGGCCGTCGGCCCCGTCGCCCGCCCGGGCGGACGGGTGGACGCCCGCTTCGACGGCCAGCAGGTGCTGATCGTGGACGACGACGTCCGCAACGTCTTCGCGCTCACCAGCGTCCTGGAGCAGCACGGCCTGACCGTCCTCTACGCGGAGAACGGCCGCGAGGGCATCGAGATGCTGGAGCAGCACGAGAACGTCGCGCTGGTCCTGATGGACATCATGATGCCGGAGATGGACGGCTACGCGACGACCGAGGCGATCCGCCGGATGCCCCAGTTCGCCGGCCTGCCGATCATCGCGCTGACCGCCAAGGCGATGAAGGGCGACCGGGAGAAGTCCCTGGAGGCCGGGGCCACCGACCACATCACCAAGCCGGTCGAGACCGACCACCTGCTGACGGTGATGCACGAGTGGCTCACGGTCCGGAAGGGATAGCCGCCGCGGGGCCCCGCCGGCCCGGGACGACCGGCGGGGGCGTGCAGCTGCCGGCCCGCTCCGGCGTTCACGCCCGCGGGCGGGCCGTTTGCTGGCGGGGAGGGGCGGGAACCGGGTAGGGTCACCGATCGTTGCGAACAGTGACCGGACGGCGACTCGCTGCTGAGCGTGCGCCGGGGCACTGGGTGCACACTGCTGCGGATCACATCCTGACGGAGCGGTGTGCCGGGCGAGGGGGTGCGGCTAGCATGACCGGGGTAATGGTGGGCAGTACGCGGGTGCCTTCCCCAGGCAGGCAGGCAACAGGAGGGCGGGCCGTAATGCAGAAGGCGAAGATCCTCCTGGTCGACGACCGGCCGGAGAACCTTCTGGCGCTGGAGGCGATCCTCTCCGCGCTGGACCAGACGCTGGTGCGCGCGGCCTCCGGCGAGGAGGCGCTCAAGGCGCTGCTCACCGACGACTTCGCGGTGATCCTGCTCGACGTCCAGATGCCCGGCATGGACGGCTTCGAGACGGCCGCGCACATCAAACGGCGCGAGCGCACCCGGGACATCCCGATCATCTTCCTGACCGCGATCAACCACGGGCCGCACCACACCTTCCGCGGCTACGCGGCCGGCGCGGTGGACTACATCTCTAAGCCCTTCGACCCGTGGGTGCTGCGCGCCAAGGTGTCGGTCTTCGTCGACCTCTACATGAAGAACTGCCAGCTCAGGGAGCAGGCCGCACTGCTGCGCCTGCAACTGGAGGCGGGCGGCGAGCAGCAGGCCATCGGCGGTGCGCTGCTGGGCGAGCTGTCGGCGCGGCTGGCGTCGGTGGAGGAGCAGGCCGAGGCGCTGGCCAAGCAGCTGGACGGCGCCGAGGACGGCGGGGTCGCCGCCACCGCGGCGCACCTGGAGCGGAAGCTGGCGGGCCTGCGCAGGGCGCTGGACGCGCTGCGCCCCGGCGTGGAGTAGCCGGCAGGCGCCCGTCTGCCCCGTCCGGGTGAAACCGGATCAGCGTGACGGTGTGTCTGCGACACGTCCGGGCGCCTCGTACCGAGCGCGTGGGCACAGTCGGCCTGCCCCGGTAGGCTGCTGAGCCATGGCCACACGTACGCCCGGAAGCGCGGCACGCAGTTCGAGTCCGGGACCGTCCAAGAAGGCCGCGGCGAAGGCTCCGGCCAAGCCGCCCGCAAAGAAGACGGCCGCCAAGAAGGCCGCCCCGGCGAGGAAGGCCCCGGCCAAGCCCGCTCCGGCGCCGCCGCCCCCGCCGCGGCCGATACTCTTCCGCGCCGTCCTGGCCGTCTGGCTCGGCCTCGCGCACGCGGTCGGAGCGGTCTTCCGCGGCTTCGGCGACGGCGCCAAGAACCTGGATCCGGCCCACCGCAAGGACGGCGTCGGCCTGCTGCTGCTCGCGCTGGCGCTGGTCACCGCGGCCGGCACCTGGTTCAGCCCGCAGGGCTGGCTCGGCGAGGCGGCCACCAACGTGGTCTCCGGGTTGTTCGGCCGCCTCGACGTGCTGGTGCCGTTCCTGCTGGCGGCGGTCGGGATCCGGCTGATGCGCCACCCGGAGCTGCCGGAGGCCAACGGGCGGATCATGATCGGCCTCAGCGCGCTGGTGGTCGGTGTCCTCGGCCTGGTCCACATCGGTTGCGGCGCGCCCATGATGGGCAGCGGCGCGACCCGGATAAGGGCGGCCGGCGGCATCGTCGGCTGGGCCGTGTCGACCCCGATGATGGCCGCCGCCGGACCGCCGCTCGCGGTGCCGCTCCTGCTGCTGCTGGCCTTCTTCGGCTTGCTGGTGACCACCGCCACCCCGGTCAACCGGATCCCCGAGCGGCTGCGCGCGGCCGGGGTGCGGCTCGGCGTGGTCGAGCCCGGCCCGGAGGACCGGTTCACCGACGGGCGCACGCCGGAGCGCGAGCTCTCCACCGAGCCGCCGGAGGACGCCGACCCGTCGGCGCTGCCCTTCACCGTGGACACCGACGGCGACACCCCGCAGGACGAGGTGGCCGCTCGCCGGCGCCGCCGCCGGCGCAGGCAGCCGGACGACCCGGAGGCCGCCTCCGGGACGCCGGACGGGGACCCGTTCGCCAAGGATCCGTTCGTCAAGGACCTGGAGGACCCGTACGCCACCCGGGACCTCGCCGCGGGCGCCGCCGCCGACCTGGACGGCGCCCTGGTCTACGGCGTGCCCGCCTCCTCCGCGGTGGCGGACATGATGCACCAGGTGCAGGACCGCACCGCCCCGCCGGAGGAGCCCGCCGTCCCCGCCGCCCGCAGCGCCGCCGCCGGCCCGGGAGCACCCGAGGAGCACGCCCCGGCGCCGGTGCGGATGGAGCAGCTCCAGCTCTCCGAGGGCATCACCTACGCGCTGCCCCCGCTCGACCTGCTGGAGCGCGGCGGCCCGGCCAAGGCACGCAGCGCCCTCAACGACGAGGTGGTGGCGCAGCTCACCAGCACCTTCGGCGAGTTCAAGGTGGACGCCCGGGTCACCGGCTTCACCCGCGGCCCGACGGTCACCCGGTACGAGGTCGAGCTGGGCCCTGCCGTGAAGGTGGAGCGGATCACCGCGCTCGGCAAGAACATCGCGTACGCGGTGGCCAGCCCGGACGTCCGGATCATCAGCCCGATCCCGGGCAAGTCCGCGGTCGGCATCGAGATCCCCAACCGGGATCGCGAGATGGTCAACCTCGGCGACCTGCTGCGTTCGCGCACGGCCGCCGAGGACACCCACCCGATGGTCGTCGGCATGGGCAAGGACGTCGAGGGCCACACCGTGATGGCCAACCTCGCCAAGATGCCGCACATCCTGGTGGCCGGCGCGACCGGCGCGGGCAAGTCGTCCTGTATCAACTGCCTGATCACCTCGGTGCTGGCCCGGGCCACCCCGGACGAGGTCCGGATGGTCCTGGTCGACCCGAAGCGGGTCGAGCTGACCGCGTACGAGGGCATCCCGCACCTGATCACGCCGATCATCACCAACCCCAAGAAGGCCGCCGAGGCCCTCCAGTGGGTGGTGCGCGAGATGGACCTGCGCTACGACGACCTCGCCGCGTACGGGTTCCGGCACGTGGACGACTTCAACGCGGCGGTGAAGGCCGGCAGGGTCACCCCGCCGCTCGGCAGCGAGCGCGAGCTGAAGCCGTACCCGTACCTGCTGGTGATCGTCGACGAGCTGGCCGACCTGATGATGGTCGCCCCGCGCGACGTCGAGGACTCGGTGGTCCGGATCACCCAGCTCGCCCGGGCCGCCGGCATCCACCTGGTCCTGGCGACCCAGAGGCCCTCGGTGGACGTGGTCACCGGTCTGATCAAGGCCAACGTGCCCTCCCGGCTGGCGTTCGCGACCTCGGCGATGGCCGACTCGCGGGTCATCCTGGACCAGCCGGGCGCCGAGAAGCTGATCGGCAAGGGTGACGCGCTCTTCCTGCCGATGGGTGCGAGCAAGCCGATCCGGATGCAGGGCGCGTTCGTCACCGAGGCGGAGATCGCCGCGATCGTCCAGCACTGCAAGGACCAGCTGACGGCCGTCTACCGGGACGACGTCACGGTCGGCGGCGGGCCGAAGAAGGAGATCGACGAGGAGATCGGCGACGACCTGGACCTGCTGATCCAGGCCGCGGAGCTGGTCGTCTCCACCCAGTTCGGCTCGACCTCGATGCTCCAGCGCAAGCTCCGGGTCGGCTTCGCCAAGGCCGGCCGGCTGATGGACCTGATGGAGTCGCGCGGGATCGTCGGCCCGAGCGAGGGCTCCAAGGCCCGCGACGTGCTGGTGAAACCGGACGAGCTGGACGGTGTGATCGTCGGCATCCGCGGCTGACCGCTCCGTGCCTCCGGCGGGTGTTCACTCGTTCGGAGGAGGGTAGGCGCGAGGAGCGGAACCGAACGTACGCACACGGCGTCACAGGGCGGAAAGGGACGGCCTCGGTGAACGGCGGCCCCCGCCCTGACGACCGGTCAGTGGCCGGTAGGGACCTGGTTCGGGCGGGTGTGCGCATTCGGGCCTGTTCCGCTTGAGAAACGATCCGCCCCCGCCCCTAGACTGTTCCCCAGCAGGTGGCCATCCGCTCGAAAGGCGTGCCCCGTGACCATCGGCAAGTCCCCCGACCGCGATAACGCCCCGTCGTCCGCCCAGCCTTCCGGCGGCGCGGAGCAGGCGGCCGATGCCGTGAGCATCGGCCGGGTGCTGTCCGCTGCCCGGATCGACGCCGGACTCACGGTGGACCAGGTCAGTACCGCCACCCGCGTGCGGGTGCCGATCGTGCATGCCATCGAGGAGGACGACTTCGCCCGCTGCGGCGGCGACTTCTACGCCCGTGGCCACATCCGCTCGATCGCCCGGGCGGTCGGCGTGGACGGCGAGGCGCTGGTGGCGCGGTACGACGCCGCGCACGGCGGCGCCCCGGCCACCAAGCGTCCGACCCAGCTGATCGACAGCGGGCCGATCAAGGTCCCCGGCCGCGGCCGGCCGAACTGGACGGCCGCGATGGTCGCCGCGATCTTCGCGGTGGTCGTCCTGATCGGTTTCAACCTGGTCAGCGGCAAGACCGGTGGCTCGACCACCGGCTCGGCCAGCGCGCCGCTGCCCAGCGGCTCCGGCACCGGCTCGGTCGCCCCGGCGCCCTCGCCGAGCGTGCAGCCGCCCGCCCCGGCGCCCAGCGTCGCGGCGATCGCGGCCGCCCCGGCCGACAAGGTGACCGTGAAGCTGGTCGCCGAGAAGGACACCAGCTGGGTCTCGGCGCTGGACGGCAGCGGCAAGTCGCTGTTCCAGAACAACATCGAGGAGGGTCAGGACCAGACCTTCACCGACCCCAAGCAGATCAAGCTGGTGATCGGCAACGCCGGTGCCGTGCACGTGTACGTCAACGGCAAGGACCTCGGCCCGGCGGGCAAGAACGGCCAGGTGGTGCACGTCACGTACACCCCCGGAGACCCGCAGGCGGGCTGACCACGAGCGGGCTCCGGCCCGGCGAAGGTCCGGTGAAGATCCGGTAATCCGGGGCGCGCGGCCTCCGGGGCGAACGGCCCCGGCGGCCGCGCGTTAATCTTGGCCCTATGCCTGAACGCCGTACTGTCGCCCTTGTCACGCTCGGATGCGCCCGCAACGAGGTGGACTCCGAGGAACTCGCCGGGCGACTGGAGGCCGACGGCTGGTTGCTGGTCGACGACGCCGCCGACGCCGACGTCGCCGTCGTCAACACCTGCGGCTTCGTCGAGGCCGCCAAGAAGGACTCGGTCGACGCCCTCCTGGAGGCCAACGACCTCAAGGGGCACGGCCGCACCCAGGCCGTCGTCGCGGTCGGCTGCATGGCCGAGCGGTACGGCAAGGAGCTGGCGGACGCCCTGCCCGAGGCGGACGGCGTGCTCGGCTTCGACGACTACTCCGACATCTCCGACCGCCTCCAGACCATCCTGTCCGGGGGCCACCACGCCCCGCACATCCCGCGCGACCGCCGCAAGCTGCTGCCGCTGAGCCCGGTCGAGCGCCAGGCCGCCGCCACCGAGGTCGCCCTGCCGGGCCACGGCGCCGCCGAGACCGTGCCGGAGGACCTCCCCGAGGGCGTCGCCCCCGCCTCCGGGCCGCGCACCCTGCGCAAGCGGCTGGACGACAGCCCGGTGGCCTCGGTGAAGCTCGCCTCCGGCTGCGACCGGCGATGTTCCTTCTGCGCCATCCCGGCCTTCCGCGGCTCGTTCATCTCGCGCCGCCCCTCCGACGTGCTCCAGGAGGCCCAGTGGCTGGCCTCGCAGGGCGTCCGCGAGGTGGTGCTGGTCAGCGAGAACAACACCTCGTACGGCAAGGACCTCGGCGACATCCGCCTGCTGGAGACGCTGCTCGGTGAGATCTCCGCGATCGAGGGCGTCGAGCGGGTCCGGGTCTCCTACCTCCAGCCGGCCGAGATGCGGCCCGGGCTGATCGACGCGATGACCGGCACCACCGACGTGGTGCCCTACTTCGACCTCTCGTTCCAGCACTCGGCGCCCGCGGTGCTGCGCCGGATGCGCCGCTTCGGCTCCACCGACCAGTTCCTCGAACTGCTCGGGACCATCCGTGGCAAGGCCCCGCAGGCCGGCGCCCGCTCCAACTTCATCGTCGGCTTCCCCGGCGAGACCGAGGAGGACTTCGCCGAGCTGGAGCGCTTCATCACCCACGCCGGCCTGGACGCGATCGGCGTCTTCGGCTACTCCGACGAGGACGGCACCGAGGCCGCGACCTACGACGGCAAGCTGCCCGAGGACGTGGTGGCGGACCGGCTGGCCCGGCTCAGCCGGCTCGCCGAGGAGATGACCGCCCAGCGGGCCGAGCAGCGGATCGGCACCGAGGTCGAGGTGCTCATCGAGTCGGTGGAGGGCGACCTCGTCGAGGGCCGCGCCGCCCACCAGGCTCCCGAGACGGACGGCCTCACCACGCTCACGGGCGTGGAGAACCCCGAGATCGGCCAGTTCCACCGGGCCCGGGTCGTCGCCAGCGAGGGCGTCGACCTGGTCGCCGAGGCGCTGGAGCAGGTGCGGGTCGGCCAGGCCCCGGGAGCCGGGGAATGACCAAGGGGCCCGGCGCCCCGGCCGCGGCCCACCCGGGCAGACCGGCGGCCGCGGTGCCGCCGGCGCCGGGGATCTGGAACATCGCCAACATGCTCACGATGCTCCGGCTGCTGCTGGTGCCGGTCTTCGTGGCGCTGCTCTTCGCCGACGGCGGGCACGACCCCAAGTGGCGCGCGGTGGCCTGGGCCTCGTTCGCGGTCGCGATGATCACCGACCTGTTCGACGGCGAGCTGGCCCGGCGCAAGGGCCTGGTCACCGACTTCGGCAAGATCGCCGACCCGATCGCCGACAAGGCGATCATGGGCGCGGCGCTGATCGGGCTCTCCGTGCTGGGCGACCTGCCCTGGTGGGTCACGGTGATCATCCTGGCCCGCGAGCTCGGCATCACCGTGATGCGGTTCTGGGTGATCCGGTACGGGGTCATCCCGGCCAGCCGGGGCGGCAAGCTGAAGACGCTCACCCAGGGCATCGCGGTCGGCATGTACGTCCTGGTGCTGACCGGCTGGCTCGCCACCGGGCGGGCCGTGCTGATGGGGCTGGCGGTGCTGCTGACCGTCGGCACCGCGCTGGACTACATCGGGCAGGCGCTGCGGCTGCGCCGCGAGGGGATCGCGGCGGAGCGCGCGGGCCGGTGACGGGGGAGCACGGGGTGGACGGCCGGATGGAGCGCGGGACGGACAACGCGGCGGACGCCGGGGCGGCTGCCCCGGCGGACTACGTGCTGGCGGTGAAGGCGCACGCCGCGCTGCGCGGGGAGGGCAGCACGGTGGCGGTGGCGGAGTCGCTCACCGGCGGGCTGCTGGCGGCGGCGCTGGTGGACGTCCCGGGGGCGTCCGCGACCTTCCGCGGGTCGGTCACCGCGTACGCGACCGAGCTGAAGGCGTCGGTGCTGGGCGTCGACGAGGGCCTGCTGGCCGTTCACGGGCCGGTCCACCCGGTGGTGGCACGGCAGATGGCCGAGGGCGTGCGCCGGCTGCTGGGCGCCACCTACGGGGTGGCCACGACCGGGGTGGCGGGGCCGGACCCGCAGGACGGGCAGCCGGTGGGCACGGTACACCTCGCGGTCGCCGGTCCGGGGGGAAGTCTGGTCAGTTCGCCCCGGCTGTCGGGGGAGCGTGCCACAATCCGTCACGGGGCGGTGACCGCCGCCCTGGAGCTGCTCGTCGGGCGGCTTCCGTCCGGTGCGCCCACGCACTGACCCGTCGCTGACCCACTGTGGAGGCGTCACAGAGGCTTCGCCCGACAAGATCTCCACCGAACCGAGATCTCCCGAACTGGCGTACGGGTATGGCGTAGCTGGAGGATCGTGTTACATCCAAGGGCCTGGTTGGGCAGAAACCAGGTGGCGAACGAGTGGCTTGGCGGTGCCCGGGCGCCGCACGGGGGGTACGAAGAGGTGCCCGCCGACCCGGGTGCGACACCGAAACAGGGGAGGGGACAGCCTTGCAGCCCAGAGTGAACACGACCATGGTCCCCGCACGCGAAGCGGGCAAGGCGGTACGGTGGGGGCGTGACATCTCGATCCGCAGTCCGAGGAGGGAGGCACCGATGATCCTGCTCCGTCGCCTACTGGGCGATGTACTGCGTCGGCAGCGCCAGCGCCAGGGCCGCACACTCCGCGAGGTGTCGGCAGCCGCCAGGGTTTCGCTCGGTTACCTCTCCGAGGTCGAGCGGGGTCAGAAGGAGGCCTCTTCGGAGCTGCTCTCCGCGATCTGCGACGCACTCGACGTCCGTATGTCCGAGGTCATGCGCGAGGTCAGCGACGAACTCTCGCTCGCCGAACTTGCGGCGATGGCCACCCTCTCCGAAGGTGAACTGCTGAGGCCGGTGCTCGAACCGGTACCGCTGCCCGCCCCCGGCACCGACCGGGCGAACCTCTCGCCCAAGGCTGCCGCGATGGACGTGGTCGCCGCCTGACCTGGCCTCGACGCCCGGGCGCCTGGTGCCCGGGGCGAGCGAAGGAGGGCGGTCGTGCAAAGAGCTGTGACGGCGTACGCCGAAGCCCGAATACGGCTGGGGCGGCTGATGCCCCGGCCTTTGCGTGCAGGTCTGGTGGTGCTCGCGGGCGGGCTCGGCTGGTGGGCTCTGGTGGTCCAGGGACAACTGGCCGACGGTGCCGCCCTGGGGCTCCTCGCTGCCGGCGGCTGGGGGCTCGGGCTGATCCCGGTCCATGCCGACCGGTGGTCCACCGGGCCGTTGCCACGCCGGACGGATGAGCCGGCGGCCCAGGTGGAGGCGGAGCCTCCGATCGGGTGATGTGACCGGATGACGTCCGGGGTGATCCCTTCCGTGATCTCCCGGGCGCCAGGAGTACGGCGGTGCGAAGGCCGCGAGGTGGGTTCCCTCCTCGCGGCCTTCGTCGTGTCCGGCGGTCGCCCGGGCTGTCTCCCTGGGCCGTCTCCCGGGGCAGCGGGTCAGGGCCGCAGCCGCAGTCCGCGCGGGGTGGCGTGGAAGCCCGCCTCCTCCAGGGCGGCGCCGAGCGCCGAACCGAGGGCGGGCTCGCCGTTGGCCCGTTCGACCGTGACGCTGCCGAGCGCGCCCCCGCGGACGGCCGAGGCGAGGGCCGAGGCGGCCAGTGCGCGGGTGCCCTCGTCCTCCGGCCAGGCCAGCAGGGACTTGCCGCCCCGCTCGATGTAGAGGGCCAGCTCGCCGTCGACCAGGACCACCAGGGCGCCCGCCTTGCGGCCCGGCCGGTGTGCCTTGGCGGCCCGGCTCTCCGTGGCCCCCTCCGGCCCTGCTGCCCGGTCCGCCCCGCCGGTGTCACCGGCCGGGGCGCCGGGTGGCTCGGGCCACGGCAGTGCGGCGCCGTAGGCGTTGGCCGGGTCGGCGGCGGCCAGCACCAGCACCTGCGGCGGCTCGGCCGCGGGGCCCGCACCCCACTCGGTGGCCCGGGCCCGCTCCAGCCGGCCGTTGACCGACCGCAGCCGGTCCGCGGCGCCCTCCATGGCGAACTGGGCACCGCCCAGCCCCTCCACGAAGTACCCGCGGCGGGCCCGGCCGCGCTCCTCCATCGCGGCCAGGACCCGGTACACCCCGGCGAACCCGCCCGGGACCCGCTCGGCGACCACCGTGCCCCGGGTGAGCAGGCCGTGCCGGTCCAGCAGGCTCTGCGCCCGGGCGGTGGCGCGGACCGTCGGGTCGGTGTCGAAGGGCGGCAGCAGCGACCAGCGCCCGGCCACCGTCGGCGGGCCGCTGCGCAGGGCCCCGCCGATCCGGCCGAACGGGCGGCCGGCGCCGCCGTAGCGGCCGCGCGGGGTGGCCCGGGGCGCGCGGTGGGCGGTCGCGCCGGCCGTCCGGCCCGAGCCGAGCAGGGCCCGGAGCGGGGCCAGGGTGTCGTTGCTGACGTACCCGGCCCAGACCAAGTCCCAGAGGGCCTCGACGAGCTCGGGCTCGGGGGTGTCCGGGAGGTGCGCGACGAGCTGGCGGAAGAAGAGCCCGTAGCCGCCCGCCAGCGCCTCCATCAGCGCGGTGTGCACGGGGGTGACGGCCGGCGGGACCGGCTCGGGGCGCAGCAGATGGGCCGTCTCGGCGAGGTGCAGGCTGATCCAGCCGTCCTTGCCGGGCAGGGCGCCGGCGCCGGACCAGCCGATCTCGCCGGCCGCCATCAGCTCGTCCAGCAGGTTGGGGGAGTAGTCGGAGAGCCGGGCCGGGAGGATCAGCTTCTCCAGCGACGACGCGGGCAGGGCGGTGCCCTGGAGCTGCTCGACCACCCGGAGCAGGCCGTCGGGGCCGCGCAGCCGGTGGCCGGCCAGGTGCTGCCACTGGGGGAGGAAGGCGGCCAGGGCGCGCGGCGGGACGGCCTCGACCTCCTGGCGCAGGGCGGCGAGCGAGCGGCGTCGCAGCCGGCGGAGCACCTCGGCGTCGCACCACTCGACGGTGGCGGTGTGGCCCTCGACCGGCCGGAACTCGCCCTGGACGAGCCGGCCTGCGGCGGTGAGCCGGTGCAGGGTGCCGGTGACCACGGCGGTGCCGAGGCCGAATCGGGCGGCGGCCTCGGCGGCGGTGAAGGGGCCGTGGGTGCGGGCGTGCCGGGCGAGGAGGTCGCCCAGGGGGTCCTTGACCGGCTCGGTGAAGGCCTCGGGGACGCCGACCGGCAGCGGGGTGCCGAGGGCGTCGCGCAGGCGCCCGGCGTCCTCGATGGCGGCCCAGCGCTGCTCGCCGGCGATCCGTACGGCGATCACCCGGCGGGCGGCCTCCAGCTCCAGGGCCCAGAGCGGTTCGGCGCCGCGGGTGCCGAGCTCGGCCTCGGTGAGCGGGCCGAGCAGGCGCAGCGCGTCGGCGACGCCCTCGGCGTCCTTGATCCTGCGCTCGGGGGTGAGGCGCTGGAGCTCGGCCTCCAGCTCGGCGAGGACCTGCGGGTCGAGCAGCTCGCGCAGCTCGGCCTGGCCGAGGAGTTCGGAGAGCAGCCGGGAGTCGAGCGAGAGGGCGGCGGCGCGGCGCTCGGCGAGCGGGGAGTCGCCCTCGTAGAGGAACTGGGCGACGTAGCCGAAGAGCAGCGAGCGGGCGAACGGGGACGGCTCGGGGGTGGTGACCTCGACCAGGCGGACGGCGCGGGATTCGAGATCCCCCATCAGCTCGACCAGGCCGGGCACGTCGAAGACGTCCTGGAGGCACTCCCGGACGGCCTCCAGCACGATCGGGAAGGAGCCGTACTCGGAGGCGACTTCGAGGAGTTGGGCGGCGCGCTGGCGCTGCTGCCAGAGCGGGGTGCGCCGGCCGGGGCTGCGACGGGGGAGCAGCAGGGCGCGGCCGGCGCACTCGCGGAAGCGGGAGGCGAACAGGGCGGAGCCGCCGACCTGGTCGGTGACGAGCTGTTCGATCTCGCCCGGGTCGAACAGGGCGGCGTCGGCGCCGACCGGGGCGTCGTCGGTGACGGGCTTGTCGGAGGGGCCGCCGAAGTCGAAGTCGGTGGCCAGCAGGTCGGCGTCGGGCAGGCGGAGCACGATGCCGTCGTCGGCGTGCATGACCTGCGGGTCGAGGCCGTGCTTCTCGCGCAGCCGGGCGGCGAGCGCGAGCGCCCAGGGGGCGTGCACCTGGGCGCCGAACGGCGAGTGGATGACGATCCGCCAGTCGCCCAGCTCGTCCCGGAAGCGCTCGACCACGATGGTGCGGTCGTCCGGGAGGTGGCCGCAGGCGGCGCGCTGCTCGGCGAGGTAGTCGAGCAGGTTGCCGGCCGCCCAGTCGTCCAGGCCGGCCTGCTTGAGCCGGGCGGTGGCGGCCGCGGGCTCCATGCCGCCCAGCTCGCGGGTGAACGCGCCGAGGGCGCGGCCGAGTTCGAGCGGGCGGCCGAGGGTGTCGCCCTTCCAGAACGGGAGCCGGCCCGGGATGCCGGGGGCGGGGGTGACCAGCACCTGGTCGTGGGTGATCTCCTCGATCCGCCAGGAGGTGGTGCCGAGGGTGAAGACGTCCCCCACCCGGGACTCGTAGACCATCTCCTCGTCCAGCTCCCCGACCCGGCCGCCGCCCTTCCTGCCGGTCTTCGCATCGGACGCGGCGCTGCCCGCGATGAAGACGCCGAACAGGCCGCGGTCGGGGATGGTGCCGCCGGAGGTCACGGCGAGCCGCTGGGCGCCGGGGCGGCCGGTCACGGTGCCGGCCACCCGGTCCCAGACCAGGCGGGGGCGCAGCTCGGCGAAGGCGTCCGAGGGGTAGCGGCCGGCCAGCATGTCGAGCACGGCGTCGAAGGCGGACTGCGGCAGGGTGGCGAACGGCGCGGCCCGGCGGACCAGGGCGATCAGGTCGTCCACCGGCCAGGTGTCCAGCGCCGTCATCGCGACCAGCTGCTGGGCCAGCACGTCCAGCGGGTTGCGCGGGATGCGCAGCGCCTCGATCCGGCCGGCCCTCATCCGTTCGGTGACCACGGCGGACTGGACGAGGTCACCCCGGTACTTGGGGAAGAAGACGCCGGTGGAGACGGCGCCGACCTGGTGGCCGGCCCGGCCGACCCGCTGGAGGCCGGAGGCGACCGAGGGCGGGGACTCGACCTGGACGACCAGCTCGACGGCGCCCATGTCGATGCCCAGCTCCAGGCTGGAGGTGGCGACCACGGCGGGCAGCCGGCCGGCCTTCAGCTCCTCCTCGACCAGGGCGCGCTGCTCCTTGGAGACCGAGCCGTGGTGGGCGCGGGCGATGACCGGCGGGGCGCCCTTGGCGACGCCGGACTCGGCCATCACCTGGGCCGGGGAGTGTGCCTCGGGCAGCCGCTCACCGGTGGCGCGCTCGACGGCGATCTCGTTGAGCCGGTTGCAGAGCCGCTCGGCGAGGCGGCGGGAGTTGGCGAAGACGATGGTCGAACGGTGGGCCTGGACCAGGTCGACGATCCGCTCCTCGACGTGCGGCCAGATCGAGGCGCCCCCGGCCTGGGGGCCGGGAGGCGGCCCCGGCCGGGCCGGGTCGCTGTCGGCGGCGCCGCCGACGCCGGGGGCGGGCGGGAGGTCGTCCAGATCGGGGACGGGGACGACCACCGAGAGGTCGAACTCCTTGGCGGCGGCCGGCTGGACGACGGTGGCGCCGCGCCGGGGGCTGAGGAAACGGGCCACCTCCTCGACCGGGCGGACGGTGGCGGAGAGGCCGATCCGGCGGGCCGGGTGCTCCAGCAGCTCGTCCAGCCGCTCCAGCGAGAGCGCGAGGTGGGCGCCGCGCTTGGTGCCGGCGACGGCGTGCACCTCGTCCAGGATCACCGTGTCGATGCCGCGCAGCGCCTCGCGGGAGGCGGAGGTGAGCAGCAGGAAGAGCGACTCGGGGGTGGTGATCAGGATGTCCGGCGGGTGGGTGGCGAAGCGGCGGCGGTCGGCGGCCGGGGTGTCGCCGGAGCGGATGCCGACCTGGACGTCCGGCTCGGGCAGGCCGAGGCGGACGGAGGCCTGGCGCAGGCCGGCCAGCGGGGCGCGGAGGTTGCGTTCGACGTCGACGGCGAGGGCCTTGAGCGGCGAGATGTAGAGGACGCGGCAGCGGCGCTTCGGCTCGGCGGGCACCGGGGTGCTGCTGAGGCGGTCCAGGGCGGAGAGGAAGGCGGCCAGCGTCTTGCCGGAGCCGGTGGGGGCGACCACCAGGACGTCCGTCTCCTGCCCGATGGCGTGCCAGGCCTCCGCCTGGGCGGTGGTGGGCGCGTGGAAGGCGCCCGTGAACCAGGCCCGGGTGGCCGGGGCGAATCCGGCCAGCGGGTCGGCGGGCGGCTGGGGGTGGGTCTGCGGCGCCATGCCCCCATGGTGCCGGGTGGCACCGACAACGGGCGTGCCGGCGGGCGATGGGCGGCCGGGACGCCGGCCGGGTGCCACCCGGTGCAGTTAAAAAAGGCAAAGAGGACAATCGACTCATATGGTGATGATTCAGACCCAGGGCTCTTCCATGACAACCAGCCCCCCGTGACCACCGGAGCTCCCGCGACCGGCCGGGACCGACGAGCGGAGACGTGCCATGGCGCAGGCGCACCCGTCCGGCTGCGGTCCCGCCCAGGCCGGACCGCACCGGGCCCGCGGCCCCCTCCGGGCACTGCTCGCCATGCTCCTCACCGCACTGGTGGTCGGCGGCGCCGTCCCGTACGTGGCCGGGCCCGGCCGCTCCTACCTCAGCTACCTGGTGCTGGCCGAGCAGGAGGACGCCGCCGGGGCCGCCAGGGCAGGCGCTGAGGCGCGCGCCGCCGGCGGGCAGGTCGTCCAGGAGTACCCGCAGATCGGGGCGGTGCTCGCGTACGCCCCCGGCGGCTTCGCTGACAAGGTCCGTACCCGCCCCGGGGTGGCCGCGGTCGGCGCCACCCGGACCGCGCCGGTGCCCAGCCCGCCCCGGCCGCTGGACGGCGCCGGGGACTTCGGCGCGGGGACGGGCGCCGACCGGACCGACGGCGGCCGCAGCACCGACGGCGGCCTCGGCGCGGGCGGCCGCCGCAGCGCCGACGGGGCCGACGACGAGACCGCGACCGTGGCCGACCCGGGCGAGCGCGACGCCTGGAACCTCGCCATGCTCGGTGCCTCGGGCGACCCGGCCGGCGACACTTCGGCCACCCTGCTGCGCAGCCCCTCCGCCGGCTCCGGCGCGCCCTCCACCGACGCGCTGCGCAAGGTGCTGGTCGCGGTGCTCGACTCCGGCGTCGACGACAGCCACCCGGACCTGCGCGCCGCCGTCGACCCGAAGAGCTCCGCCTCCTGCGCCGACGGCCGCCCCGACGGCCGGACCGGCGCCTGGCGGCCCGACCTCGGCGTCGGCGAGAGCGGCCACGGCACCCACGTCGCCGGCATCGTCGGCGCCGCCCGGGACGGCCACGGCGTCAGCGGCGTGGCACCCGGCGTCCGGATCGCCGCCGTCCGGCTGCTCGGCCCGCTCGGCCAGTACTACGCGGAGAACATCGTCTGCGGCATGCTCTGGGCCGCCGACCACGGCGCCAAGGCGATCAACAACAGCTACTTCGCCGACCCGTGGAAGTACAACTGCCCGCAGGACCTCGACCAGGCCGCACTGACCGCGGCCGTGGACCGCGCGGTCGGCTACGCCCGGCGGCAGGGCGCGGTGGTGGTGGCCTCGGCCGGCAACGACGGGCAGGACCTCGGCGCCGCCCGCACCGACGAGCGCAGCCCCAACGACCGCACCTCCGGCCCGGCGCAGTCCCGCTACCTCGGCACCGAGTGCGTCCGGCTGCCCGGCGAGCTGCCCGGCGTGGTCACGGTGACCGCCGTCAACCGGGACGGCAGCCCGTCGGCGTACTCCAACTACGGGCGCGGCAAGGTCTCGCTGGCCGCCCCCGGCGGGGACCCGGACGCCGGCCCGCACGGCGCGATCGTCTCCGACTGGCCCGGCGGGCAGTACGCCGCGCTGGCCGGCACCTCGATGGCCGCGGCGCACGTCACCGGCGCGGTCGCGGTGGCCGCCGCGCTCCACCCGGACTGGGACTCCGACCGGCTCGCCGCCCTGCTGGCCGCCACCGCGGCGGCCGCCTGCCCGCCAGGGCCGCTCGGCTGCGGCGACCGCCAGTACTACGGCGCCGGGGCGCTCGCGCTGCCGCACTGAAAACCCGGTGACGGGCGCGGCCGGGGCGGGGCAGGATCGGACCATGACCGTCCACCTCACCACCGAGCGGCTGGTACTGCGCCGCTTCACCGCCGCCGACGCCGACCGCCTGGTGGAGCTCGACGGCGACCCCGAGGTGATGCGCTACCTCACCGGCGGCCGCCCCACCCCGCGCGACGTGGTCGAGGGCACCCTGCTGCCGCTCTACCTCTCGCACTACGAGCGGTACGGCGACCTCGGCTGGTGGGCGGCCGAGGAGCGGGACGGCGGGGCCTTCCTGGGGTGGTTCGAGTTCCGCCCGACGGATCCGGCGGACCGGGGCGAGGTCGAGCTCGGGTACCGGCTGCGCCGGGCGGCCTGGGGGCACGGCTACGCCACCGAGGGCGCGCGGGCGCTGGTTCGCCACGGCTTCACCGGGCTCGGCGTGCGCCGGGTGGTGGCGTACACGATGGCGGTCAACGGCGGCTCGCGGCGGGTGATGGAGAAGACCGGCCTCCGCTACGTCCGCACCTTCCACGAGGACTACCCGGAGCCCGTCCCCGGCACCGAACTGGGCGAGGTCGAGTACGCGCTGGAGGCGGCCGACTGGCGGCCTTAGGGCCTCCGGCGGCGGTCCGGGATACTGGTGGGCATGAGGCTGACGGAGTTCTGGCGGCGGATGTACGCGCACTTCGGCGAGGTGTACGCGGAGTCCTTCGCCGCCGACCACGTGATGACCGAGCTGGGCGGGCGGACGGTGCGTCAGGCCCTGGAGGCGGGCTGGGAGGCCAAGGACGTCTGGCGGGTGGTCTGCGACACCCAGGGTGTGTCGGCGCAGTTGCGCTGAGCGGGCGCCCGGCGCCCGGTGCTCGGACGGGCGTCGGGCATGGGACAGACTGTCCGAGTGACAAGCAGCGCAGAACCGCAGAATTCGGACAGGTCGGCGCGGGCCGTCGACGAGGCCGCGGGACCGCCGCCCGCATCCGCATCCGCATCCGCATCCCCATCCGCACCGGAGCCGGCCCGGGGAGTGGCCGACGGGCTCTGGGGCACCGGGATGCCGCGCTGGCTGCCCCGGGCGATGGTGCTGGCACTGCTCATGGTCGGGCTGTTCCAGCTCGCCGACTGGGCCTTCCACCAGCTGATCGACCTCTTCGTGATGCTGCTGGTCGCCTTCTTCCTCTCGCTGGCGCTGGAGCCGGCCGTCGACCGGATGGCGGCCCGCGGGGTGCGCCGGGGCGTCGGCACCTTCCTGGTCTTCGTCGCGGTGGCGGTCGCGGTGGCGGGCTTCCTGGCCGCGCTCGGCACCCTGCTGGTCGACCAGGTGGCGAAGATCGCGGTGGACCTGCCGCACCTGCTCGACAACCTGATCAACTGGGCCAACCGGACCTTCCACCAGGACCTCTCGCTGGACGAGCTGCAGAAGAAGCTGCTCAAGGACTCCGGGGCCATCGAGACCTACGCCCAGCAGGCCGCCGACAACGTCTGGGGCGTCTCCTCCACCCTGATCGGCGGGCTCTTCCAGGCCTTCACGGTCGGCCTCTTCACCTTCTACTTCACCGCCGACGGCCCCCGGGTGCGCCGGACGGTCTGCTCGCTGCTGCCGCCCGCCAAGCAGGGCGAGGTGTTGCGGGCCTGGGAGATCGCGCTGGCCAAGACCGGCGGCTACCTCTACTCCCGGGCGCTGCTCGCGGTGGCGTCGGCGCTCGCGCACTGGGTGATGTTCGCGCTGCTCGACCTGCCGTACTCGGCGGCGCTGGCGGTCTGGGTCGGCGTCATGTCGCAGTTCGTGCCCACCATCGGGACGTACCTGGCGGGCGCGCTGCCGGTGCTGGTCGCGCTCACGGTGGAGCCGGTGGACGCGCTCTGGGTGCTGGTGTTCGTGGTGGTCTACCAGCAGGTCGAGAACTACCTGCTGCACCCGCGGATCACCGCGAAGACGGTGGACGTGCACCCCGCGGTGGCGTTCGGCGCGGTGATCGCGGGCGCGGCGCTGCTCGGGGCGGTGGGCGCGCTGATCGCCATTCCGGCGGCGGCCACCCTGCAGGGCTTCGTCGGGACGTACGTGCGCCGGTACGAGGTGGCCACCGATCCGCGGATCGACCGGGGGGCGCAGCGGCGCGCCCGGCGGGAGCTGCGCCGGGAGGCGGCGCGGCGGCTGCGGCGGATGGTCGGGGCGGGGGCCGGACCGGGAGGCGGTCGGGGCGACGGCTGGAGTGACCGTGGGAACGAAGGCCGGAACGCGGCTCGGAGCGACGATCAGGGGGCTGACCAGCGGTCCGAGGCGGACCGGGGCTCGGAGGGCAGGGGTGGGGAGCGGTAGTTCGAACGGGTGAGGCTTGAATCGAACAGATGTTCTTTGTACTCTCCGGCGAGGAGTTTTCCACAGGCAGAGCCCGGTCGGGGCCGTTTGTCAGTGGGACGCGCTAGCGTCGAGGACGATGAAGCGCACAGCACAGAACCCGAGGGTGGAAGCCATGGCAGGTACGGACCGCGAGAAGGCCCTTGAGACCGCACTCGCTCAGATCGAGCGGCAGTTCGGCAAGGGCTCGGTGATGCGCCTGGGCGAGAAGGCCAACGAGCCGATCGACGTGATCTCCACCGGATCCACCGCACTGGACGTCGCCCTCGGGGTCGGCGGCATCCCGCGTGGCCGGGTGGTCGAGATCTACGGCCCCGAGTCCTCCGGCAAGACCACGCTGACCCTGCACCTGGCGGCCAACGCCCAGCGGGCCGGCGGCACGGTCGCCTTCGTCGACGCGGAGCACGCGCTCGACCCGGAGTACGCCAAGAAGCTCGGCGTGGACACCGACGCCCTGCTGGTCAGCCAGCCGGACACCGGTGAGCAGGCCCTGGAGATCACCGACATGCTGATCCGCTCCGGCGCGATCGACCTGGTGATCATCGACTCCGTCGCGGCGCTGGTCCCGCGCGCGGAGATCGAGGGCGAGATGGGTGACTCGCACGTCGGTCTGCAGGCCCGGCTGATGAGCCAGGCGCTGCGCAAGATCGCCGGTGCGCTGAACCAGTCGAACACCACCGCGGTGTTCATCAACCAGCTCCGCGAGAAGATCGGCGTCATGTTCGGCTCGCCGGAGACCACGACCGGTGGCCGGGCGCTGAAGTTCTACGCCTCCGTCCGTCTGGACATCCGCCGGATCGAGACCCTGAAGGACGGCACCGAGGCGGTCGGCAACCGCACCCGGGTCAAGGTCGTCAAGAACAAGGTCGCGGCGCCGTTCAAGCAGGCCGAGTTCGACATCCTCTACGGCGTGGGCATCAGCCGGGAGGGCGGCCTGATCGACATGGGCGTCGAGCACGGGTTCATCCGCAAGTCGGGCGCCTGGTACACCTACGAGGGTGACCAGCTGGGCCAGGGCAAGGAGAACGCCCGCAACTTCCTGAAGGACAACCCGCAGCTGGCCGACGAGATCGAGAAGAAGATCAAGAGCAAGCTGGGCATCGGCCCGAAGACGGAGGAGCCGGCCGTCGAGGCCGAGGCGCCGACCGCCGACGGTGCTGCCAAGCCGATCACCGCGACCGCCGCCAAGACGGCCGCGGCGAAGAAGACGGCGGCGGCCGCCAAGGCCTGAGCCGTTGATGCAGCACGACATGGTGGGCGGCGGCCCGGCGGGCCCGGAGGATGACGACGACTACGGCCCGCCGGACTGGTTCGCCGCGGTGGCGGAGCCGGAGCCGGAGCCGGTACGGGTCCCGCGGCGGACATCTGGCCTGAGCCCGGCGTCGGGCCCGGGAGAGCCGGACGGCGGGCTCGGCCTGGTGTCCGCGTCCGAGCTGCCCACCGGGCGGCGCCGGCGTCGTTCGGCGCTGGTGCAGGAGGAGCCCCCCGGTCACCGCGCCGGGGGAGGGGCGGCCGGTCACGGGGGTGCGGCCGCCCCTGCCTCCTCTGCCGCCGGAGCGCGCGGCCGTCGGGCCCGCGGCCGGGTCCGGACGGACGGCACGGCGTCGGAGGCTCAGGGCGGCGAGGGCCCGGCGGAGAAGCCGCGCCGGGCGGCGCGCGCGGGCAGGGCGGAGGAATCGGCCGATCCCGAGGCCCGCGCCCGGGACATCTGCCTGCGGCTGCTCACCGGAGCGGCCAAGAGCCGCAAGCAGCTCGCCGACGCCCTGCGCAAGCGAGAGATTCCGGACGAGGTCGCCGAGCAGGTGCTGAGCCGGCTGGAGGAGGTCGGGCTGATCGACGACGCGGCCTTCGCACAGGCCTGGGTGGAGTCCCGGCACGCCGTCCGGGGGCTCTCCCGGCGGGCGCTGGCCCAGGAGCTGCGGACCAAGGGCGTGGCCGGCGAGTTGGTCGAGCAGGCCGTCGCACAGCTCGACCACGACGACGAGACCGAGGCGGCCCGGGCGCTGGTCGAGCGCAAGCTCCGGGCGACCCGCGGGCTGGAGCGACAGGCCCGGATGCGCCGGCTGGTCGGCGTGCTGGCCCGGCGCGGCTACTCCGAGGGCCTGGCCTTCCGGGTGGTCCGGGAGGCGCTGGACGAGGAGGCTTCGGGGGCGGGCCCAGAGGAAGAGGACGTGGACGGAGCACCCGCTGACGGGTGGGAGTGACGGCGGTGCGGTGTGGGAGTTGGCCAACTCCCAGTCCAGTCTTGACCGTTTCGTAACCTGCGCTTAGCCTCGCACTCAGTGCGGGAGTGCGTCGATCACGCCTCGGCCGCGCCTCGGGCAGCCATGCCCGGGCCCGGTCGTGGTTGGTCCCGGACGGCGTGCCGTGCAGGGACGGGGAGTGGCCAGGATGAGGATCGCGCTGAGCACCGGAACGGGCGCCTCCCTGCTCTCGGCGGTGGTGCTGATCGCCGTCGTGGCGTCGGCCTGGCTGATGGTCAGACGCCTCCAGAGCGCCCAGCGGCGCGCCATGGCCGAGACCGAGCGGGCCCGGCGGTGGGCCGAGGAGCAGGCCGAGCAGCTGCGGGCCGAACTGGACCGGCGCGAGGAACGGTTGACCGAGGAGCTGCGCCGACTCCGGGCCCGGGAGGGCGAACTCGCCGAGCGTTCGGCCGCGTTGGAGCAGGCTCGGGGCGAGGCCGCCGAGCTGGTGCGGCGCCGGTCGGCGGCGCTGGAGCGGGCCGCCGGGCTCTCGGCCGGGCAGGCCCGGGCCCAGCTCGTCCGGGAGGTCGAGGCGCAGGCCCGGCGCGAGGCGGCCGTGACCGTCCGGGAGATCGAGCGGGCGGCCAAGGAGGAGGGCGAGGAGCGCGCCCGGGGGATCGTCGCCGGGGCCGTCCAGCGGCTGGCGGCCGAGCAGACCGCCGAGACGGCGGTGTCGGTGTTCCGGCTGCCGAACGAGGAGATGAAGGGCCGGATCATCGGCCGCGAGGGCCGCAACATCCGCGCCTTCGAGGCGGTCACCGGCGTCAATCTGATCATCGACGACACCCCGGCCTCGGTGCAGCTCTCCTGCTTCGACCCGGTCCGCCGGGAGACCGCCCGGCTGACCCTGGAGCAGCTGGTCGAGGACGGCCGGATCCACCCGATGCGGATCGAGCACCTCCACGAGCGCAGCCGCGAGGAAGTCGGGCGGCGCTGCGTCCGGGCCGGAGAGGACGCACTGCTGGCGGTGCGGGTCGGCGCGATGCACCCGGAGCTGGTCCGCACCCTCGGCACGCTGCGCTACCGGGCCTCGTACGGGCAGAACGTGCTCGGGCACCTGGTGGAGTCGGCGCACCTGGCCGGGATGATGGCCGCCGAGCTGGGGGTGGACCCGGATCCGCCGCGCCGCTCGGCCCTGCTGCACGACATCGGCAAGGCGATGACGCACGAGGCCGAGGGCAGCCATGCCGCGATCGGCGCGGAGTTCGCCCGGCGGCACGGCGAGTCCGCGGACGTGGTGCACGCGATCGCGGCCCACCACGGGGAGGTGGAGCCTCGGACGGTCGAGGCGGTGCTGACCCAGGCCGCCGACGCCTGCTCGGGCGGCCGGCCGGGCGCGCGCAAGGAGTCGCTGGAGGTGTACGTGCGCCGGCTGGAGCGGCTGGAGGAGATCGCCCGGGCACACGACGGGGTGGCCAAGGTGTACGCGATGCAGGCCGGCCGCGAGGTGCGGGTGATGGTGCGGCCGGAGGAGGTGGACGACCTCGGGGCGCAGGTGATCGCCCGTGAGGTCGCCAAGCAGGTGGCGGAGGAGCTGACCTACCCGGGGCAGATCCGGGTCACGGTGGTCCGGGAGAGTCGGGTCACCGAGGTGGCCCGGTAGGCGAGTCCACCGGCGGGGCGACCGGCTCGTCGGCGGGCGCCGCGGACTCCGCGCCGCCGGTCAGCGGCTGCGGCCCGCCCCGGGCCCCGTCCGCCAGCGCCTGGAGGTCCTCGGCGGCCGCGCCCTGGGTGACGCCGACCAGGTGGCCGTCGGGCCGGATCAGCAGCACGGTGTGCGGCCCGGCGCCCGGGTACTCCTCGGTGACCAGCACCTCGGCCGGCACCGGCAGCGCCGCTGCGACCTCGGCCAGCCGGGGCATCAGCCCGGCGCCCAGCCAGTGCTCGGCGGACCAGACCGTGGTGCCGGGGGCGACCAGCAGCAACAGGAAGGTCGAGCCGAGCCGGGCGTGCAGCTGGTCCGGCGTTCCGTCGGTGGCGAGCACCGGCAGGTCCGGGACGAGCACGCCGGGGGAGGTGGCGGGCAGCAGTTCGGTGAGCGAGGTGCTGCCGCGCGCGCCGCGCTGGACGGGCACTCGCCCGGGGACGCCGGAGGGGGCGGCCGGGTAGGCGGGGGCGCCGCCGAAGCGTCCGGTGCCGAGCTGGCCGTCGGCGAGCAGCGGCGCGTGCTTGCGGAACGAGCCGCTGATCAGCGAGCGGCGGGTGGCCTGCCAGCCGCGCAGCGGGCGCAGCAGCGGCATGGCCTGGTCGACGGCGCGCAGCCGGGCGCCGACCGCGCCGCGCCGCTCGGACTCGTAGCCGTCGAGCAGCGAGCCGCCGGGCTGGGGGCCGCCGGAGTGGAGGTGCCAGGCGAGGGCGAGCCGCCAGGCGAGGTTGTCGGCGTCGCGGAGCCCGTCGGTGAGGTTCTGCATGCCGAGGGCGCCGTGCAGGTGGGCGGCGTCGCCGGCGAGGAAGCAGCGGCCGCTGCGGAACCGGGCGGCGAGGCGCTGCTGGGCGGTGTGGTCGGCGGCGGCGAGCAGCTCGTACCGGGGGAGTTCGCCGCACCAGCCGGTGAGCGTGGCGGTGACCCGGGTGAGCAGGGTGTCGCCGGTGACGATGCCGGGCCAGGTGGCGTGGGGGTCGACCGGTTCGGTGGGCGCGGGTCTGCCCGGGGGCAGCCGCCAGTCGAGGCGCCAGACGCCGTCCGGCAGCGGGCGGGCGGAGGCCTCGCGGTCGCCGCGCCACGGCGGCTCGCGGTGCAGCCGGGCCTCGGTGAAGGGCAGGTCGACCCGGACCGTGGCGATGGCGTTGCGGTCGACGGCCGGCCGCCCGGGGAAGCGGATCTTCAGCAGCTTGCGGACGGTGGAGCGGGCGCCGTCGCAGCCGACCAGGTGGCTGCCGCGCCACCAGGTCTCGGTGCCGTCCTGGGGATTGCGGGTGTGGACGCTGACGCCGTCGCGGTCCTGTTCGAGCCGGGTGACCCGGCTCAGCGGGACCAGCCGGACCAGCGGGGTGCCGGTGAGCGCGTCGCGCAGGCCGCGCTGGAGCCGGTGCTGGGGCAGGTGCAGGACGGGGGTGTCGGTGAGGTCGATCCGGAGCACCTCCTGGCGGCGGCGCCAGATGGCGAAGGCGTCCCACTGGGCGGCGTCCGAGACGGCCCTCGGGTAGCCGATCCGGGTCAGGAAGGCGGCGGTGTCGGCCCCGAGGACGACGCTGCGCGGGCCCTCGGGGCAGAGCCCGGAACCCTCGTCGAGGACTATGGTCGGCACCTCGTGCCGGGCCAGCGCGAGGGCCAGGGCCAGGCCGACCGGCCCGGCCCCGACCACGATCACCGGGTCCATGCCGGGACCTCCGGGCGCGGGCCGGCCGGTGCGCGATGGCCGCCGGCCGGTGCGGTGCCGTCCGGGACCTCCGGGCATGGGCAGGCCGACGGGGTGGCGTCATATGCCGCGAGGATGGTCCCGGATGGTGTCACGAAGAGCAATGCAACAGTTCACCTGCGTGTCCGTCAAGCAGCAGCCGATGTGCGCCGGTTCGCGCCGCGACGGCCGCGTGCTTCGATCCACCGGGCGAGCGCCGTGAGCAGCAGGCACATCGCGATGTAGATGGGCCCGATCACCAGCACCACGGGGATGTAGGGGAAGCCCGCCGCGTTGATCGGCTGACTGGCGATCGCCTTACCGACGAACAGCAGCTCGTGGTAGGTGATGATGAAGCCGAGTGAGGTGTCCTTCAGGGTGACGACCAGCTGGCCGATCATCGTCGGCAGCATCGAGCGGACCGCCTGCGGCACCAGGATGGTGGTCATCACCTGGGTCTTGCGCAGGCCGAGCGCGTAGGCCGCCTCGCCCTGGCCGCGCGGGACGGCGTTGACGCCGCTGCGGATGATCTCGGCCTGGACGGACCCGTTGTAGAGGGTGAGGCCGAGCACCAGCGCCCACATCGGCTGCTTGGCGAAGAACGCGTAGTAGAGCGCGACGATCAGGATGAGCAGCGGCATCGCCCGGAAGAACTGGACGAAGGAGACGGCCGCCCAGCGCACCGGCTTGTGGTCGGAGAGCTGTCCGGCGGCCAGCAGCGCGCCCAGGGCGAGCGAGAAGAGCGCCGCCAGCCCGAAGGCCTCCAGGGTGGACACCAGGCCGTCGACGATCCGCTGCTGGACGGCGGTGTACTGGAACACGTCCCAGAGCTGGGCGTCGAACTGGCCGTTGTCGGCGAGGGCCGAGAAGGCGTACCAGAGCAGCCCGGCGATCGCGACCAGCGACAGCACGCCGAACAGCCGGTAGCGGGCGCGGGCCCGCGGGCCGGGTGCGTCGTAGAGGACGCTGGCCGTGGACGGGCGGGTGAAGAGGGAGCTCATGCGTCCACCTCGCTTCGCCCGGCAGGGGCGTGCGCCGACGCGCACATCTCCGTCATTCGCTCGCTTTGCTCACTCATCGGGCCACCGCCAGTCGGTCTTCCAGGAAGCGGAACAGCACGGCGACTGCGGCGCTGATCACCAGGTAGGCGCAGGCCACCCAGAAGAAGATCGCGAAGATCGAGTAGCCGCGCTCGGAGAACGTCTGCTGCACGCTGTACAGCTCGGCGACGCTGAACGCGCCGGCGATCGCCGAGTTCCTCGGCAGCGCGATGAAGACGCTGCTCATCGGGGCCAGCACCGTCCGGGCGGCCTGCGGCAGGACTATCTGGGTGAGCGTCTGGCCGAAGGTCATGCCGAGGCTGCGGGCCGCCTCGGCCTGGCCGAGCGGCACGGTGTTGATGCCCGAGCGCAGCACCTCGCAGACGAAGGACGCGGTGTAGCTGCCCAGCGCCAGCACCGCGAAGGTGAGGTGGCTGAAGTGCACGCCGAGCGGCGGGAGCCCGAACGTCACGGCGAAGAAGAGCACGGTCAGCGGGGTGTTGCGGAAGAGCGTCACCCAGCCGGTGCCGAAGGCGCGAAGCACCGGGACGGGGGAGACCCGGAAGGCCGCCAGCAGGGTGCCCAGCAGCAGGGCGAGCAGTGCGCTGAGCGCGCTCAGCTCGATCGTCTGCAGGAAGCCGTCGCGGAACAGCGCGAAGTTGCCGTCCTCGAACAGGAAACCCATCCGGCGGCCCTCCTCTCAGGAGTGGTCAGGAACGTTGGTCAACGGGCGGATCAGTACCGCTCCAGGGCCGGCGGCGTGGGCGCGGCCGAGCCGGAGAGGCCGAGGGTGGCGTCGTACGCCTTCTTCCAGTCGCCGTTGTCCTGGTGGGCCTTGAGGGCGTCGCTGATCGCGGCCCGCAGCGCCGCGTCGTCCTTGTTCAGGCCGACGCCGTAGTTCTCGGTGGTGAACGGCTTGCCGACCACCTTGAGCTTGGGCGCGTACTTGGAGGCGTAGCCCTTGAGGATGGCGTCGTCGGTGGTGACGGCGTCGACCTCGCCGGACATCAGCTTCTCGACGCAGGCCGAGTAGGTGTCGAACTGGGTGATCTTCGGCGAGTACTGCTGGATGTTCTTGATCGAGGTCGAGCCGGTGGCGGTGCAGACGTTCTTTCCGTTGACCGACTCCGGGCCGGTGATGGCGGTGTTGTCCGACTTCACCAGCAGGTCCTGGCCGGCGATGTAGTACGGGCCGGCGAAGGAGACCGACTTCTTGCGCTCGTCGTTGATGCTGTAGGTGCCGACGTAGAAGTCGATCTGGCCCTTGGAGATGGCCGGCTCGCGCTGCGAGGAGACCAGGGTCACCCACTTGATCTGCTGCGGGCTGAAGCCGAGGTCGGCGGCGATCATCTTGGCGATCTCGATGTCGAAGCCGCTGCGGTCGCCGCTGGCGACGTCCTCGAAGCCGAGGTTCGGCTGGTCGGCCTTGGCGCCGATGATCAGCTGGCCGCGCTTCCTGGCCTCGGTGAACACCTGCGAGTCCACCTTCGGGTCGGTCTTGACCGTGTAGGTGGGCAGCTTCGGGGCGTTGCTGGCGCCGGCGGCGGTGTCACCGGGCGTGCCGTCCTTGCCACAGGCGGCGGTGGCGGTCAGCGCGATGGCGCAGAGCGCGACGGCGAGGGTGCGACGGGTCTTCATGAGGGTAGCTCTCCTCGGGCTGGGCCACGGGTCGACCGGGCTCTGGCGACAGGAAGTTGGCCGGGGTCGGCGGGGTCGGGCGGCGGCGCCCTTGCCACTGCCGACGGGTGCCGGCCCGGTAGGTCGGGAAGACCCGGAAGCTCCGGGACGTCCCGGAAGGCCGGGGACGGTCAGTGGTGCAGGATCTTGGAGAGGAAGTCCTTCGCGCGGTCGCTGCGCGGCGCGGTGAAGAAGGCCTCGGGGGTGTTCTGCTCGACGATCCGGCCGTCCGCCATGAAGAGCACGCGGTTGGCGGCGGAGCGGGCGAAGCCCATCTCGTGGGTGACGACCACCATCGTCATGCCGTCGGCGGCCAGCTGGCGCATGACCTCCAGCACCTCGTTGATCATCTCCGGGTCGAGCGCCGAGGTGGGCTCGTCGAAGAGCATCACCTTCGGGTTCATCGCCAGTGCCCGGGCGATCGCGACGCGCTGCTGCTGCCCGCCGGAGAGCTGGGCCGGGAACTTCGCGGCCTGTGCGCCGACACCGACGCGCTCCAGCAGCTCCTTGGCGGTGGCCACGGCCTTCTCGCGGGCGATCCCGCGGACCTTGACCTGGCCGAGCACCACGTTCTCCAGCACCGTCTTGTGCGCGAACAGGTTGAAGCTCTGGAACACCATGCCGACCTCGGCCCGCAGCCGGGCCAGCTCACGGCCCTCGGCGGGCAGCGGGCGGCCGTCGATGGTGATCGTGCCGGAGTCGATGGTCTCCAGCCGGTTGATCGTCCGGCAGAGCGTGGACTTGCCCGAGCCGGAGGGGCCGATCAGGACCACCACCTCGCCCTGCTTGATCTCCAGGTCGATGTCCTGGAGCACGTGCAGGGCGCCGAAGTGCTTGTTCACCCCGCGCATCACCACCAGGGGGGCGGCTGCGGCGCTGGAGTCCTTGGTGAGGCTCTCGGTCATCGCGCCTGCTCCCTGGTATCGGCCCGAGAGCTGAACTCCCTTGGGCGGCAATGGTGATAGGAAAGCCGGGGGCCGAGGCCGGCGGAGCCGCGGCCCCCGGTGGGGTGACCATAGGAGCGCTGACGATGTCACGTCAGCCGATCTGAGCGGAACTTGAGGATCACGATCCGGCCACACGCCGGGCGCGGGCCGTTCACGAGTCCCGGACGGGGGCGGTGACAGCGGGCACCCGCCCCGCCGCACGGCGTCCCGCAGGGGTCCGGGACATGGCCGAGCCTGGCGTCCGGCGCTCCGCTGGCCCATACTGCGCAGAACCGGGACCTGCCCGGTGGGGGCCCGTGAACATCACGTGACACCCCGGGGACCGTCCGGGAGAGGAGGAACGATGCGACTGCTGCTCGTCGAGGACGACGAACGCGTGGCCGCCGCGCTGGTCGCGGTGCTCGGACGCCACGGCTTCCAGGTCAGGCACGCCCGCAGCGGGCACGAGGCGCTCGACGCGCTGGTGCCGGACGGCAACGAGCCGTACCGGGTGGTCCTGCTCGACCTGGGGCTGCCCGACCGGGACGGCTTCGAGGTCTGCAGCCGGATACGGGCCGGCAGCGGCGTACCCGTGATCATGGTGACCGCGCGCGCCGACATCCGCTCCCGGATCCACGGCCTCAACCTGGGCGCCGACGACTACGTCACCAAGCCGTACGACATGGGCGAGCTGCTCGCCCGGATCCACGCCGTGGCCCGCCGCGGCGCCGCGCCCGCCGCCGTCTCCGCGCCCGCACCCGACACCGTGCCGCAGCAGCGGGGGCCGCTGGAGTCGCGCGGCATCCGGATCGACCGCGAGCGCCGCCGGGTCAGCGTCGACGGCCGGGACGTGCCGCTCACCCGCAAGGAGTTCGACCTGCTGGCGCTGCTCGCCCAGAGCCCCGGCGTGGTCTACCGCCGCGAGCAGATCTTCAGCGAGGTCTGGCGCAGCGGCTGGGAGGGCAACGGCCGCACCCTGGAGGTGCACATCGGCTCGCTGCGCACCAAGCTGGCCCTGCCCGGCCTGGTCGAGGCCGTCCGGGGCGTCGGCTACCGGCTGATCCCCGAGTCCCCGGCCACCGCCGCGGACGCCCCCCAGGCCCCCGCGGAGCACTGACCGTTCGTGCGTACCCGCCTGCTCGGCATTCTGCTCGCGCTGATGCTCTGCGTCCTGGCCGCCCTCGGGCTGCCGCTCGCCGCGGCGGTCGCGGCCGCCGAGCAGACCCGGGTGGTGGTCGACCGGCTCGACGACGCGGCCAGGTTCGCCCAGGACCTGCCCACCTCGGGCGTCTCCGCCCTGGACTCCGCCCTCAAGGGCGACCTGGAGCCCGCGCCGGGCGACCTCAGCCGCCGCCGCGCGCTGGACGCCGAGGTGGCGCGCTACCACGACCTGTACGGCGTCCGGCTCGGAATCTTCCAGCGGGACGGCGTCCCGATAGCCACGGCCCCGGCGGACTGGCGGGTGCCGGTCGCCGGCTGGGGCGAGCAGGCCTTCCAGGAGGCGCTGGACGGGCGGCGCAGCCACAACCCGCCGCAGGTCTGGCCGTGGACCTCCGACCGGACGCTGACCATCGCCACACCGGTGGTCCGGGACGGCGACGTGGTCGCGGTGGTGCTCAGCGAGTCCCCGACCGGTGCACTGCGCACCCGGATACTGCACCGCTGGCTGGTGATCGGGGCCGGTGAGGCCGCCGCCATGATCGTCGCGGTGCTGCTCGCCGTCCGTCTCACCGAGTGGGTGCTGCGCCCCGTCCGGACCCTGGACCGGGCCACCCACGACATCGCCACCGGCCGGATGAACGCCCGGGTGGCGCCCGGCGGCGGCCCGCCCGAACTCCAGCGCCTGGCCCGATCGTTCAACGAGATGGCCGACCACGTGGTGCTCGCCCTGGACCAGCAGAAGGCCTTCGTCGCGGACGCCTCGCACCAGCTGCGCAACCCGCTGGCGGCGCTGCTGCTGCGGGTCGAGGTGCTGGGCCTGGAGCTGCCCGAGGGCCACGACGAGGAGCTCGGCAGGGTCCGCGAGGAGGGCGTCCGGCTCGCCCGGGTGCTGGACGACCTGCTCGGGCTGGCCACCGCCGAACACGCCCGCCCGGAGCCCGAGCCGACCGACCTGGTCGCGCTCACCCTGGCCCGGGCGGACGCCTGGCGGCCGGTGGCGGAGCAGCGCGGGATCGAGCTCGGCTGGGAGGGCCCGGCGCTGGCACTCGGCATGGCGGACCCGATCGGCTTCGGCAGCGCGCTGGACGCGGTGATCGACAACGCGCTCAAGTTCGGCCCGGCCGGCACCCGGGTGCGGGTGCTGGTGGCGGTGCGGCGCAGCGAGGTCGCGGTGACCGTCTCGGACGCCGGGCCCGGCCTCACCGAGGAGGAGGCGGCCCGGGCCGGCGACCGGTTCTGGCGCAGCGCGCGGCACCAGAACGTGGACGGCTCCGGCCTCGGCCTCTCCATCGCCCGCACCCTGCTCCAGGCCGCCGGCGGCTCGCTCACCTTCGCGCCGGTCCGGCCGACCGGTCTCGCGGTGACCCTGGCGGTGCCGAGGGCGGAGAAGACCCGCAGGACCTAGGCGCAGGGCCTCCACCGAGCGGCGGTGGCGCCTCCGGGGCTTCGCCGAGCCGGTGGGTGGCGCCTCCGTGGCTTCACCTCACCTCTACGGCCTCGCGGGCCGGTGCTGGTGGCACCTCTAGGGCTTCACCGAGCGGTAGTAGCGCGCCGCGCCCTCGTGCAGCGGGAGCGGGTTGGTGTAGACGGCGGTGCGCAGGTCGACCAGCTGGGCGGCGTGCACCTCGGAGCCGATCTGGTCGCGGCTGTCTATCACCGCCCGGGTCATGCCCTGGACCAGGTCGGTGTCCACGTCGTCCCGGGTGATCAGCAGGTTGGGCACGGCCACGGTGGCGACGGCGTCCTTGGGCTCCGCGTTCGGGTAGGTGCCCTTGGGCATGGTGGCCGCCCGGTAGGCGTCGGTACCGCCGCCCTCGACCCGGTGGACGGCCTCGGCGAGGTCGCCGAGCGGCACGATCCTGATCTTGAACTGTTCGGAGAGCCCGGTGAGCGCGCCGGTCGGCAGCCCGCCGGACCAGAAGAAGGCGTCGAGCTTGCCCTCGCGCAGCCGCTCGGCGGCGTCGCCGACGCCGAGCATGGCCGGCCGGATGTCGTGGTCCGGGTCGAGTCCGGCCGAGGAGAGCAGCCGCCGGGTCACCAGGTTCACCCCGGACAGGGGCTGGCCGACGCCGACCCGCAGGCCCTTCAGGTCGGCCGTCCGGTGCACCGGCGAGGAGGCGGGCACGACCAGCTGGAGGTAGTCGTCGTAGAGCCGGGCGATCGCCCGCAGCCGGTCCCTGCCCGGCCCGGAGTACTGGGCGACGGCGTCGGCGGTGGCGATCGCGAAGTCGTCCTGGCCGCTGGTCACCCGGGCCAGGTTGTCGATCGAGCCCTCCGAGTTGTCCAGCTGCAGCCGCACCCCCGGCATCGCCTTGGCGACGTGGGTCTCCAGCAGCTGCCCGTACCGGTCGTACACCCCGCCCCGCACGCCGGTCGCGAAGCCCACCGCCCCGCGCGGGTAGTCCGGGGTACGGCCGGCCGAGAGCCACCAGCCGCCGAGGGCGGCCACCACCAGCACGAGGGCCAGCACCGCCCGCCAGAGCGGGCTGCGCGCCGCCGCGCGGAGGGTTGCGCCGACTCGGGGCGCGGAGCTGGGGGCCATGCAGGGATAGTGCCAGGCGCGCGCACCGAACGGGAGGGGCGGACGCGCGACGGCGGCCGCGGACGGGTGGGGACCGGTGGGGAAAACCGATTCGCGGCTGCCCGTACCCTGGTCTGGTGAGTGGTGAGAGCGGATTGAAGAGCTACAAGGTCGTGACCTACGGCTGTCAGATGAACGTCCACGACTCCGAGCGGCTGTCGGGCCTGCTGGAGGACGCCGGATACGTGAAGGCCGGGCAGGACGGCGACCCGGACCTGGTCGTGTTCAACACCTGCGCGGTGCGCGAGAACGCCGACAACAAGCTGTACGGCAACCTCGGGCAGCTGGCGCCGGTCAAGAGCCGCCACAAGGGCATGCAGATCGCCGTCGGCGGCTGCCTGGCCCAGAAGGACCGCGACACCATCGTCAAGAAGGCCCCCTGGGTCGACGTGGTGTTCGGCACCCACAACATCGGGCACCTGCCCGCGCTGCTGGAGCGTGCCGCGGTCGAGCGCAGGGCCCAGGTCGAGATCCTGGAGTCGCTGGAGACCTTCCCCTCCACCCTGCCCACCCGCCGCGAGTCCGCGTACGCCGCGTGGGTGGCCATCTCGGTCGGCTGCAACAACACCTGCACCTTCTGCATCGTCCCCGCGCTGCGGGGCAAGGAGGAGGACCGCCGCCCCGGCGACGTCCTCGCCGAGATCGAGGCGCTGGTCGACGAGGGCGTCATCGAGGTCACCCTGCTCGGCCAGAACGTCAACGCCTACGGCTCCGACCTGGGCGACCGCGAGGCCTTCTCCAAGCTGCTGCGCGCCGCCGGGCAGATCGAGGGCCTGGAGCGGATCCGCTTCACCTCGCCGCACCCGCGCGACTTCACCGACGACGTGATCGCCGCGATGGCCGAGACCCCGAACGTGATGCACCAGCTGCACATGCCGCTGCAGTCCGGCTCGGACACCGTGCTCAAGGCGATGCGCCGCTCGTACCGGCAGGAGCGCTTCCTCGGCATCATCCGGAAGGTGCGGGAGGCGATGCCGGACGCCGCGATCTCCACCGACATCATCGTGGGCTTCCCCGGCGAGACCGAGGAGGACTTCGAGCAGACCATGCACGCGGTCCGCGAGGCCCGCTTCACCAACGCCTTCACCTTCCAGTACTCCAAGCGCCCCGGGACCCCGGCCGCCGAGATGGAGGACCAGGTGCCGAAGGCCGTCGTGCAGGCCCGCTACGACCGGCTGATCGCGCTCCAGGAGGAGATCTCCTGGGAGGAGAACAAGAAGCAGGTCGGCCGCACCCTGGAGATCCTGGTCGCCGAGGGCGAGGGCAAGAAGGACGACAGGACCGACCGGCTCTCCGGCCGCGCCCCCGACAACCGGCTGGTCCACTTCACGCGGCCGTCGGAGCCCGTCCGCCCCGGCGACATGGTCACCGTGGAGATCACCTACGCCGCCCCGCACCACCTGCTGGCCGAGGGCCCGGCGCTCGCCGTGCGCCGCACCCGGGCCGGCGACGCCTGGGAGAAGCGCCAGGCCAAGCCGGCGGCCGCCGCCCCGACCGGGGTCATGCTCGGCCTGCCGACCGTCGGCGCCCCGGCGGCGCTGCCGCTGGCCGCCCCGGCGGGCGGCTGCTGCGGCGACTGACCGCTGCTCGTGGCGCGGCCCGGTGGGATCCCCGATCCCGCCGGGCCGCTGTCGTTCTTCGTTAGAGTGATCCACATGCTGGTTGCCGCCGCCGTCTGCCCCTGCCCGCCGCTGCTCGTCCCGGAGGTCGCCGCCGGTGCGGCCGCCGAGCTGGAGCCGCTGCGCGCGGCCTGCGACGAGGCGCTGGCCGCGCTGCTCGCGGCCGGGCCGGAGCTGGTCGTGGTGGTCGGCACCGGGCCGGAGGCCGAGGTGTGGACCGAGGGCGGGGCCGGTTCCTTCCACCGCTACGGGGTGCCGCTGGTGGCCAGGCTGCCGGCCGGCCGGGTCGAGGGCCCGGAGCTGGCGCCCTCGCTGACCGTCGGTGCCTGGCTGCTGGAGCGGGCCGGGGCGACCCTGCCGACGCACGCCTGCGCGGTGCCCGCGGACGCGCCCGCCGACCGGATGCTGGGTCTCGGCCAGGGCCTGGCCGGGCTGGCCGACCGGGTCGGGCTGCTGGTCATGGGCGACGGCAGCGCCTGCCGCTCGCTGAAGGCACCGGGCTACCTGGACGAGCGGGCCGAGGGCTTCGACGCGGCGCTCGCCGACGCCCTGGGCTCGGCGGACCTGGCCGCCCTGGCCGCCCTGGACGCGGGCCTGGCCGCCGAGCTGAAGGCCGAGGGCCGCGCCCCCTGGCAGGTGCTGGCCGGCGCCGCCGAGGGCGCCGGCCTCACCGCGCGCCTGGGCTACCGGGACGCGCCGTACGGGGTCGGGTACCTCGTGGCGTCCTGGAGCTGACCCGCGGCCCTGCCCGGGCGAGCGGCTCGGGAGCGCGGGCTCAGGGGGTCGGGCCCTGGCCGTCGACGGGGGTGCCGGGGGTGGTGCCGCCCGGGCCGCCGGACTTGTGGGCGAAGTCTTCCACCGCGTGTTTGGCCTTGCTGGTGCCGTGCTCGATCTTCTCGCTGTACTTGCCCTTGGTGGCCTTGTCGATGGCGCCACCGGCCTTGTCGACCGCGTGCTCGATCTGGTCGCTGTGCTTGCCAGCCAGCTCGCTGGCCTTCTCCTTGAGCTCCTCGGCCTTGCCCTTGAGGTTGTCCATCAGACCCATGGCGTCCTCACCGTTCCTCTCTGTCTCCTGCTCAACGTCTCTCGCGGCCGAACCGTTCTCAACTGGGGATATGGGCGGAAACGGTCATATCGTCGCTCAATAGGACCCACCGGGCGGGGAGGTCTCCGTCGCGTCGGCGGTTTTGCGAGACTGGTCCGGTGAGCAGCTCCAGTACCGTCCAGCCCGGGCCCGCGCAGCCCGGCCCCGTCCAGCCCGGTGCCACCGTGCCGCGCGTGGTCTCCGTGGTGGGTGCGACCGCCGCCGGCAAGTCCGACCTGGCCGTCGCCCTCGCCCGCAGCCTCGGCGGCGAGGTGATCAACACCGACTCGATGCAGCTCTACCGGGGCATGGACATCGGCACCGCCAAGCTCACGCTCGACGAGCGCGGCGGCGTCCCGCACCACCTGCTGGACATCTGGGACGTCACCGAGGCCGCGTCCGTCGCCGAGTACCAGCGGCTCGCCCGGGCCGAGATCGACCGGCTGCTCGCGGCCGGCCGCACCCCCGTCCTGGTCGGCGGCTCCGGGCTGTACGTCCGGGCGGCGATCGACGAGATGGACTTCCCCGGCACCGACCCGGCGGTCCGGGCCCGGCTGGAGGCCGAGCTCGACCAGGCCGGCCCGTACGCGCTGCACCGGCGGCTCGCGGAGCTGGACCCGGCCGCCGCCGCGGCGATCCTGACCGGCAACGGCCGGCGGATCGTCCGGGCGCTGGAGGTCATCGAGATCACCGGGCAGCCGTTCACCGCCAACCTGCCGAGCAACACCGCCGTCTACGACGCGGTGCAGATCGGCGTCGCGGTACCCCGGCCCGAGCTGGACGAGCGGATCACCCTGCGGGTCGACCGGATGTGGGAGGCCGGTCTGCCGGACGAGGTCCGGGAGCTGGAGAGGCTCGGCCTGCGCGAGGGGAGGACCGCCTCCCGGGCGCTCGGTTACCAGCAGGTGCTCGACCACTTCGCCGGGGAGTGCACCGAGGACGAGGCGCGGGCCGAAACCGTCCGCGCCACCAAGCGGTTCGCCCGCCGGCAGGAGTCCTGGTTCCGCCGCGACGACCGGATCCACTGGCTCTCCCGCCCGGCCGGCGCGGACCCCGGCGAGCTGCTCGCCCGCTCGCTGGAACTGATCTGCCGTCAGGAATCGGCCCTGCCGTAGGCGGTATCCGGCCATTCCGGCGGTGCACTTGCGCGCGCAGGTGGGCGTGCAGGACGAACCCGCGGTTACGGCCGGATCACGTGATGGCCACGGATCACCCGATGACCCCGGTCAGGCCCGGAACGCCTCTCTGGACATGCCATCATCGAGGTCATAAGGGTCGGCCCGGGCGGGCCGACCGTGCCCGGCCGCGAGTCCGCACTCGTGTCGAACTGTCAGGGGAGGCCGCGTGTCGACGGGTACCGGCCCCGAAACCGGCCAGAGCGGGAGCGCCACCGCACAGGCCGACGACCTCGACGCGTCGACCATGCCGGACCTGCCCGTGCTGCCCGGCCTCGACGCCCCCACCTCCTACGCGGTCGCGCTGCCCGCGCTGGACACCCGCGCCCCCGCCGGTGCGGTGCACGAGCGGGAGATCCGCCCACGCCGCCGGCTGCGCTGGTGGCAGACGCTGCCGATAGCGCTGCTGGCCACCGCCGGCTCGCTGATGTTCGCCTTCCCGCTGGCCTTCGGCTCGGCCGGGGCCGGTTCGGCGATGGTCGGGATGCTCGGGCTGCTGCTCACCGCGGCCTCGGTCGGCTGGGGTGCGATGGCCGCCCGGCACGCCGGGTACAAGTGGCCGGGCCTGCCGCGCCGCGGCTCCGGCCGGCGGGCCGGGTGGAAGGCGATCGTGATCTACACCCTGATCGCGCTGGCCGCCTGCGCGCTCGCCCTGTGGCGGGTCGTCCACCTGCGCTGACCCCGCCGGCGGACGCGGTCCGCCTGGTGGTCCGCCCGGCCGGCCCGGCCGGCGGCTCAGTATCATCGGCAGCGTGAGCGACACCTCCCCGCAGCCCGCCGGCCTGTCCTTCCTCAAGGGGCACGGCACCCAGAACGACTTCGTCATCGTGCCCGACCCGGACGGCAAGCTGGTGATCGGCCCCGAGGCCGTCGCCGTGCTGTGCGACCGCCGGGCCGGCATCGGCGCCGACGGTCTGCTGCGCGTGGTGCGCTCGGCCGCCGACCCGGCCGCGGCCGACCAGGCCGACCGGGCCGAGTGGTTCATGGACTACCGCAACGCCGACGGCTCGATCGCCGAGATGTGCGGCAACGGCGTCCGGGTCTTCGCCCGCTACCTGGTCGAGGCCGGGCTGGCCGAGCCGGGCGAGGTGGCCATCGCCACCCGGGCCGGCGTGCGGACGGCCCGGGTCGCCGAGGACGCCGAGGACGGCACCCCCGGCGAGGTCACCGTCGACATGGGGCGCGCGCTGCTGCCCGGCCCGGACGGGATCGAGGTCACGGTCGGCGGGCGCAGCTGGCCGGCCCGCAACGTCAACATGGGCAACCCGCACGCGGTCGCCTTCGTCGAGAGCCTGGACCACGCCGGCAACCTGTACAGCGCGCCGCTCACCAGCCCCGAGGGCGCCTACCCCGAGGGCGTCAACGTCGAGTTCGTGGTGGACCGCGGGCCGCGGCACGTCGCGATGCGGGTGCACGAGCGGGGCTCCGGCGAGACCCGCTCCTGCGGTACCGGCGCCTGCGCCGTCGCGGTGGCCACCGCCCGCCGGGACGGCGCCGACCCGGCGGTCACCGGCGAGGCCGTCAGCTACACCGTGGACCTGCCGGGCGGCCGGGTGGTGATCACCGAGTACCCGGACGGCCGGGTGGAGATGACCGGCCCGGCGGTGATCGTGGCGCGCGGCGAGCTCGACCCGCGGTGGCTGGCGACCCTCCAGGCCGTCCACGGCTGACGGCGCGGGCGGTTTGCCCATTTCGTGCAGCGACGAATCCCCCCGTTAGGGTGATCCGGGTCACGGACGGGAAGCAGGGCATCGCGGAACGTGCTCTGCTCGGTAGCATGGATCACCGGGTCGAGCGCCCCTCGGAGGGGAGCAGCCGGTGACGCTGCCGGAGGTGCCGACGATGACCATCGAAGCCGGGCAGCCCCTTGCGGGGCAGCCGACGTCCGCACGGCAGGCCGGGCCCAAGCGGCCCCTCGGGGGGTTAGGGCGGGCCGCACTCGGCCGGGCCGGGCGCGCCGCGCTGCTGGCCACCGGCCGCACGCCGGTGCCCGACGCCCTCGAACCGCTCGTCCAGGCCCACCGCCGGCACCACCCGCAGGCCGACCTCGGCCTGCTCGGCCGGGCCTACCGCCTGGCCGAGGCCAGCCATCGCGGGCAGAAACGCAAGAGCGGCGAGCCGTACATCACCCACCCGCTGGCCGTCACCATGATCCTGGCCCAACTCGGCGCCGGGACGACCACCCTGGTCTCCTCGCTGCTCCACGACACTGTCGAGGACACCGAGTTGACCCTGGCTCAGGTCGGCGAGGAGTTCGGCCCCGAAGTCGCCTATCTGGTCGACGGGGTGACGAAGCTGGAGAAGGTCGACTTCGGTGCGGCCGCCGAGGCCGAGACCTTCCGCAAGATGCTCGTCGCCACCGGGGACGACGTCCGGGTGATGGTGATCAAGCTCGCCGACCGGCTGCACAACATGCGCACCATCCGGCACATGAGGCCGGCCAGCCAGGTCCGGATCGCCAAGGTCACCCGGGACGTGCTGATCCCGCTGGCCGAGCGGCTCGGCATCCAGGTACTCAAGTCGGAGCTGGAGGACATCGTCTTCGCCACCCTCCACCCGGAGGAGTACGCCCGCGCGCGCGCCCTGCAGGCCGGCCACGAGGCCGAACCGGACGCCCTGCTCGAACCCTTCGCCCGGACGCTGGCACGCCAGCTCGCCGAGGCCGGGGTGGCCGCCGAGGTCACCGTCCGCCCCCGGCACTGCGTCTCGCTGCACCGGGTGCTGCTCAAGCGGGCCGCCGCACCCGGCCCCGACGGGCGGCCGCAGGGGCCGCAGCCGGCCGACTTCGGGCGGCTGCTGGTGGTGGTCGAGGAGAACGCGGACTGCTACGCCGTCCTCGGCGAGCTGCACACCTGCTGGACGCCGCTGCCCGGCGAGTTCAAGGACTTCGTGGCCGCCCCCAAGTTCAACCTGTACCAGTCGCTGCACACCGCGGTGGCGCTGGAGGGCGGCGCGGTGGTCGAGGTACTGGTCCGCACCCGGCGGATGCACGAGGTCGCGCAGACCGGCGTGGTCGCCCTCGGTGACCCCCGGCAGCCCGGGGCCGGCGGCGCGGACCAGGGCACGGACGAGCTGGACCGCACCGACCCGGCCCGGCCGGGCTGGCTCAGCCGGCTGCTGGAGTGGCAGCAGGAGACACCCGACCCGGACGCCTTCTGGTCCGCGCTCACCGCCGACCTCGCCGGGGACCGCGAGATCACCGTCGTCACCGAGGCCGGCGAAACGCTTCAGCTGCGGGCCGGCGCCAGCTGTGTGGACGCCGCCTACCTGCTCGGCGAGGAGACCGGCCACCGATGTATCGGTGCCCGGGTCAACGGCCGGCTCACCTCGCTCTCCACCGTCCTCCAGGACGGTGACCGGCTGGCCATCCTCACCGAGCAGGGCGACCCGGCCGCCCACCCCTCCGGCCCCGCGCCCGAATGGCTGGCGCACGCCCGCACCCCGGCCGCCAGGCTGGCCATCGAACGATGGCTCGCCGACCACCCGGCGCGGCTGCCGGTGGTCCGCACCGGCCCCTCGGCCGGCCAGCCGGCGCCGCCCGCGCACCGGGCCGCCGAGCGCGGCGCCGCCCCGGTGGCGGTGGCCGGCCGCCCGGGGGCACCGGTCCGGCTGGCCCGCTGCTGTACCCCGGTGCCGCCGGACGAGATCAGCGGCTTCGCGATCCGCGGCGGCGCCGTCGCCGTGCACCGCACCGGCTGTCCGGCGGGTGAGCGGATGCGGGCGGACGGGCGCGGCGCGCTGGAGATCCACTGGCAGCCCGACGGCGCGCCGCCGTCCGGCTACCGGGCGACCCTGCGGGCCGAGGCGCTCAACCGGCCCCGGCTGCTGGCCGACCTCACCGCGGCGATCTCGGGGGAGGGCGTCGGCATCGTCTCGGCCGAGGTCGAGCCGCCGCAGGAGCTGCGGGTGCGGCACACCTACACCGTCGAGCTGCCCGAGCCGGCCGCGCTGGCCGCGGTGATGCGGGCGATGCTGCGGGTCTCGGGGGTGTACGACGTGAGCCGCCCGCACGCACCGGCGGGCGGCGGCGGCGCGCGTCCTCGGGCGGGGGAGGCGGAGCCCGGCGCCGGGGGCGGCCCGGCGGACGGGGACGGCCCGGCGGCGTTGGGCGGCCCGGCGGACGGGGACGGCCCGGCGGCGTTGGGCGGCCCGGCGGACGGGGACGGCCCCGCGGGCGAGGACGGACCGGTCTCCGGACCGGAAAATGGGGATGCCCCGTCCGCACCGGGCGTGCGAACATCGTGGGGAATTCACGGCCGGTCCGCGGCGTTCACCGGGCACTGAGAGAATTGCCTGTGTGGGGCCGCGGTCCCGCGGGGTAGCTCACATCTCGCCCGAGCGGTAGACGAGGCGGCAGCTGGGCAGACTCCGGGTGTGACCGTCGGTACGGTCACGCAGACAGGCCCTCCGTACCAGCCAGCCAAAGGACAGAATGACCTCCACGTTCGAAGCCCGCGACCACGCCGACGCCCCGCGCCGCCTCGACGGTCTGCGGGCGGAAGCCCTCATGGACGAGGACCTCGCGGCCATCGACGAGGACCTCGGCCACCACCACTACGACGGCGACCAGTACGACCGCAGCGAGCGTGCAGCCCTGCGCCGGGTCGCCGGCCTCTCCACCGAACTCGAAGACGTCACCGAGGTCGAGTACCGCCAGCTCCGCCTGGAGCGCGTGGTGCTCGTCGGTGTCTGGACGGACGGCACGCTGGAGGAGGCGGAGAACTCCATGGCGGAGCTCGCCGCGCTTGCCGAGACGGCCGGCTCCCAGGTGCTGGACGGCGTCATCCAGCGCCGCGACAAGCCCGACGCCGCCACCTACATCGGCTCCGGCAAGGCGAAGGAGCTGCGGGACATCGTCGCGGCCACCGGTGCCGACACCGTGGTCTGCGACGGTGAGCTCACCCCGGGCCAGCTGATCCACCTGGAGGACGTGGTCAAGGTCAAGGTCGTCGACCGGACGGCCCTGATCCTGGACATCTTCGCCCAGCACGCCAAGTCCCGTGAGGGCAAGGCGCAGGTCTCGCTCGCGCAGATGCAGTACATGCTGCCGCGGCTGCGAGGCTGGGGTCAGTCGCTCTCCCGGCAGATGGGTGGTGGTGGCTCCGGCACGTCCGGCGGCGGCATGGCCACGCGTGGTCCCGGTGAGACCAAGATCGAGACCGACCGGCGCCGGATCCGCGAGAAGATGGCGAAGCTCCGCCGGGAGATCGCCGAGATGAAGAAGGGCCGCGACACCAAGCGCCAGGAGCGCAAGCGCCACCAGGTGCCGTCCGTGGCCATCGCCGGCTACACCAACGCCGGCAAGTCCTCCCTGCTCAACCGGCTCACCGGCGCGGGCGTCCTGGTGGAGAACGCGCTGTTCGCCACCCTGGACCCGACCGTGCGCCGGGCGCAGACCCCGAGCGGCCGGCTCTACACGCTGGCCGACACCGTCGGCTTCGTCCGGCACCTGCCGCACCACCTGGTCGAGGCGTTCCGCTCCACCATGGAGGAGGTCGCCGACGCGGACCTCATCCTCCACGTGGTGGACGGCTCGCACCCCGAGCCGGAGACGCAGCTGGCCGCCGTCCGCGAGGTCATCGTCTCGGTCGACGCGCAGAACGTGCCGGAGATCGTGGTGATCAACAAGGCCGACGCGGCCGACCCGCACGTACTCCAGCGCCTGCTGCGCCGCGAGCCGCACGCCATCGTGGTGTCGGCCCGCACCGGGCTGGGCATGGAGGAGCTGCTGAAGCTCATCGACGACGAGCTGCCGCGCCCGGCGATCGAGGTGCAGGCACTGGTGCCGTACACCCACGGTGGCCTGGTCTCCCGGGTGCACGCCGAGGGTGAGCTGATCTCGACCGAGCACACCGCGGAGGGCACGCTGCTGCACGCCAAGGTGCAGGCCGAGCTGGCCGCCGAGCTGGAGCGATTCTCGGTCGCGCTGCAGGGCTGAGGCCCGCGGGGCCGAGGCTGCGCAGGGCTCAGGGCTCCGCGGGCCCGGGGATCCCGAGGTCCGAGCAGAACGCCGACGGCCCCGGTCTCCTCAACGGAGACCGGGGCCGTCGGCGTTGCCGCGGGCCTACTTCGCGTTCTTGGAGAAGTAGTCGAAGGCCTGCCGCGCCTGCTCCTGGAGAGAGGGGCCGGCCATGTACTCGGACGGGTTGCGGTTGCCGATCGAGTTGACGCTGATCAGGTTCGGCTTGCCGTCCTTGGTGATGAACCAGCCGCCGCCGCTGGAGCCTCCGGTCATGGTGCAGCCGATCACGTACATCGGCGGCCGGGCCGGGTCGAAGGAGAGCTTGACCGGGGGGATCGCGGAGTCGCAGTGGCTGAGCTCCATACCGTCGAACGGCCGCTCGGCCGGGTAGCCGTAGGAGAAGGCCGAGGTGATCTGCCCGCGCGGGGCGTTGAACCAGACCGGGATCGAGCTGCCGACCGTCTCCTCCAGCGACTTGCCGGAGCCGTTCTCGTTGCGGACCCGGATGATCCCGTAGTCGTACTGGGAGTTGGGGCCGACGCCGTTCTCCTTCACCCAGGTCGGCGAGACCAGCGCGCGGACCGCCGTCCACCGCCCGTACGGGGAGACCTGCTGCTCGCTGTACTGCCTGCCCCGGCTGGCCTGTCCGTCCCGGTTGTAGCCGGGGACGAAGGTGATGTCCTTCAGCCAGGTGCCGCCCTTGCCGTCGTGCAGGCAGTGCGCGGCGGTGTAGACGAGGTTGCTCCGGCCGGGGTTGGCCGGGTCGGAGACCACGGTGCCGGAGCACATCGAGTCGCCCTCGGGCGTGGTCATGAAGATCTTGCCGACCACGGCCGTCGCCGGGCTGTACGGGTGCGGCTGCGGCTTGGCGGGGATGGCGGCCGGCGGGGTGTCCCGCTCGACCGTGCTGCCGGCCGTCGTGTGCGAGTACTCCGGGGTGGCCCGGCCCTTGGCGTTCTCCATCTTGGCGATCGACCAGAACCCCTGGGCGACCTCGTTGACGAAGGCGTTGTCGCCGACGAACCTCGCCCAGTCGTCGAGCTTCCAGTTGGCGAGGTCCTGGAGGCTGCTGGGCAGTGCGGCCCCCGGCTTGCCGGGCGCGGTGGTGGCGGTCGCGGACGGAGTGCCCGCGGCCTCGTTGCTCTTCTCGTTGTCCGGCCCGCAGGCGGTCGCGCTGAGGGCGAGCACGGCGAGCACGGCGGCTCCGGCCGTCGCGGCCCGGCGGCCGGGCCCGGCCGTGGTGATCGGTGGCATGGTGATCTCTCCCCGTCGGTCGGTTCCTGCCAGGCGGCTACTTCTGCTTGCGGGAGATGTAGTCCAGGGCCTGCTTGGCGACCGTCTCCAGGTACGGGCCGCTCAGCGAGGTGTGGTCCTGGGTGCCGATGGAGGTGTTGCTGACCAGTGCGAGCCTGCCGTCCGGCATCGGGGCGAACCAGCCGCCGCCGCTGGAGCCCTGCGTCATGGTGCAGCCGATGGTGTGCATCGACGGGCGCTTCGGGTCGAAGGAGAGCCGGACCGGCTTGCCGCCGTCGCACTTGTACAGCTCCTGCCCGTCGAAGGGCTTGTAGAGCGGGTACCCGACGGCCGAGACCTTCAGCTGGTCGCGCGGGGCGTCGAACCAGACCGGAACGGCCGAACCGACCGTCTCCTCCAGCGACTTGGCGGTGTCGTTCTGGTTCTGCACCCGCATGACCGCGAAGTCGTACTGGCTGGCGGCGTCACCGGTGCCGCCGCCCTCGACCGTCCACTGCGGCGAGGTCACCACGTCCTTGGCCCACCAGGTGCCGAGCGGAGCCAGCTCCGCCAGCGGGGCCTTCTTGCCGCCGCTGGAGGCACCGGAGTTGTTGTAGGCGGGGACGAAGACGAGGTCCTTGTAGAAGTCGCCGCCCTTGCCCGGGTGCACGCAGTGCCCGGCCGTCCAGACCAGGTTGCTCTTGCCGGGGTGGGCCGGGTCGGCGATCACGGTGGCCGAGCAGTTGCCGCGGCCGCCCTCGGCGCTGAAGAACACCTTGCCCGAGGGCTGCTTGGTGTACGGGCGGGCCACCGGCGTCGCCTTGACCACGGGCGGCTCGGGGTCGGTGACCCCGGCGTCCCCGGCCGGCTTGGCGGTGGGCGGCGCCGGTTCGGCGGGCTTGGAGTCGCCCATCTTGTCCGGGTTCCAGAAGTCCTTGACGACGGGGTTGTTGAAGACGTGCTTGGAGGCCCAGTTGTCCCAGTCCTCGAACTTCCACTTCTTCAGGTCGTCCCAGCTCTTCGGCAGGCCCTCCAGCAGGCTGGTCGGGATGCCCGACGGCAGGGTGAGACCGCCGATCACTCCGCCGCCCCCCGCGGAGGCGGAGGCGGTGGCGCTCGTCGAGGCCGGTGGCGGTGCGGCGGTGCCCCCGTCGCCGGCGGGGCCGTCCGGGCCGCAGGCGCTCACGGCGAGCAGGGTTCCGGCGGCAAGGGCCGCGGCCATGGCTGACCGGTGGATCGATGGCATGGTGTTCGCTCTCCCCCTGGATGGTCCTGTTCCGGCGGCGCCCGCCGCCCTGGAGTCTCCCACTGGCCTCCAGGACGGCACGGGCCGACCCCCGGGTTCCGGAGCTGACGGGAGGTCACCGATCTGTGACGAACGCCCCGTCGGCTCGTTGCCACGGCAGGGGCTGCCACCCCAGGGGTGAACAATCACCGCTCTTCACCCGGACGAGTGAGCCGCCCTTGTGATCACCCGTCAGGGATAGGTAACCCTTACCTGACGCGACGGTGCGAGCGCCCGCCAGACCCTCTCCACCACCCGCGCGCGTCCGCACCCCACGCGCCCCAAGGAGCAGCCTTGAGCACCGCCCTCACCGGAGCCCCGCCCGACGTCCCGGCGCGCCGGCCCGCCCCGGCCCGCCCCGCCGTGGCCGGCCCGGCGCAACCCGATCCGCTGCTTCACCCGGACCCGGCCGTCGCCGCCGAACAGGCGGCCCTGGAGGCCCTGCTGCGCTGCTGGGCCCGCGAGACCGGCGCCACGCCCGGCCCCGACGGGCGGCTGCGGATCGCCGTCCTCGGCGGCGCCGCCCGGCTTTCCGCGCCTGTCCGCCACTGGTCCAGGGCCGGCTGGCACCGCTTCGGCCCGGCCACCCTCTCGGCCGGCGGGGGCGCCGCGGCGGGGGATGGCCGCGACGCCCCGGTCGACGCCGTCACCACCGCCGCGCTGCTCGCCGCCGCGGCCGCCGCCCGCCCCGACCCCGGCCAGGTCGCCGACCTCGCCGCCCGGGTCGCCGACTCCGTCGTCCGCACCGCCGACATCCTCACCCACCACCGCACCGCCGCCGCCCCCGGCGGGCCGGAAGGCTCCCACTTCCTCGCCGCCGAACAGTCCCTGCTGCTCGGCCACCCGCTGCACCCCACCCCGAAGAGCCGCGACGGCCTCGGCCCCGCGCAGAGCGCCGCCTACTCCCCGGAACTCCACGGCTCGTTCCAGCTGCACTGGTACGCCGTCGACCGCGAACTGCTCGCCGCCGGCTCCGCCGTGACCGAGAGCGCCGACCGGATCACCGCCCGACTCCTCGGCGACCCGGCCCTGCTACCGCCCGGCACCGCCGCCCTGCCGCTGCACCCCTGGCAGGCCCGCGAACTGGCGCTGCGCCCGGCCGTGGCCGGACTCCTCGCCGACGGACTGCTGCACGACCTCGGCCCGGCCGGCACACCCTGGTACCCGACCTCCTCGGTGCGCACCGTCTACCGGCCCGGCACGCCCTGGATGCTGAAGCTCTCGCTCGGCTTGCGGATCACCAACTCCCGCCGGGAGAACCTCCGCAAGGAACTGCACCGCGGCCTGGAGATGCACCGGCTGCTGGAGAGCGGCTTGGCCGCCGAGTGGCGGGCCGCCCACCCCGGCTTCGACATCGTCCGCGACCCGGCCTGGATCGGCGTCGACCACCCCGCCCTCGGCGACCCGGGCGGCCTGGACACCGTGCTGCGCGCCCAGCCCTTCGCCCCCGTCGACCGCGTGCTCTGCGTGGCCGGGCTGGTCGCCGAACAGCCGCTCGGCGCCGGCGACACCGTGCCGTCCCGGCTCGGCGACGTCCTGCGCTCCCTCGCCGCCCGCTGCGGCCGCCCGTTGGCCACCGTGGCCGCCGAATGGTTCCTGCGCTACCTGGACGCCGTCGTGCTGCCCGTCCTCTGGCTGGACGGACGGGCCGGCATCGCGCTGGAGGCGCACCAGCAGAACAGTCTCGTCCTGCTCGACGCCGACGGCTGGCCGACCGGCGGGCGCTACCGCGACAACCAGGGCTTCTACTACCGCCAGAGTGCGGCCGAGCGGCTCACCGGCCGGCTGGCCGGCCTCGGCGCGCAGAGCGACACCTTCCTCGCCGACGAGGTGATCGACCACCACTTCGCCTACTACCTCGGCATCAACCACGTCCTCGGCCTGATCGGCGCCCTCGGCTCCCAGCGGCTGGCCGACGAGGCGGTGCTGCTGGCCGCGCTGCGCGGCTTCCTGGGCAGCCCCCGGGTCGCGGCCACCGGCTCCGCACTGCCCGCCCTGCTGCTGGACGCGGCCACCCTGCCCTGCAAGGCCAACCTGCTCACCCGGATCAACGGCATGGACGAGCTGGTCGGCCCGGTCGCCACCCAGTCCGTCTACGTCGACATCCCCAACCCGGTGGCCGGCGCGTGACCTCCGCCGCGAGCCCGGCCGAGGAGGTCGCAGGCTGGGGCGCCATGCCCACCACCGCCGGCGAGTTCCGGCTCCGCCCGGTCCGGCTGCCCGCCGACCTGGAACTGCTCACCGGCTGGATGAACGACCCGGAGACCGCCGCCTTCTGGGACCTCGCCGGGCCGCCCGCCACCACCGAACGCCACATCCGGGCCCAGCTCGACGGCGACGGGAACAGCGCGCCCTGCCTCGGCCTGCTCGACGGCACCCCGATGAGCTACTGGGAGCTCTACCGCGCCGACCTCGACCCGCTCGCCGGGTACTACCCCGCCCGGCCCCACGACACCGGCGTCCACCTGCTGCTCGGACCGGCCGACCGGCGCGGGCGGGGCCTCGGCTCCACGCTGCTCGCCGCGCTGGCCGACCGGATCCTGCGGGAACGGCCGCACTGCGAGCGCGTGGTGGCCGAACCCGACGTCCGGAACCGGCGGTCCGTCCGGGCCTTCGAACGGGCCGGCTTCGTACCCGCCGCCGAACTCGACCTGCCCGGGAAACGGGCCGCCCTGATGGTCCGCGACCGCGACCGCGCCCGCGGCCCGCTCCCCTCCGCCCCGAACCCCGCCTAGGACACCGCCCACCCCATGGACACCCCACCCCAGCCCGAGCCGTACGACCTCCTCGGCGTCGGCATCGGCCCGTTCAACCTCTCGCTCGCCGCGCTGGCCGAGCCCGTCCCGGGCCTGCGCACGCTCTTCTGCGACCAGCGCCCGGAGTTCCGCTGGCACCCCGGGATGCTGGTCGACGGGGCCCGGATGCAGGTGCCCTTCCTCGCCGACCTCGTCTCGCTGGTCGACCCGACCAACCGCTGGTCCTTCCTCAACTACCTGCGCGAACAGGACCGGCTCTTCCCGTTCTACTTCGCCGAGCGCTTCCAGCTGCCCCGCCGGGAGTACGAGCACTACTGCCGCTGGGCCGCCGAGCGGCTCGCCAACTGCCGGTTCGCCACCGTCGTCACCGCCCTGCACTGGGAGGGGGACCGCTACCGGGCCGAGCTGCTCGACACCGCCACCGGCCGGCGCGAGGAGGTGCACGCCCGCAACCTCGTGCTCGGCGTCGGCACCCGGCCGCTCCTGCCCGAAGCCTTCGCCGGTGTCGCCGGCCACCCGCGGGCCTTCCACTCCGCCGACTACCTGGACCGCCGCGCCGCCCTGGACGGCGCCCGCGACATCACCGTGGTCGGCAGCGGGCAGTCCGGCGCCGAGGTCTTCCTCGACCTGCTGCGGCGCCACGCCGGCGACGGCGTCCGGCTGCGCTGGCTCACCCGGACCAGGGCCCTCGCCCCCATGGAGTACTCCAAACTCGGCCTGGAGCACTTCACCCCCGACTACACCCGCTACTTCCACGGCCTGCCCGAACCGGTCCGCGACCGCCTGGTCGACGCCCAGTGGCAGCTGCACAAGGCCGCCAGCGCCGAGACCCTCGCCGAGATCCACGACCACCTGTACGAGCGGACCATCGGCCGCCCGATCGACGCCGACCCGGTCGAGATCACCCCCGGAACCACCGTCACCGACGCCCGGCCCGGCCCCTGCGGAGGGCTCGAACTCCGCTGCCGGCACACCGACTCCGGCGCCGAGCACGTCCTGCGCACCGACGCCGTGGTGCTCGCCACCGGCTACCGGGCCGCCCGCCCGGCCGCCCTGGAACCGCTCGCCGAGCTGATCGACTGGGACGGCTCCGGCCGCTACCGCGTCGACCTCGACCACCGGGTCGCGACCCTTCCCGAGCTCACCGGCGGGCTGTACGTACAGAACGCCGAACTGCACACCCACGGCGTCGGCACCCCCGACCTCGGCCTCGGCGCCCACCGCGCCGCGGTGATCCTCAACGCCGTGACCGGCCGGACCGTCCACCGGCTGCCCGCCCGTACCGCGTGGACCGGCTTCGCCCCGCCGGAGCCGGCGGCCCCCGCCTCCACCCCGCCCACCACCACCGTCCCTCGCCCCCAGGAGCTGTCCCGTGCCGCAACCGCCGGCCGCTGAACCGCCGCTGTACCTGCCCCCGCAGCTCACCGCCGGGCACTGGCGGCGGGCCGGCCGCGCGCTGCTGGCCAAGATGCTCGGCGAGTTCGCCTACGAGGAACTGATCACCCCGGTCCCCGGCGCCGCCGACGGCGCGTACCTGCTGCCCCTGCCCGAGGCCGAGTACCGCTTCACCGCCCGCCGCGGCGCCTACGGCAGCTGGCAGGTGGCCGAGGACTCGGTGCGCTGCTCCCGGCCGGACGGCCTCGACCCGCTGCGCTTCCTCCCGTACGCCCGGCACACCCTCGGCCTGAACGGCGAGACCACCGGCCACCTCGTCCGCGAGCTCACCGCCACCCTGATCTCCGACGCGCACCAGCTCGCCACCGCGCTCACCGCCGCCGAACTGGCCGACCTCGGCCACACCGAGCTGGAGGGCCGGCAGGGCGGCCACCCCTGGATCGTCCCCAACAAGGGCCGGATCGGCTTCTCCGCCTCCGACGCCGCCCGCTGGGCCCCGGAGGCGCGCACCCCGCTGCCACTGCCCTGGATCGCCGTCCACCGCCGGCTCGCCCAGTACCGGGGCGTCCCCGGCCTCACCGAGCCCGGGCAGCTGTACGCCCGCGAGATCGACGACCCGGACGCGCTGCGCGCCGGGCTGCGCGCCCTCGGCCTGGACGCCGACGACTACCTGCTGCTGCCCGTCCACCCCTGGCAGTGGGACGAGACCGTCGTCCCGCTGTTCGCGCCGTGGATCGCGTCCGGCGAGATCGTCCCGCTGCCCTCCGACGGCGACCTGCGGCTGCCCCAGCAGTCCATCCGCTCCTTCTTCAACCGGAGCCGCCCCGACCGCTGCACGGTCAAGCTGCCGCTCGCCATCCTCAACACCCTGGTCTGGCGCGGCCTCCCGACCGAACGCACGCTGGCCGCGCCCGCCGTCACCGCCTGGATCCACGGGCTCCGGCAGGCCGACCCGTTCCTGCGCGACGAGTGCCGGGTGGTGCTGCTCGGCGAGATCGCCTCCGTCACCGTCGACCACCCGCTCTACCGCGAGCTGCCCGAGGCGCCCTACCAGTACAAGGAGCTGCTGGGCGCGATCTGGCGCGAACCGCTCGGCCCCGCCCTGGACGCCGGCGAGCGCGGCCGCACCCTGGCCGCGCTGCTGCAGAGCGGCGCCGACGGCCGGGCGCTGGCCGCCGAGCTGATCACCCGCTCCGGGCTCGCCCCGGCCGCCTGGACGGCCCGGCTGTTCGCCGCGATGCTGCCGCCGCTGCTGCACTTCCTCTACCGGTACGGCCTGGTCTTCTCCCCGCACGGCGAGAACGCCATCCTGGTCTTCGACTCCTCCGACGCCCCCGTGCGCCTCGCGGTCAAGGACTTCGTCGACGACGTCAACCTCAGCGACCAGGACCTCCCCGAGCTGCGCGGGCTGCCCGCCGAGGTGGCCGGGGTGCTGCTGCGCGAGGACCCTCAGGGCCTCTGCCAGTTCCTCCACTCCGGCCTCTTCATCGGCGTCTTCCGCTACCTCGCCCCGCTGCTGGAGGCGCAGACCGGCCTGCCCGAGACGGAGTTCTGGGCGCTGCTGCGGGCCGAGGTCCTCCGGTACCAGGAGCGCTTCCCCGAGCTGAAGGAGCGGTTCGCCCTCTTCGACCTGTTCCGGCCACGGATCGACCGGCTCTGCCTCAACCGCAACCGGCTGCTCCTCGACGGCTACCGGGACCGCCCGCACCGCCCGCACGCGGCCAGGCACGGCACCGTCCCGAACGCCCTCACCCCCGAGGGGACGGCCGGGCTGCCCGGTCAACGGGACCGGATTGTCACCCCTGCCCCGTAGGGTGGGAGGGTCATGACGAACGACTCCGAATCCCAGCTCCCCGCCGACGCCGCCGAGGACGCCGCCGCCGATTCGGCCGCTGCCGACGCCGCCGAGGCCGCCGTCCCGCGGGCCCAGCTCCCCGAGCTGCTGCACGCCGCCGTCGAGGCCGTCGGCGGCGTCGAGCGCCCCGGCCAGGTCCGCATGGCCGAGGCCGTCGCCGACGCCGTCGACCACGGCGAGCACCTGCTGGTGCAGGCCGGCACCGGCACCGGGAAGTCCCTGGCCTACCTGGTGCCGGCCCTCGCCCACGGGGACCGCGTGGTGGTCGCCACCGCCACCCTGGCGCTCCAACGCCAGCTGGTCGAGCGGGACTTGCCGCGCACGGTGGAGGCGCTGCACCCGGTGCTGCGCCGCCGCCCGCTGTTCGCGATGCTCAAGGGCCGCTCCAACTACCTCTGCCTGCACCGGGCCAACGAGGGCACCCCGAGCGAGGAGGGCGAGGGCCTGTTCGACCCGGTGGACGCGCTCGGCGGCCCCACCGGCAAGCTCGGGCAGGACGTGCTGCGGCTGCGCGACTGGGCCGACGAGACCGAGACCGGTGACCGGGACGACCTCAGCCCCGGCGTCTCCGACAAGGCCTGGGCCCAGCTCTCGGTCACCTCCAAGGAGTGCCTGGGCGCCACCCGGTGCGCCTACGGGCAGGAGTGCTTCGCCGAGAAGGCGCGCGAGCGGGCCAAGCTGGCGGACGTCGTGGTGACCAACCACGCGATGCTGGCGATCGACGCCATCGAGGGCGCGCCGGTGCTGCCCGAGCACGGGCTGCTGATCGTCGACGAGGCGCACGAGCTGGTCAACCGGGTCACCGGCGCGGCCACCGCCGAGCTGACCGTCGGCGCGGTCAACCGTGCGGTGAAGCGGGCCGCGCGGCTCGCCAACGAGAAGGCCGTGGACGCCCTCCAGGGCGCCGCGGAGAACTACCACGGCCTGATGGAGACCGCTCAGCCCGGCCGGGTCGAGGAGCTGCCCGAGTACCTGGCGTACGCGGTCACCGCGATCCGGGACGCCAGCCGGCAGGTGATCACCTCGCTCGGCGAGACCAGGGACAAGTCGCTCAGCGACGAGGACGCGGTGCGCAAGCAGGCGATGGCCTCCGCCGAGGCGCTGCACGAGACGGCCGAGCGGCTGCTCGCCGACTCCGAGTACGACGTGGTCTGGATCGAGCGCAGCGACCGGTTCGGGATGGGCACCGCCTCACTGCGGGTCGCCCCGCTGAGCGTCTCCGGGCTGCTGCGCGAGGGCCTGTACAAGGAGCGCTCGGTGGTGCTCACCTCGGCCACCCTGAAGCTCGGCGGGGACTTCAACGGCGTCGCGGCCTCGGTCGGCCTGCCCTCGGAGGCCCGGCTGCCGGACGTGCGCGGGCCGGGGGACGCCCCGGAGCCCGGTTTCGGCGAGGACGTGGTGCCGCACTGGCGGGGCATCGACGTCGGCTCGCCGTTCAAGTACCCCAAGCAGGGCATCCTCTACGTCGCCAAGCACCTGGCCGACCCGGGCCGCGACCCGGAGCGTCCCGACATGCTGGACGAGCTGGCCGAGCTGATCGGCGCGGCCGGCGGGCGGACGCTGGGCCTGTTCTCCTCGATGCGCGGCGCCCAGACGGCCGCCGAGGCGATGCGCGGGCGGCTCGACAACCGGATCCTGCTCCAGGGTGAGGACACCCTGGGCGAGCTGATCCGGGAGTTCGCCTCGGACGCCACCACCTGCCTGTTCGGCACGCTCTCGCTCTGGCAGGGCGTGGACGTGCCCGGCTCGGCGTGCCAGCTGGTGGTGATGGACCGCATCCCGTTCCCGCGTCCGGACGACCCGCTGATGAGCGCCCGGCAGAAGGACGTCGAACAGCGCGGCGGGAACGGCTTCATGGCCGTCGCGGCCACCCACGCGGCGCTGCTGATGGCGCAGGGGGCGGGCCGGCTGGTGCGCGCCGCGGACGACCGGGGCGTGGTGGCGGTGCTGGACCCGCGGGTGGAGACCAAGCGGTACGGCGGGTACTTCCGGTCCTCGATGCCGGAGTTCTGGTACACCACCGACCGCAACCAGGTGCGGCGCTCGCTGGCGGCGATCGACGACTCGGCGGCGCCGGTCCGGCCGGTGGTCAGGAAGGGCTGAGCGGGCGTTCTGGGCGGGTCTTCTCCGCGGGCGTTCCGAGAGGGCGTTCCCTGCGGGAGTTCTGAGCCGGACCCGGCGAGTACCTGTCCCGTGGGCCCGGGAACGCCCCGTCGGAGCGCGCTCGGGAACGCCTCCCGCGTGGCCCGGGAACGCCTCCCGCGTGGCCCGGGAACGCCGGAGGGGCTCCCCGCACTCTGCGGTGGAGCCCCTTCCCGGTGCGTGCTGTGGCGGCGCTCAGAGACGGCGCAGGACCGCGACGACCTTGCCCAGGATGGTCGCGTTGTCGCCGTTGATCGGCTCGTACGCCGGGTTGTGCGGCATCAGCCAGATCCGGCCGTCCTCGCGCTTGAGGCGCTTGACGGTGGCCTCGCCGTCGATCATCGCGGCCACGATGTCGCCGTTCTCGGCGACCGGCTGGCGGCGGACGGTCACCCAGTCGCCGTCGCAGATGGCCGCCTCGATCATCGAGTCGCCGCGCACGGTGAGCGCGAACAGCTCGCCCTCGCCGACCAGTTGGCGCGGCAGCGGGAAGACGTCCTCGACCGTCTGCTCGGCCAGGATCGGACCGCCGGCGGCGATCCGGCCGACCAGCGGCACGTACGAGGTGGACGGGCGCCCGGCCGTCTCGGCGGTGTTGGGGCGGGCCACCTCGACACCGCGGACCTCGTAGGCGCGCGGGCGGTGCGGATCGCGGCGGAGGAACCCCTTGCGCTCCAGGGCCATCAGCTGATGGGCGACGGAGGAGGTGCTGGACAGGCCGACGGCCTGGCCGATCTCGCGCATGGACGGCGGGTAGCCGCGGCGCTGGACGGAGTCCCGGATGACCTCGATCACCCGGCGCTGGCGCTCCGTCAGCCCGGCCTCGTCGGTGCGGATGCCGGGGGGGCGCCCCGGCATCGAGCGCGCGGGGGCGGGGTGCGAGTCGTCCAGCACGGGGGAATGCTCGATCGGCTGGTCGGGAACGCGGCTCGTGCTGGAAATGGCCGCGCCGGAGAGTCGGTGTTCTTCGCTACGGTCCATGCTGACGTCCACACTCTGCTGATTCGTGGTGCGCTGCCCCACCTTGAGCTGGGAGTGTTCCTGCACCGGGATGGTGTTGCTTTCGATCGTGTTCACGGCGGCCCCTCTCGACGGCTGTCCTCTCCCTTTTCCAGCCCAACGGCACCTCCTATCGAAAGGTTGCGCCAAACACACGTTCGAGTGAATTATTCGGGAGTTGGCTGACTCGATCAAGGCTTTGTTGTACATCGATTAAATGTTCGACTCGAAGTCGGCCCCGGCAGTCTAATCCGCACCGGCGGGACCGTCGCGTCCGGACCGACACGCCCGCCGCGCTGCCTCCCCCGAAGACCTACATGTAGTGGCTACAGTCCTCATCGTGCCCAGTACTAGTGGTCACGGTGCATGATCAGCTTGCCGAGGCCGGGTCGTCATCGCGTAGACTCGACCAGTCCGCACGTTCTGCCCGGGAGGGATCCTCAGGTGCACTGCCCCTTCTGCCGGCACTCCGACAGCCGCGTCGTCGACAGCCGGACCACCGAAGACGGCAGCTCGATCCGCCGCCGCCGGCAGTGCCCGGATTGCGGCCGCCGCTTCACCACGGTGGAGACGGCCGCACTCATGGTCATCAAGCGCAGCGGTGTCACCGAGCCGTTCTCCCGGGAGAAGGTCATCTCCGGAGTCCGCAAGGCCTGCCAGGGCCGCCCGGTCACCGAGGACGCCCTCGCCCAGCTCGGCCAGAAGGTCGAGGAATGCGTGCGGGCCACCGGCAAGTCCGAGCTCACCACCCACGACGTGGGTCTGGCCATACTCGGACCGCTCAAGCAGCTCGACGTCGTCGCCTACCTGCGCTTCGCCAGCGTGTACCAGGCGTACGACGGCCTGGAAGACTTCGAGGCCGCCATCGCGGAGATCCGCGCCGAACGGCCCGTCCCCGAGGCGGACGGCACCTGCGTGCCCGTCCCCGCCGCCGCGCCCTAGGAGGCCCGGCTCAGCACACCGGCCCCTCCCGGGGCCGATCGCCACACCGGCCCCCTCCGGGGCCGATGCGTGCCCGGAAACGGTGCACAGAACACCACAAACCGTGCGGAAGCAGGCAGGTCGTCGCCTGTCCGCACACCGGAAGAGCGAACCAGCGGTGCCCGGACTTTTCGGGGCACTTTGGGCGTTTGCCCAGGAGGAGGAGCGAGAAGTGACAGACACCACGAGCGGTTCCGCACGCGGGTCGAAGTCCGACAAGGCCACGACGAAGGGTGCCGGCAAGGCGCCCAAGGGCGGCCTGCGGATCGAGCGCATCTACACCACCCCTGGCGTCCACCCCTATGACGAGGTCCGCTGGGAGCGCCGCGACGTCGTCATGACCAACTGGCGCGACGGCTCGATCAACTTCGAGCAGCGCGGCGTCGAGTTCCCCGACTTCTGGTCGGTCAACGCCGTCAACATCGTGACGTCCAAGTACTTCCGCGGCGCCGTCGGCACCCCGCAGCGCGAGTGGAGCCTCAAGCAGATCATCGACCGCGTGGTGCTCACCTACCGCGCCGCCGGTGAGAAGAACGGCTACTTCGCCACCCCCGGCGACGCCGAGGTCTTCGAGCACGAGCTGACCCACGCCCTCCTCCACCAGGTGTTCAGCTTCAACTCGCCGGTCTGGTTCAACGTCGGCACCAAGCAGCCCCAGCAGGTCAGCGCCTGCTTCATCCTGGCCGTCGACGACTCCATGGAGTCGATCCTCGACTGGTACAAGGAAGAGGGCATGATCTTCAAGGGCGGCTCCGGCGCCGGCCTCAACCTCTCCCGGATCCGCTCCTCCAAGGAGCTGCTCTCCTCCGGCGGCAACGCCTCCGGCCCGGTCTCCTTCATGCGCGGCGCCGACGCCTCCGCCGGCACCATCAAGTCCGGCGGCGCCACCCGCCGCGCGGCCAAGATGGTCGTACTCGACGTCGACCACCCCGACGTCGAGGCCTTCATCGAGACCAAGGTGAAGGAGGAGGAGAAGATCCGCGCCCTGCGCGACGCGGGCTTCGACATGGACCTCGGCGGGGACGACATCGCCTCCGTCCAGTACCAGAACGCCAACAACTCGGTCCGGGTCAACGACGAATTCATGACCGCCGTCGAGAACGGCACCGAATTCGGCCTGCGCGCCCGCATGACCGGCGAGGTCATCGAGACCGTCGACGCGAAGAAGCTCTTCCGCAAGATGGCCGAGGCCGCCTGGGCCTGCGCCGACCCCGGCATCCAGTACGACTCCACCATCAACCACTGGCACACCTGCCCGGAGTCCGGACGCATCAACGCCTCCAACCCCTGCTCCGAGTACATGCACCTGGACAACTCCAGCTGCAACCTCGCCTCGCTCAACCTGATGAAGTTCCTGCGCGACGACGACTCGTTCGACGCCACGACCTTCGCCAAGGTCGTCGAGCTCGTCATCACCGCGATGGACATCTCCATCTGCTTCGCCGACTTCCCCACCGAGAAGATCGGCGAGACCACCCGCGCCTACCGCCAGCTCGGCATCGGCTACGCCAACCTCGGCGCCCTGCTGATGGCCACCGGCCACGCCTACGACAGCGAGGGCGGCCGCGCCCTGGCCGGCGCCATCACCTCCCTGATGACCGGCACCGCCTACCGCCGCGGCGCCGAACTCGCAGGCGTGGTGGGCCCGTACGACGGCTACGCCCGCAACGCCGCCCCGCACCAGCGGGTCATGAAGCAGCACGCGGACGCCTCGGTCGCCGCCGTCTCGGTCGACGACCTGGACGCCCCGGTCTGGGCCGCCGCCACCGAGACCTGGCAGGACGTGCTGCGCATCGGCGCGCAGAACGGCTTCCGCAACGCCCAGGCGTCGGTGCTCGCCCCGACCGGCACCATCGGCCTGATGATGGACTGCGACACCACCGGCGTCGAGCCCGACCTCGCCCTGGTCAAGTTCAAGAAGCTCGTCGGCGGCGGCTCGATGCAGATCGTCAACGGCACCGTCCCGCGCGCCCTCAAGCGCCTCGGCTACCAGGGCGAGCAGATCGAGGCGGTCGTCGCCCACATCGCCGAGCACGGCAACGTGGTGGACGCGCCCGGCCTGAAGACCGAGCACTACGAGGTCTTCGACTGCGCGATGGGCGAGCGCTCCATCTCGCCGATGGGTCACGTGCGGATGATGTCGGCGATCCAGCCCTGGATCTCCGGCGCCATCTCCAAGACGGTGAACATGCCGGCCTCCGCGACCGTCGAGGACGTCGAGGAGATCTACTTCGAGGCGTGGAAGATGGGCGTCAAGGCGCTCGCCATCTACCGCGAAAACTCGAAGGTCGGCCAGCCGCTCTCGGCCAAGAAGAAGGACAGCGACGAGGTCAAGGCCTCCGAGAGCGCGTCCGTCGTCGAGAAGGTCGTCGAGTACCGCCCCGTCCGCAAGCGCCTCCCCAAGGGCCGCCCGGGCATCACCACCTCCTTCACGGTCGGTGGCGCCGAGGGCTACATGACCGCCAACTCCTACCCGGACGACGGCCTCGGCGAGGTCTTCCTGAAGATGTCCAAGCAGGGCTCGACCCTCGCCGGCATGATGGACGCCTTCTCGATCGCCGTCTCGGTCGGCCTCCAGTACGGCGTGCCGCTGGAGACCTACGTCTCGAAGTTCACCAACATGCGCTTCGAGCCGGCCGGCCTGACCGACGACCCGGACGTGCGGATGGCCCAGTCGATCGTCGACTACATCTTCCGTCGCCTGGCGCTGGACTTCCTGCCCTTCGAGACCCGCTCCGCGCTCGGCATCCACTCCGTCGAGGAGCGCCAGCGCCACCTGGAGACCGGCTCCTACGAGCCGCTGGAGGCCGAGGAGCTGGACACCGAGACGCTCGCCCAGTCCGCCCCGGTCACCCCGGCGGCCCCGGTGGCCAAGCCCGCCCCGGCGGTCGAGGCCCGCAAGGCCACCCCGGCCCAGCCCCACAACTCGACGGAGCTGATGGAGATCCAGCTCGGCCTCAACGCCGACGCGCCGCTCTGCTTCTCCTGCGGCACCAAGATGCGCCGCGCCGGCAGCTGCTACCTCTGCGAGGGCTGCGGCTCCACCAGCGGCTGCAGCTGACCGCTGACCCGCGAGCGGTGATCCACCGCTGAGGCGGGGCGAGGACTTCGTGTCCTCGCCCCGCCTCTTCGTCGTTCTCCGGGCGTTTTCGTGCCCGGGTACCTGCCGATGTCACAAATCGGAGGGCTGCTCGGTCTCATACGGCAGATGACCGTGACGAGAGGACGGGGACGGCGATGGCCGGGACGGTGCTGGTGACCGGGGCGACGGGGACGCTGGGGCGGGAGGTGGTGCGGCTGCTGGTCGAACGGGGCTTCTCGGTGCGGGGGCTGAGCCGGCGGGAGCGCAGCGGCAGCGGGGTCGCGTGGGTGGTGGGGGACCTGCTGACCGGGGCCGGGGTGGCCGAGGCGGTGGCGGGGGTCGAGGTGGTGGTCGACTGTGCCACCACCATCGGCAGCAAGGACCTGGTGGCGGTCGGGACGCTGCTGGACGCGGCGAAGGCGGCCGGGGTGCGGCACGTCGTCTACGTGTCGATCGTGGGCGTGGACCGGGTGCCGCTCCCGTACTACCGGACGAAGTACGCGGCCGAGCAGCTGGTGCGGGAGTCGGGGGTGGGGTGGACGGTGCTGCGGGCGACGCAGTTCCACGACCTGCTGGTCAAGGTATTCCGGTTGTCGGCGAAGCTGCCGGTCTTCCCGGTGGTGAGCGGCGTGCGGATCCAGCCGGTGGAGGTGCGGGAGGTGGCCGCGCGGGTGGCCGGGCTGGCGGGGGAGGAGCCGGCGGGGTACGCGCCGGACCTGGGCGGGCCACGGGTGCGGACGTACCGGGAGCTGGCGCAGGTGTACCTCGCGGCGGCGGGCAAGCGCCGGCTGCTGCTGCCGCTGCGACTGCCGGGTTCGGTGGTCCGGGCGCTGCGGGCGGGCGGGAACCTCGCGCCGGAGCATGCGGACGGGCGGCGGACCTTCGAGGAGGCGCTGCGCCAAGGTGTCAACCAGGGTTGACGCGGCGCGAGTGTCAACCTAAGTTGACAGTATGAGCGAGAGCAGAGAACTCGCGGCGGCGGCGAGCAGCCGTGATCCGGCGGTGGGGCTCCGGGCGGTGCGGGCGTTGCGTGACCTGGCGGACCGGCTGGAGGGGTTGCAGGTCGGGAACGCCCGGCAGCAGGGCTGGTCCTGGCAGGACATCGCGGTCTGTCTCGGGGTGAGCCGGCAGGCGGTGCACAAGAAGTACGCCCGGCGTGGGCCCGGTGGAGAAAAGGACGGAGGCTGAGCGATGTTCGAGCGTTTCACCGACCGTGCGCGGCAGGTGGTGCTGCGGGCGCAGCAGGAGGCGGCCGGGCTGCGGCACGGGTACGTCGGGACGGAGCACCTGCTGCTGTCGCTGCTGGCGGAGCCGGACGACCCGGCGGTCGTGGTGCTGGTGGGCTCGGGCCTGGATCACGAGACGGCCAGGCAGGCGGTGTTGCGGCTGCTGGGGACGGGGGAGGACGCCCAGGCGCTGGCGGCGATCGGGGTGGACCTGGAGGCCGTCCGGGAGGCGGTGGAGTCGGTGTTCGGGGAGGGGGCGCTGGACGATCCGGGGGAGGGACCGGAGGTGCGGCGGCGCGGCTGGTTCCGGTCCGGGCCGAAGGCGCGGCGGAGTCCGTTCACGGCGCGGGCGAGGAAGGTGCTGGAGCTGTCCCTGCGCGAGTCGGTCCGGCTGAAGTCCGGTGAGATCGCGGTCGGGCACCTGCTGCTGGGGGTGCTCCGGGAGGGCGAGGGTCTCGGGGTCAGGGTGATCGCCGACCACGGGCTGGATGTGGACGCCGTCCGGCGGGCGGTGGAGGCGACGCTGGGCTGACGGAGTTGCGGCGGGCTCGCCGCGGATCGGTGCACGAAGCGTGAACGAACGAGACTGTCCGTCAACTTGCCAGTTGAGGACAACAGCTGAATGGATATGATCGGCCGACTGCGTGAACCGATCAACCGCCCGGAGACGTTTCATCACGTCGGCCGGGCGGTCGCGCATTCGCCTAGCCCGCTGTCGGCGTCAGCCCGTCGACGCCCGCCGCTGCCGAGGACCGCACCGATGAGAGAACGCACCAGCCCCGACGGCGGCCCGCGCCGACGACCCGCCGCGCGCACCGTGGCCCTGACGGCGGCGGCGGTCCTGCTCGCGCTGGTCGTCACCCCGATCGCGATCGGCCGGGCGTCGGCGGCCCACCAGCCGCTGACCGCCGTGGCCGTCGGCGCGGTCGCCGTGCTCTGGCTGATCGTCGTCGGGGTGGCGGCGTCCGCCACCGAACGCGGCCACCGGCTCGGCGCCGCGCTCGCCGGGAAGGACGACGAGGCCATGACGGCCCTGGTCGTGGCCGGTGCGGCCAAGCAGGCGGAGACGGCGGCCCGGCAGCGGGCCGCCGCCGCTCAGGCCGAGTGCGACGCCGCCCGCGCCGAGCTGGCGCAGGCCCGGGCCGACGTCGCCGCCGCGCAGAGCGAACTGGCCCGGGCGCGGGCCGACGTCGAGGCGGAGCGGGCCGACCGCGACCGGTTGGAACGGCTGGCCGACGAGGTGCTGCCCGAGGTGGTGAAGAGGCTCCGCGACGGCGCCTCCGTCGACAGCGCGCTGGCCACGCACCGCAAGCACCCCCAGTACGCGCTGCTGCGGGCCGTTGCCGAGGAGGTCGGCCGGGGCGAGCGGCTGCGGGCCGCCGCCCTCGCGGTCTGCGCGACCGCCGCCGGGCGCGTCCAGGCGCTGGCCACGAGCATGCACGCCGAGCTGCGGGAGATGCAGCACCGGCACGACGAGGAGGTCCTCGGCGACCTGCTGCGGCTGGACCACTCCACCGCGCAGGCGGGCCGGATGGCCGACGGCATCGCCGTACTCACCGGCGCCCGTTCGGGCCGGCGCTGGGCCAAGCCGATCGCCGTGGAGTCGGTGCTGCGCGGCGCGCTCGGCCGGATCGGCGCGTACCAGCGGGTCCGGCTGCACAACGCCAGCACCGCCGCCGTGGCCGGGTTCGCCGCCGAGGGCGTGATGCACGCGCTCGCCGAACTGCTCGACAACGCCACCAACTTCTCCGCCCCGCCGGCCGAGGTCCACGTCTACGTCGAGGAGGTGCCGGCCGGGCTGGCGGTCACCGTCGAGGACAGCGGCCTCGGGCTGGGCGACAGTTGGCTGCGCCGGGCCGAACGGGCCGTCTCCGCCGAGCCGCTGGACCTCACCACGCTGTCGGCGGGCACCCGGCTCGGCCTTGCGGTGGTCGGCACGCTGGCCCGCAAGCACGGGCTGCAGATCTCGTTCCGGCCGTCGGCGCGCGGCGGTACCGGGGTGGTGATGCTGATCCCGCAGCAGCTGGTGACGCACCCCGCCCCGGAGCCCGCCCCGGCGCCCGTACCGGATCGCCCGGCCGCGCAGGCTCCCGCGCGCCCCGCACTCACCCCGGCCCTCCCGCCCGCCATCGCACCTGCGCGCCCCCTGCCCGCCGTGCCGGCTGCTCCGGCGGCCCCCGCCCCGGCCCCCGCCGTCCCCGCCCCGGCCACCCGGGCCGACGCGCCCGCGCCGGTCACCGACAGCGGCCTGCCGCAGCGCCGCCGCGGGCAGACGCTCGCCACGGCCGCCCCGGCGGCCCCCGCCGCCAGGCCCGCCCGTGGCGACGCGGCGAGCGCCGCCGCCCGGTTCGGCGCCTTCCGCCGCGCCTCGCAGCAGGCCAGGAGCGGTGGCGAACCGACCACGGACACCACGCCCGACGCTTCCCCCGTCACCGAGAAGGACTCCTGATGAGCAGCGCCACCGATCGTGATCTCGACTGGCTGTTGGAAAACCTGCTGACGGCCACCCCCGGCACCCGGCACGCCCTGGTGCTCTCCGCCGACGGCCTGAAGCTCTGCCACACCGCCGGTCTCGACGCCGACCAGGCGGACCAGCTGGCGGCGATCGCCTCCGGCATGCAGAGCCTGGCGCACGGCGCCTCGATCGAGTTCGGCGACGGCAGCGGCGGCGTCCGGCAGTCGATGACCGAGTTCCACGGCGGCATCCTGTGCATCGTGGCGGCCGGCGAGGGTGCCCACCTCGCCGTGGTGACCGACGACGACGCGGACGTGGGTGTGGTCGGCCACAACATGCACGGCCTGATCGAGCAGATCGGCGTCCACCTCAGTGCCCCGGCCCGCGAGGACCTGGCGGGCGCGGCGGACCCGGCCCGAGAGAGCGCCCGGGCATGACCGGCCGGCCGGTTCTGCCGGGCCGTGACGACGACCCGGACCGCCTTTACACCATCACCCGGGGCCGCAGCCGGTCCCCGGAGAACGCCTTCGACCTGGTCACCCTGATCGTCGCCGAGCGGGAGCCGGCGCCGGGCATGCAGTCGGAGCACGTCCGCATCCTGCGGATGTGCGAGGCCCCGACCGCCGTCGTGGAGGTCTCCGCCGAGCTGGCGCTGCCGGTCTCGGTGGTGAAGATCCTCCTCGGCGACCTGCTGGAGACCGGGGCGATCACCGCCCGCCACCCCCGGTTCGCCCCCAACAAGGCCCGGCTGCCCGACCTCGACACGCTGAAGCAGGTGCTGCATGGACTCCAACGGCTCTGAGGCACCGGCGGCCCGGCGCACGCCGCTGCGCGGCACCGCCGACAACGCGCTGAAGATCGTCGTGGTCGGCGGCTTCGGCGTGGGCAAGACCACGCTCGTCGGCGCGGTCAGCGAGATCCGTCCGCTGAACACCGAGGAGACCATGACCAAGGCGGGCGAGGGGATCGACGACCCCTCGGGCGCCTGGGGCAAGCGCTCCACCACGGTCGCGTTCGACTTCGGCCGGATCACACTCTCCGCCAGCCAGGTGCTGTACCTGTTCGGCGCGCCCGGGCAGGAACGTTTCTGGTTTCTCTGGGACCGGCTGTTCAGCGGCGCCCTCGGCGCGGTCGTCCTGGTGGACACCCGGCGGCTGGAGGAGTCCTGGTACGCCATCGACCGGCTGGAACACCACGGCACGCCGTTCATCGTGGCCCGGAACAACTTCGGTGAGCCGACCCACACGCTGGAGCAGGTCCGCGAGGCGCTCGACCTGCCCGTGGACGTCCCCCTGGTGGACTGCGACGCGCGCGACCGGGAGTCGAGCAAGCAGGTGCTGATCGAGCTGGTCCGGCACCTGGCCGCCCGGGTCGAAGCGGCCGCCCGCGTCGGGGGCGACGCCGCCCTACTGGCAACAGAAGGCATCACCGACCCGTCCCTGTACGAGGAGAGCACGCCGTGACCGAGCCCGCCGCCACCCCGCCGCCGGGCTGCCCGGCGCACGCCGGCGCCACCCCGCTGTACGGGCCGCGCTTCCAGACCGACCCGGGGCAGCTCTACCGCGAGCTGCGGGCCGCCCACGGCCCCGTCGCCCCGGTGGAGCTGGCCGGAGGCGTCCCGGCCTGGCTGGTGATCGGCTACCGCGAGCTCCAGCTGGTGACCGGTCAGCCGCAGCTGTTCGGCCGCGACTCCAGCCGCTGGAACGCCTGGGAGACCATCCCCGAGAACTGGCCGCTCAAGCCGATGATGGCCCCGGTGCCGTCGATCCTGTACGCCGAGGGCGAGGAGCACGTCCGCCGTTCCCGGGCGGTCACCGACGCGCTGGCCGCCGTCGACCCGTACGAGCTGCGCAAGCACGCGGAGGAGATCGCCGACCGGCTGATCGACGAGTTCGCCGGGCGCGGCGAGGCCGACCTGGTCGCCGAGTACGCCCACCGGATGCCGCTGCTGGTGCTCTGCCGGCTGTTCGGGCTGAACGAGGAGCAGGCGCCGGTCCTGATCGACGGCCTGCTGACGATGCTGGACGGCGGCCCGGACGCGCCCGCCGGCGCGCAGCGGCTGCTCGGCGTGATGCTGCAACTGGTCGAGGAGAAGGCCGAGCACCCCGGCAACGACATCGCCACCGCGATGCTCCAGCACGACGCGGGCCTGTCGCACGACGAGATCATGCGTGACCTGCGGGTGATCCTGATCGCCGGGCACCAGCCCAGTTCGTACTGGATCTCCAACGCGCTGCGGCTGATGCTCACCGACGAGCGGTTCGCCGCCTCGCTCTCCGGCGGCCGGCGCAGCATCAGCCAGGCGCTGAACGAGGCGCTCTGGGAGGACACCCCGACGCAGATCTTCGCCGGCCGCTGGGCGACCCGGGACACCCAGCTCGCCGGGCAGCGGATCGCCGCCGGGGACATGGTGCTGCTCGGTTTCGCGGGCGCGAACGCGGACCCGTCGGTGCGTCAGCCCGACGGCAGCCCGGCCGAGGGCAACCGGGCGCACATGAGCTACTCGTACGGCGAGCACGGCTGCCCCTTCCCGGCGCAGGAGGCGGCCGAGGTGATCGCCACCACCGCGATCGAGGTGCTGCTGGACCGGCTGCCGGACCTGCGGCTGGCGGTGGCCGAGCACGCGCTGGTCTGGCGCCCGTCGGCCTGGGTGCGCGGGCTGGTGGCGCTGCCGGTGTCGTTCACCGCGGGCTACCACGCCTGAGCCGGCCGGCTGTTCGGCTGTTGCAAGAACCAGGACCTCAAGGAGAGTTGTGCCGATGACCGCCCCGATAGCCCTCGATCCGCTGGCGCGCGACAACGCCGCCGAGGGTGCGCTGCTGCGCGCCGCCGGCCCGGCGGTGGCGGTGGAGCTGCCCGGCGGGGTCGCCGCCTGGGCGGTGACGCAGCACGCGGCCGCGCGGGACCTGCTGACCGACGCCCGGCTGGTGAAGGACGCCTCGCACTGGGCTGCCTACCAGCGCGGCGACGTGCCGAAGACGTGGCCGCTGATCGGCCTGGCGGTGCCCGGCCCGAGCATGGTGACCACCGACGGCGCCGAGCACCGGCGGCTGCGGGCGCTGGTGGCCCAGGCGTTCACGCCGCGCCGGGTGGAGCTGATGCGCCCGCGGGTGGAGGAGATCACCCTCGGGCTGCTGGACGCGCTGGCGGCGGGGGAGCGGGAGGTGGACCTCAAGACCGCGTTCGCCTTCCCGCTGCCGATGACGGTGATCTGCTCGCTGCTCGGCGTGCCGGAGTCCGACCACGGCCACCTGCGCGACCTGTACGAGCGGTTCTTCGGCATCCGGCCCAACCCCGAGGGCATCCAGGCGACCATCGCCGGGCTGAACGCCTTCGTCAACGACCTGGTGGCGCAGCGTCGTTCGGCGCCCGGCGACGACCTGGCCAGCGTGCTGCTGGCGGCGGACACCGAGGGCGGCGCGCTGAGCGACGCGGAGGCGGCGGCCACCCTGCGGGTGATCATCGCGGCGGGCCACGAGACCACCGTGAACCTGATCGGCAACGCCGTCCGGGCCTTGCTGGCCCACCCGGACCAGCTGGAGCTGGTGCGCTCGGGCAAGGTCGGGTGGGACGCGGTGGTCGAGGAGTCGCTCCGCTGGACGCCGCCGACCAGCAACTTCCTCTTCCGGTTCACCACCGGGGACGTCGAGGTGGGTGAGGTGGTGATCCCCGCGGGCGAGCCGGTGCTGATCTCGTACAACGCGATCGGCCGCGACCCGGCGCAGCACGGCATGACCGCCGAGCTGTTCGACATCACCCGGGACCCGATCCGCCACCTCTCGTTCGGCCACGGCCCGCATGTCTGCCCCGGGTCGCCGCTGGCCCGGTTGGAGGCGGGGGTCGCGCTGCCGGCACTGTTCGAGCGGTTCCCGGAGCTGGCGCTGGCGGTGGGGGACGAGGAGCTGCGGCCGAGCCCGTCCCTGGTGGTCAACTCGCTGCGGGAGCTGCCCGTCCGGCTCCGCTGACGGCAGGTCGTCGCACGGTCCCGTTCGGCCCGTCAGGCCCGGACGGGGCCGTGCGGCGTTCGGGCGGGGCTGTGTGACGGTAGGGCGGGGCCGTGTGGCGTTCGGGCGGGGCACGGCCCCGGGTCTCGGGTGCGGGCGGGGCACGTGCCCGGGTCACAACTTGGGCGATGAGTGGATGAAGGTCGAACGCAGACCTTGGCGAGGGGTGGCCGCTGCGTTAACGTCGTCAAACCGGCCGCCGCCGCGTCCATGTCGATCTCCGGTACAGCGCAATGTCGTTCTGTCGTACTGCCGGCGCTCTGCGCCCTGGCGAGGAGGACCGCATTGACCCCCACCCCGACCGTCCCGTCCACGTGTACGCCCTCCACCCGTTCCCGCCGTCTGGTCGCCGTACCCGCCCTGCTGGCAGCACTGGCGCTGACCGCGGCCTGCTCCAACAGTTCGAGTAGTTCGGGGGGCGGTTCGGGCGGCGGGGGGCAGACCCTGGCCGGTGACTGCGCCAAGTACCAGCCGTACGCGGGGCATTCGGGCACCACGGTGACGGTCTTCGCGTCGATCCTCAGCCCGGAGTCGGACAACCTGGAGAAGTCCTGGTCCGAGTTCAGCTCCTGTACCGGCATCAAGATCAGCTACGAGGGCTCGAACGACTTCGAGTCCCAGCTGCCGGTCCGGGTGACCGGCGGCAACGCCCCCGACTTCGCGATCATCCCGCAGCCCGGGCTGCTGGCGCAGATGGTGAAGAGCGGCAAGGTGGTGAAGCCGCCCGCGCAGACCGTCGCCAACCAGGAGAAGTGGAGCCCGGTCTGGAAGACCTACGGCTCGGTGAACGGCACCTTCTACGCGGCACCGATGAGCGCCAACATGAAGTCCCTGGTCTGGTACTCGCCGAAGACCTTCAAGCAGGCCGGCTACGAGGTCCCCAAGACGTGGGCCGACCTGATGGCGCTCAGCGACCGGATCGCCAAGGCCGGCGGCGGCAAGCCGTGGTGCGGCGGCATCGCCTCCGGGACGGCCACCGGCTGGCCGGCCACCGACTGGCTGGAGGAAGTGGTGCTGGGCTCGTACGGCGGCGACGTGTACGACCAGTGGGTGAGCCACAAGGTGAAGTTCTCCGACGAGAAGATCACCACGGCGATGAAGACCGTCGCGGACTGGATGCAGAACCCGGCCTGGGTCAACGGGGGCTACGGCGACGTGAAGTCGATCGCCACCACGACCTTCCAGGACGCGGGCGCGCCGATCCTCACCGGCAAGTGCCTCCTGCTCCAGCAGGCGTCCTTCTACAAGGCGCAGTGGCCCAAGGGCACCAACGTGGGCCCGGACGGCGACATCTTCGCCTTCCACCTGCCGGCGGTGAACCCGCAGGTCGCCAACCCGGTCGAGGGCGGCGGCGAGTTCCTGACCGCGTTCGCGAGCCGGCCCGAGGTGCAGGCGGTGCAGAACTACCTGTCCAGCGCGGACTGGGCGAGCAGCCGCGTGAAGACCGCGACGGGCTGGGTCTCCGCCAACCAGGGCGTAGACAAGAGTCTCTACACCGACCCGATCGACCGGCTCTCCGCCGACGCGCTGACCGACCCGGCGGCCACCTTCCGCTTCGACGGCTCGGACCTCATGCCGGCAGCGGTCGGCGCCGGGCAGGAGTGGAAGTCGCTGACCGCCTGGTTCGCGGAGGGCCAGTCCGTCCAGAAGACCGCCGCCGACATCGACGCGGCCTGGCCGCAGTAGCGGCGCGCCGGGCGCCACGTGAGGACCATCTGTCGAGGGCGGTGCGGGGCCACCCACCCGCACCGCCCGCCCCTCCTCTCTGCCTGCGGGCAGGGAAAGGACGCGCAGCCATGTCCCTGACCGCCACCGCGCTCGCGGACGGCACGCCGGCCGCCGGTGCCTGGGGTGACGCGGCCGTCAAGTTCGGCAACAGCTTCGGCGCGATCGCGGGCTTCCTCGGAATCCTGCTGCTGGTCTTCCTGGCCGCCGGCCGGGCGTCCGGCCGGATCGCCCGCCCGCTGGCCGTCGCGGTCTTCCTGGGCCCGGCGGTGGTGCTGCTGCTGGTCGGCCTGGTCGCCCCGCTGGTCCGCACCGTCTACCTGAGCCTGTACAACGACGACAGCAGCCGGTTCGTCGGCGGCGAGAACTTCGGCTGGGCGTTCACCACCGACTCGGTGCAGAAGATCCTGGTCACCACCCTGCTCTGGCTGGTGGTCGCGCCCCTGGCCGCGACCGGCCTGGGCCTGGTGCTGGCGCTGCTGGTGGACCGGATGCGCGGCCAGGCGGTCTACAAGTCGCTGATCTTCATGCCGATGGCGATCTCGCTGGTCGGCGCCTCGATCATCTTCAAGTTCGTCTACGAGTCCCGGGACGCCTCTCAGCACCAGATCGGCCTGCTCAGCCAGCTCGCCATCGCGCTGGGCTGGGAGCACCCGCCGAACTGGATGCTCTCCCAGCCGCTGAACACCTTCCTGCTGATGGCGGTCATGGTCTGGGTGCAGACCGGCTTCGCGATGGTGGTGCTCTCGGCCGCGATCAAGGCGATCCCGGACGAGGTCACCGAGGCCGCCCGGCTGGACGGCGCCGGCGGGGCGCGGCTGTTCTGGTACGTCACGGTGCCGATGATCCGCACCACGGTGGTGGTGGTGCTCACCACCGTCATGATCACGACGCTGAAGGCCTTCGACATCGTCCGCACCATGACGGGCGGGAACTTCGGCACCCAGGTGCTGGCCAACGAGATGTACTCGCAGTCCTTCGTGCAGTTCAACACCGGGCGGGGCAGTGCGCTCGCGGTGATCCTCTTCCTCGCGGTGCTGCCCCTGGTGGCCTACAACATCGTCCAGCTGCGGAAGGAGCGTGGGGTCCGATGAGCGTGCTCGATCCGGTGCGCGGGCGCCGTCCGTCGGGTGGGAGCCGTTGGCCGGGCGGGCGCCGTCGGTCCGGTGGGCGCCGGCCGGCGGGCGACCGGCGCGGCCCGGTTCGGCAGGCTTTCAGCAGCCCGCTCGCCTCGGTCTTCGTGATCGCGGTGACCGTGCTCTGGACCATCCCCACCCTGGGCCTGCTGGTCACCTCGCTGCGCCCCAAGCAGGACGTCACCGCCGACGGCTGGTGGAACGCCCTCCTCCACCCCGACCTCGGCCTCTCCAACTACCACACGGTGCTGTTCGAGGGCGGCTCCGGCGTCTCCACCGGCCTGATGCCGTTCCTGGTGAACTCGCTGGCGATCAGCGTCCCGGCGACGCTCTTCCCGCTGGTGCTGGCGGCGATGGCCGCGTACGGGCTGGCCTGGGTGCGGTTCCGGGGCAGTGACACGGTGTTCTTCGTGGTCTTCGCGCTCCAGGTGGTGCCGATCCAGATGGCGCTGATCCCGCTGCTGCGGCTGTTCTCCGGCGGCGCGCACCTGGGCTCGCTGACGCTGATCCCGGCGGTGGACCTGAAGGGTACGTATGCGCCGGTCTGGCTGGCGCACACCATGTTCGCGCTGCCGCTGGCGATCTTCCTGCTGCACAACTTCATCGCCCAGCTGCCGCGCGACCTGATGGAGGCGGCGGTGGTGGACGGCGCCTCGCACTTCAAGATCTTCCGGTCGATCGTGCTGCCGCTCTGCACGCCGGCGCTGGCCTCGTTCGCCATCTTCCAGTTCCTCTGGGTCTGGAACGACCTGCTGGTGGCGCTGACCTTCGCCGGCGGCACCCCGGAGGTGGCTCCGATGACGGTCCGGCTGGCGCAGCTCTCCGGCTCCTTCGGCGGGCGCTGGGAGCTGCTCACCGCCGGGGCGTTCCTGTCGATCGTGATCCCGCTGGTGGTCTTCTTCGGCCTCCAGCGGTACTTCGTCCGCGGCCTGCTGGCCGGATCCGTCAAGGGGTGACGCTCGAAAGGGTGACGGTTCAAGCGGTGGCGGTCGAAGCGGCGACGGTCAAGGGGTGACGCGTCCCGGCGGGGGATTGTGGCGGTTCCGTGGACACGCTCGCCGCGCAACCGGTACACCGTTAGGGGCAGTTGGCCGAAGCGGGCATAGGGGGCGGTCATGGCAGGTACAGGCCTACGCACAGGCACTCGTCCGGGCCTCCGGGCAGGTGCGGGTCCAGGCGGCCCGGGCACCCGGTGGCGGAGGAGGATCGCGGCCCTGCTGGCGGCCCTGAGCACGGCCGCGGCGCTGGCGGCCGGCCCGGGAGCCGCCCCCGCGGCGGCCGCCACGGCCACCCTGGGCTCCACGGCGGTCGGTCCGTCCACCGACTCGGACGACTCCAACTACCTCAACGCGTCCCGGTACATCACCGGCGCGGCGGGCGGCACGGTCAGCAGCATCAGCGTCTACGTGGGCGCGGTGGACGCCGCACCCGACAACCAGTTCCAGGCGGCGGTCTACCGCGACAACGCGGGCAGCCCGGGCGCCCTGCTGGCGAGCAGCGGCTCCGCGACCCTCACCGCCAACAGCTGGAACACCGTGCCGCTGACGGCGGGCCTCTCCGCCAACACGCCCTACTGGCTGGCCTACAACAGCAACGGCTCGGGCGCGGCCGTCAACAACCTGCACTACAGCGCCGGCGGCACCAGCGTGTACGGCAACGGCGGCCGGGCGTTCGGCAGTTGGCCGGCCGACTTCGGCGCGTCCACGGCCAGTGGCCTGAGCTTCTCGATCTACGCGACATACACCCCGGAGGAGACCCCGCCGCCCCCGGCGCCCGGCGCCGGACCGGGCGGCGAGGGGCCGATCCTGCTGGTCACCAGCCAGGCCAACCCGTACAGCCGCTACCTCGCCGAGATCCTCAAGGCCGAGGGTCTCAACTCCTACCGCACGGTGGACATCTCGGCCGTGACCAGCTCCCTGCTCGCCTCCTACGACGTGGTGCTGCTCGGCGAGACGCCGCTCACCGCGGCCCAGGCCGCGACGCTCACCAGCTGGACCAACGGCGGCGGCCGGCTGGTCGCGATGCGCCCGGACAAGCAGCTCGCGCCGCTGTTCGGCCTCACCCCGGCGGCCGGGACCCGCGCCGACGCCTACCTCAAGGTGGACACCGGCGCCGCGCCCGGCACCGGGATCACCGGCGACACCATGGGCTACCACGGGCCCGCCGACCTCTACACGCTCAGCGGCGCCACCGCCGTCGCCACCCTGTACAGCGACGCCGCCACCGCCACCGCCAACCCGGCCGTCACCCTCCGCACGGCCGGCAGCGGACGGGCCGCCGCGTTCAGCTACGACCTGGCCAGGTCGGTGGTGCAGACCCGCCAGGGCAACATCGCCTGGGCCGGCCAGCAGCGCGACAGCACCGACGGCTACGAGGCCAGCGAGATGTTCTTCGGTACGGGCGGCCAGCCGGACTGGAACAACATCGACAAGGCGCTGATCCCGATCGCAGACGAACAGCAGCGGCTGCTGGCCAACCTGATCACCCTGGTCGACGCCGCCAACAAGCCGCTCCCGCGCTTCTGGTACTTCCCGCGGGACGTCAAGGCCGTGGTGGTGATGACCGGCGACGACCACGGTGTCGGCGGTACGGCCGGCCGCTGGGACGGCTACATCGCCCAGAGCCCGCCCGGCTGCTCCGTCGCCGACTGGGAGTGCGTGCGCGGCTCCTCGTACATCTACACCGACGACCCGCTGACCCCGGCGCAGGCGCAGGCCTACACCGACCAGGGCTTCGAGGTGGGCGTCCACGTCACGACCAACTGCCGCCCCTGGGGCACCACCGCGGCCCTCCAGGGCTTCTACCGCGACCAGCTGGCCCAGTGGCGGGCCAAGTACCCCTCACTGCCGGGCCCGTCGAGCAGCCGCACGCACTGCGTGGAGTGGGACGACTGGGCCACCCAGGCGAAGACCAAGCTGGCCAACGGGATCCGGCTGGACACCGACTACTACTTCTACCCGTCCAACTTCACCAAGGACCGGCCCGGTTACTTCAACGGCACCGCCCAGATCATGCGCTTCGCCGACACCGACGGCAGCGTGATCGACGAGTACCAGGCCACCACCCAGCTCACCGACGAGTCCGGCCAGTCCTACCCGGGCACCATCACCACGCTGCTCGACGCCGCCTACGGCACCAAGGGCTACTACGCGGCGCTCACCGCCAACATCCACACCGACTTCGCCGCCTCCTCCGCCTCGGACGCGATCATCGCCGCCGCCAAGGCGCGCGGCGTCCCGGTGGTCTCCGGTCGGCAGATGCTCACCTGGCTGGACGCGCGCAACGGCTCGGCCTTCTCCAAGCTGGCCTGGAGCGGGAGTTCGCTGACCTTCGACATCACCGGCGGGGCCAACGGCCTGCGCGCGATGCTGCCGGTCTCCGCCGCCTCCGGCACGCTGACCGGCATCTCCTCCGGCGGCCGCGCGGTCCCGTTCCGGATCGAGACGATCAAGGGCGTGTCGTACGCGTTCTTCGACGGTGCGGTGGGCTCCTACACCGCCTCGTACGGCCGGGACACCACCCCGCCCACCGTCACCGGGACCAGCCCGGCAGCCGGCGCCACCGGGGTCGCCCCGGGCGCGGCGGTGCGCTTCTCGTTCAGCGAGCCGCTGGACCAGGCGAGCGTCACCGCCTCCGCCGTCACCCTGCGCACCGCCGGCGGCAGCGCCGTCGCGGGCACGGTGACCTACGACGGTGCCACCAACGGCGTCGTCTTCACGCCGGGCGCCCCACTCGCGCTCACCACCGGGTACACCGCGACCGTCCAGGCCGTCCGCGACACCTCCGGCAACGCGCTGGCGAACCCGGCCACGCTCTCGTTCACCACCGGGGGAGCGCCGCCGAAGACGCTCGGCAACACCGTGGTCGGCTCGCTGATCGACGACACCGACTCCAACCACCTCAACGGAAGCCGGGTCACCACGGGCGCCGCCGCCGTGCCGCTGACCTCGCTGAGCGTGCACGTCGGCCCGGTCAGCGCGGCGCCCGCCAACCAGTACCAGCTGGCTGTGTACACCGACGCGGGCGGCTCGCCCGGCTCCCTGGTGGCGGCCACCGGCAGCGGCACGCTGACCCCCAACGCCTGGAACTCGCTGCCGGTCAGCGCCACGCTGAGCGCCAACACGGCGTACTGGTTCGTCTACAACAGCAACGGCACCGGCGCCACGGTCAACAACATGAACTACTCCACCGGCCCGGCCGGCTCGGGTGCCTACAGCAACGCGGTGGTGCCCTTCGGTACCTGGCCGGCGGCCTTCGGGCCGGCGGTGAAGGACTCGCTGGCGTACTCGCTGTACGGCTCCTACTGAGCCCCGGGGCTTCTCCGGCGAGCCGCTGACCTGCCCTCACTTTCGCGCCCAGGGTAGAGGGGCGCCTCTGTCACAGCCCTGTGACGGAGGCGCCCCGGTGTTTTTGAACCTGTTCAGAATGGTCTACAGTCGGCTCCAGTCGCGGCGCCTGCGCGCCTGCCGGCGGACTGCCCCCAGGGTGGCTTCCGCATGCCCACCGACCTCTGAGGGGGTACTCATGTCCGGTCTCTCCACGCCCGCCCCGGCCGACGGACCGTCCGAATCCGGCTCGTCCGGCGCCGGCTCGGCCGCTGCGGGTTCGGCCGGTGCCGGTCCTGCCGGTGTCGCTCCGTCCGGTGCGGGTTCGGCCGGTGCCGGTCCGGTGGCCGGCGCACCCGTCGGCCCCGGACCGGCGGGGGCCGGTCAGTCCGGCTTCGACCCGTACCGCGGACCTGTCGAGCCGAACCCGTACCGCCCGCCGGTCGCCGGACGGGTGCCACGGCCCGACGGCTGGCTGCGCCCCAGCGACCCGGGTACCAAGGCCCCGGCCCCGCCGAGGGCGCTGCTGGCCGCCGTACTGACCGGTCTGCTGACCGCCTGGCTGCTGGGCGACGGATTCGGCGTCAACCTGCTGATCTGCGGCGCGGTGGCCGCCGTCGGCGCGGGCCTCGCCGCCCGGTCGGCCGGCCGGAAGGTACGCCCCTGGACGGTGGCCTGGAGTCTGGTCGCCCTGGTCCTGCTCGCCGTCCCCGCGATCTCCGACGCCGGCTGGCCGACGGTGCTGTCCACGGTCTGCGCGCTGGCCCTGGCCTCGCTCGCGCTCCACGGCGGCCGCCGCTGGGCGGGCGTACTGCTCGCCCTGCCGGGCATCCTCTGGCAGCTCGTGCCCGGCCTGCGCTGGGCCCGGGACAGTCTGCGCGGCCTCGCCCTGCCCGGCCGCGGCAAGCTGGTTCCGGTGCTGCGCGCGGCCGTGGTGGCGGTCCTCCTGCTGATCGTCTTCGGCCGGCTGTTCGCGAGTGCCGACGCGGCCATGGCGGACATCCTCGGGAGCCTCAGCCCCAGCTTCGCCCCCGGAGAGATCCCGCTGCGCCTGGTGCTGTTCGTCCTCGGCCTGGTCACCACGCTGGGCTTCGCCCACATCGCGGCCGGTCCGCGCCGCTGGGACCGTACGGTGGTCCGCCCCGGCCGCGAGCGCGGCCGGCTGGAGTGGGCGCTGCCGCTGGTCGCGCTCAACCTGATGTTCGGCGCCTTCGCGCTGGTCCAGGCCGTGGTGGTGCTCGGCGGCCGGGACTCGATCATGGAGAACACCGGGATGAGCCGCTCCGAGTACGCCCGGCAGGGCTTCTGGCAGCTGATGGCCGTCACCGTGCTGACCCTGGTCGTGGTCGCCGTCGCCAAGCGCTGGGCGCCGCGCAGCTCCGAGTCCGACCGCCGGCTGGCCCGGATCCTGCTCGGCGTGCTCTGCCTGCTCACCCTGGTCGTGGTCGCCTCGGCGCTCGGCCGGATGTGGTTCTACGTCGACGCCTCCGGGCTGACCAGGCTCCGGCTCTGGGTGCTGGTGGTCGAGGTCTGGCTGGGCGCCGTCTTCGTCCTGCTGATCACGGCCGGGCTGGTCCGCTCCGCCGCCTGGCTGCCTCGCGCCGTGGTGCTCAGCGGCGCGCTGACCGTCGCCGTCTACGGGCTGATCGGGCCGGACGCGATCGTCGCCGAGCAGAACGTGGCCCGCTTCGAGCGCACCGGTCAGATCGACCTGCGCAATGTCCGCGACCTCTCGCTCGACGCCGTCCCGGCCCTGGACCGGCTGCCGCAGGACTACCGGATCTGTGCCCTGGAGAAGCAGTGGTCCGAGCTCCCCGAGGAGGCCTCGCCCTGGTACGCCACCAGCCTTGCCGAGTCGCGGTCCCGCGGGATTCTGCTGGAGCACCCGCCGGTCGGCCCGCGGAACGCGACCTCGGACGCCTGCGCGTCGGTGGGGCTGCAGCGCGGCTTCTTCGAAGGGTACTGACCGGCTGACCTGGCGGGTGCGAGCCGCCTCCGCGGTGCAAAGGGCCGGGGCCGGCCGGGAGCGTTGTGCTCCCGGCCGGCCCCTCGCGTTCGTTCAGCCCCTCGCGTTCGTTCAGGCCCTCGCGTTCGTTCAGGCCCTCGCGTTCGTTCAGGCCGGTGGTGTGCGACTCAGTGCATCGCAACACCCGAGGTGTCCGACGGCAGGTCGCTGGCCTTGGCCTTGATCACGACGAGCGCGACCACCAGGGCGAGGCCGGCGAGCGCCGCCCCCGCGATGAAGCCGTGCGAAATGCCCTGCGCGAGCACCTCGTTGGCCGCGCCGGTGCCCTTGGGGAACTCGTGCTTCTCCAGGAACTCCGCGCGCTGCTCCGGCGTGGCCGTGGCCAGGAAGCCGGGCGCCTGCAGCTTGGCCTCGGCGGTGGCGTAGTGCGCGAACACCGTGGTCAGGATCGACAGGCCGAGGGAGCCGCCGATCTGCTGCATGGAGTTGAGCAGGCCGGAGGCGGCGCCGGTCTCCTCGCCGGCGACCCCCGCCACCGCGAGCAGCATCACCGGCACGAAGGTCAGGCCCATGCCGAAACCGAAGATCACCGTCGGGCCGAGCACCCCGTCCACGTAGCCGCTGTCCGCGCTCATCTGCGTCAGCCAGGTGAGCCCGATGGTGACCAGCAGCGCGCCGCCGGCCATGAACGGCTTGGGGCCGTACTTGGCCTGGAGGGCGGAGGCGAGCTGGGCGGCGATGATGATCGACACGCTGATCGGCAGGAAGGCGAAGCCGGCCTTCAACGGGCTGTACCCGAGCGGTCCCTGTACGAAGAGCGTGACGTAGAAGAAGATGCCGAACATGGCCGCAGCCAGGCAGAGCATCATCACCAGGCCGCCGGTGCGGTTCCGGTTGGCGAACAGGTGCAGCGGGGTGATCGGCTGCGCGGTGCGGTTCTCGATCACCAGGAACGCGGCTATCAGCAGCACGCCGGCCGCGAAGGAGCCAAGCGTGAGCGGATCCGTCCAGCCGTCCGAGGCGGCCCGGATGAACCCGTAGACCAGGCCGACCAGGCCGAGCGTGGAGGTCATCGCGCCGGGCAGGTCGAAACGGCCTTCGTGGCGCTCCGACTCGGCGATGTAGCGGGGCGCGGCGAGCGCGATCAGGACTGCGATCGGCACGTTGACGAAGAAGACCCAGCGCCAGTCGAGGTACTCGGTGAGCACACCGCCGGCCAGCAGACCGATCGCCGCCCCCGCCCCGGCCACCGCGGAGAACACACCGAACGCCTTGTTGCGTTCGGGGCCTTCCTCGAAGTTGGTCGCGATCAGTGCGAAGGCGGTCGGCGAACAGATCGCGCCGCCGATGCCCTGCAGTGCGCGGGCGGCCAGCAGCAGGCCGCCGTCCTGCGCGAAGCCCCCCAGCAGCGAGGCCAGGCCGAAGAGCAGCGTGCCGGCGATGAACACCCGGCGGCGGCCGAGGATGTCACCCGCGCGACCGCCGAGCAGCAGCAGGCCGCCGAAGGTCAGTGTGTAGGCGTTGATCACCCAGGACAGGTTGGTGGTGGAGAAGTTCAGCGCGTCCCGGATCTGCGGCAGCGCGATGTTCACGATGGTGGCGTCGAGCACCACCATGAGCTGCGTGGCCGCGATGACGGTCAGGGTGATGCCCTTGCGCCGGCCCTTGCTGCCTTGCGATGGTGAGCTCTTGCTGAGTGTGTCGGAGATAGCCAAGTTGATGCCCCCTGCTGGCTATTGCTTCGTATGCCGTGGACCAGACGCCCGGCACGGTCCCACGGCGTCCCGCAGGCTATGAAGGAACGGGATCGTTCACTAATCTGGACGATATCCTCGGCGATATTGTGAACGCAAGCGTTCTCTAGGGTTGGTGGCGATGGATCAGTTGGTGCGGCGCCAGGCGAAGACTCCGGTGACCGACCGGGCGGCAGGACGGACCGTGGAGCGGGCGGGGGAGCGCCCGGCCGGTCCCGAACCAGCGCCTGCCCCGGTAGCTGCGCCCGCGGCGCTCTGCCCGGTCAGGGCGGCCGCCGAGGTCCTGTCCCGGCCGATGCGCCGCCGGGGCAAGGAGCTGGAACAAGCGATCTTCGAGGCCGCGCTCGACCAGCTCACCTCCGGCGGATTCGCGCGGCTGACGATGGAAGGCGTCGCCAGTGCCGCGCGGACCGGAAAGGCCGCGCTGTACCGGCGTTGGGCGTCCAAGGTGGACCTGGTCGTCGATGCCCTGGACTCCACTCTGCCACGGCCTGCCGACACCCCCGACCTCGGGTCCGCCCGCAGTGAATTGCTGCTGCTCATCGAGGGTTTCACCGAGGCGATGAGCTCCCGGGCGGGTGGCGCGATGCACGCGTTGATGGCCGAGCTGGACCACGAACAGGCCGAGCTGTTCAAGGACTTCATCGTTCAGCGGGTGATCGAGCCGACCAAGGGCACCATCCTGGACATTCTCCGCCGGGGTGCCGAGCGCGGCGACGTCCGGCCCGGCGCGGCCACTCCGCTGGTCGCCGACGTGGCCCCGGCGATGCTGCTGTACCGGGTGAAGACCTCCGGCCGGGGGATCGCCCCCGGGTTCGCGGTCGAGCTGGTGGACGAGGTGCTGGTGCCGCTGATCCGCGTCTGAGGGGTGCGGGCGTGGGGTGGGCGTGGGCGCTGGCGGGCGTGGGCGTGGGCGGGGGTGAGCGTGGTCGGGGCTGCTCCGGGCGGGGCTTACGCTGGAGGTTGCCCCACTCGAAGGACACCGCGATGCCCATCGTTCCGCCGACGCACTCCGTCGAGCGCTCGCTCCGCCGGGCCGGCGCCAAGATCGTCGTCGGTCTCGACGAGGTCGGGCGCGGCGCCTGGGCCGGCCCGGTCACCGTGGGCGCGGCCGTCACCGGCCTGCGCAAGCCGCCGGAGGGTCTGACCGACTCCAAACTGCTCACCGAGCTGCGCCGCGAGGCGCTCGCCCCGGTGCTCGCGGACTGGGTCACCGCGTACGCGCTAGGTCACGCCTCCGCGCTGGAGTGCGACGAGCTCGGGATGACCGCCGCCCTCCGGCTGGCCGCCGTCCGTGCGCTGGAGGCGCTGCCGGTGGAGCCGGACGCGGTGATACTCGACGGCAAGCACGACTACCTCGGCGGGCCCTGGCGGGTGCGCACCGTGATCAAGGGTGACCAGTCCTGCATCTGCGTCTCGGCCGCCTCGGTGCTCGCCAAGGTGCACCGCGACGGGATGATGGCCGAACTCGGCGAGGCGCACCCGGAGTACGGCTTCGCCGACAACGCCGGCTACCCGTCCCCCGTGCACCGCGCCGCGCTGGAGGAGTTCGGCCCGACCGAACAGCACCGGCTCTCCTGGGCGTACCTGGACGGCCTGCCCCAGTGGCGCCATCTGAAGCGGAGCCGGTTCGGCGTGGGCGGACCGGGTTCGGAAGGCCCGGTCGACGAGCAGTTGATGCTCGGTTTCTGACGTTCCGTCGTGAATTGCCGGGGTGGGGGCGGGCGGTTCGTGGTGCCCAATAGGTGGGGTGCCCGTGCGCTCCCGACCGGCATTTGATAGATATCCGGGTATGCCTGTCTTCCCCGAGGAGCCGGAGATTCACGAGAGCCTCCCGGGCCCCGGCGTTCCCTTCCCCCGCGAGTCGGACGCACAAGCCCTTCGCACATCTGCCACCGCCGGCTCGACCGCCGCCGTACCGTCGGCCGTCACTGCCGCACCGCCGGTCGTCGCACCGGTGCCGGGCCAGCGCCCCGCACCGCCGCGGCCGGCGCCGCCGCGCGCCGACCGTTCGGGGCCGCCGCCGCGTACGGCCCAGATCCCCAAGCCCGGCCCGCGACGCCCGGCGCCCGCCGCACCGCAGGTCGCCGTCCAGCAGGTCGCCGCCTCCCTGGCGGACGCCCTGGACCGCGCCGACGAGGCGGTCGACCAGCTGCTGGAGAACGGCCGCAACCCGGGCGACATCCTGGTGCTGACGGTCGGTGAGGCCCACCCCTGGCAGCAGCACGAACTCTCCTTCGGCGAGGAGCGCTACTGGGCGCAACTCGCCGAGGGCGATGACGTGTTCTACGCCGACGCCGCGCTGAGCCGCCCTGCCCGCCGTGAGGTGGTCGTGCTGGTGGTCAACGGCGGCACGGCCGACCGCGCCGCCGAGGCGTACACCAAGGCGCTCGGCCACGCGGCCGCGCTCCTGCTGGTCTGCGGCAACGCCGGCCCCGTCGCCGCGGCTGCCGCCGGCGCGCCCACCAGCCGCCCCGTTCGCGCCTGAGACCCCTGGACCGTCCGGGCCCGATGCCGCGAGGCACCGGGCCCGGTTCGCGTTGTGCCGGGGCCGGCGTGGGTGTCGGTGGGCGGTGGACGCTCGGGCGGGGCCAGGACGGCCTCTGGTGACGAGGTGCGCGCCGACGGCCCGTTGGCGGTCCGCGACCCGTCGTCCGGGCGCTGTGCCCTGCGGCCGCGGAGGGCCCGGCGGCGATCCCGGCCGGCGGCGCGTCGTGCCCTGGGGACCGTTGCCGTAGCAGCTGCGGGCGCGGGCGCGGCCGCCGTTGCAGCCGCCGCTGCGTCAGCCGGTGCCGGTGCGCCGGGCCGCCGGCTCGATGGCCGTCACCCGGGCCGGAGCCCACGGAGCTTCGGACGCCCGCGGGCGCTGCGACCGCTCGCCGAGCTGGCTCCGCTCCGCCGACTGGCGCAGCGCCGACCGGGGTGGCAGCTCCGTCACGGTGTGGACCGGCCCGCTCTCCCACGAACCCGCGTGCGGGGTGCGTCCACTGCGATCCTCGCCGAGGATCTGCCAGCCCGCAGGGGTCAGTGCGACGTACGAACCGCAGCGCAGCCCGTGCAGTACAGCCGCGTCCTGCAAGGCCCACATCCAGGCGCCGTCCTGCTCCGTCCAGCCGGCCGCACCTTCGCGGCAGCGGAGCAGTACGGCCGTCCGGGTCGGGGCCGTCTGGCGCAGGTCGTGCGGGGTGACCTGGCGCAGGTGCGCAAGGATCGCGTTGCGGTGCTGCCAGCCGTCGGTGTGCCGGGGCCAGGGCGCGAACGAGGCCGAGGCGGTCAGCCGCTGCGACGCGTCCACCACCCCGACCACGACCGTGCCCGGCTGGGGCAGGTGGCGTTGGTGCAGCTCCAGGACGAATTCGCGCGGATCGCGCAGCAACGGGATCCCCGCGGCCGCCCACGTCTCCAGGTCGAGCACCCGTCTGGGCGACGAACTCCGGGCGAGGGGATACTGACCTCGGCCGATACCGTTGATCACGATCCTCCTTCCCGACCCACGGGCGCGCGGGTACGTGCGTACGCCGAAGTCCTGGTCCGTCGGACCGGGTTCCGGGTACGGTCCAATTCTCAGGGCAGATGGGGTGGAGCGGCAATGATGAAATGATGAACGCCGCCCGAAAGCCAACGTTCTGCCGGATATATTCCACAGCCGCATGCACTCCACTCGGGTGGTGCCGGATCGCGATCACGGCCACCCGAAGGCCACCGTGGAGCATCTCGGGCAACACCGCCCTCATCGTCCCCGATTGGTGGGTCCTGCGTTCGCGGGTGTTCCGGTGATCACCTCCATTGCTCCATTCGAGTGACGGCCGCTCTCGGGCCTCCGGCTTCTTCCGCCCCCTCCGCCCCGGTACCTCAGCCCTGCACGGCCAGTACCAGGGGCAGGACGGCGCTCGCCCCGGCCTTGCGCAGCAGCCGGGCGGCGACGGTGACCGTCCACCCGGAGTCGACCAGGTCGTCCACCAGCAGCACCGGCCCGCCCGCTCCGGCCACCGCGGCCGCCACCTCGGGCGGCAGGACGAGAGCGCCGGCCAGCGAGTGCAGTCGCTGGGCACTGTTGCTGCGCGCGCCGTGCGGGGGCTGCCCGGTCGCGTACTCGATCTGCCCGAGCAGCGGCAGCCGCCCGATCCCGGCGATCCGGGCGCCGAGGCTGCCGACGAGTTGCGGCCTCCGGGAGGAGGCCATCGTCACCACGCCGACGGGCCGGTCCAGCCGGGTTCCGTCGCTGGTCTCGGGACCGGCCCAGCCGCCGGGGCCGCGCGCCCAGTCGGCCAGCACCGCCACCAGCGCGTCGACCGCCTCCCCGGGGACGGGCGTGTCGGGCGCCTGGTCGGCCAGCAGGGTGCGCAGCCGGTTGCCCCAGCCGATGTCGGAGAGCCGGCCGAGGGCCCGGCCGGTCTCGGCCTGCTCGCCCGCCGGGATGCGGCCCTTGAGCGGCACGCCCAGCGCGTCCATGCCGGTGGGCCAGAGCCGGCGCGGCTCGAAGCTGACCCCGGGCCGGCCGAGCGCGGCCCGGGCGGCGTCCAGCGCCTCGGCGGAGACCTCCGGGGTGTGCAGCGGCCCGGCGCAGTTGTCGCAGCGGCCGCACGGCACGGCCTGCTCGTCGTCGAGCTGCCGCCGCAGGAACTCCATCCGGCAGCCGGTACCCGCCGCGTACTCGCGCATGGCCCGCTGTTCGGCCTCGCGGGAGGCCGCGACCTTGGCGTACCGGGCGGTGTCGTACTCCCAGCTCTGCCCGGTGGCCGTCCAGCCGCCCTTGACCCGCCGCACCGCGCCGTCCACGTCGAGGACCTTGAGCATGGTCTCCAGCCGGGCGCGGCGCAGGTCCACCCGGGGCTCCAGGGCGGCGGTCGAGAGGGGCCGGCCGGCCCCGGCGAGCGCGTCGATGGTGCGGCGCACCTGCTCCTCCGGCGGGAAGGCCAGCGAAGCGAAGTAGCGCCAGATCGCCTCGTCCTCGCGCCCGGGCAGCAGCAGCACCTCGGCACGGTCGACGCCGCGGCCGGCCCGGCCCACCTGCTGGTAGTAGGCGATCGGCGAGCTCGGAGAACCCAGGTGCACCACGAAGCCGAGGTCGGGCTTGTCGAAGCCCATGCCGAGCGCCGAGGTGGCGACCAGGGCCTTGACCCGGTTGGCCAGCAGGTCGGCTTCGGCGGTCCGGCGCTCGGCGTCCTCGGTGCGGCCCGAGTACGAGGCCACCGCGAAGCCCCGCTCGCGCAGGAAGGCCGTCACCTCGTCCGCGGCGGCCACCGTCAGGGTGTAGACGATGCCGGAGCCGGGCAGCCGGTCGAGGTGGTCGGCCAGCCAGGCGAGCCGGTGCGCCGGATCCGGCAGGGCGAGCACGCCGAGGGTGAGGCTCTCCCGGTCGAGCGGCCCGCGCAGCACCAGCGCGTGCGCGTCGGTGGTGCCGGTGCCGAGCTGCTCGGCGACATCGGCGGTGACCCGGGCGTTGGCCGTGGCGGTGGTGGCCAGCACCGGGACGCCCGGCGAGAGGTCGGCGAGCATGGTGCGCAGCCGGCGGTAGTCGGGGCGGAAGTCGTGGCCCCAGTCGGAGATGCAGTGGGCCTCGTCGACCACCAGCAGGCCGGTGGAGGCGGCGAGCTTGGGCAGCACCTGGTCGCGGAAGTCGGGGTTGTTCAGCCGCTCGGGGCTGACCAGCAGGATGTCCACCGCGCCGGCCGCGACCTCGGCCTGGATGGCGTCCCACTCGTCGGTGTTGGCCGAGTTGATGGTGCGGGCGTGGATGCCGGCCCGGGCCGCCGACTCGACCTGGTTGCGCATCAGGGCGAGCAGGGGGGAGACGATCACCGTCGGCCCTGCGCCGCGGGCGCGCAGCAGGGCGGTGGCGATGAAGTAGACGGCGGACTTCCCCCAGCCGGTGCGCTGCACCACGAGGGCCCGTCGGTGGTCGACGACCAGGGCCTCGATGGCCGTCCACTGGTCGTCGCGGAGCGTGGCGGCCGGCCCGGCGAGTTCGCGCAGGACGGCCTCGGCCCGCGCCCGGACCTCGGCGCGGTCGGCGGCCGTCGCGGTGCCGGCGCCGGAGGCGGCCGTGCCGGTGCCGGACGTGGCGGAAGCGTCGGTGGCGGTGGTGTGGGTCTGCGGCTGCTGCATGGCGTCCATGTAACCCCGAGGTGCCGACAATGGGCGAACGGCGGTGACCCGTGGACACGTGGAGCGCGGGTGCATTTCATCCGTTCGCCCGCTGAACGGCCGTCAAATATCCCTCGGGAGGGTGGGTGTGTATGCCCCGAACGAGGGAGGTTTTATCCACAGGGCGGGTTTATCCACAGGAAAAAAGAAAAATCCGGGGGCGTTCTCGAATTGCGGCAATCTTCCGGCCATGACGAACGAACGCATCACCCTCCCCTTCGGCCACCCCTCCGGGGCTCGGCCGGTGACCATGCGGGGCCCGGCCGACATGGCCGAGCTGCTGCCCTACCTGCTCGGTTTCTTCCCCGACGACAGCATCGTCGCCGTCGGACTCCAGGGACCGGAGCTCCACCAGGGCGGGGTGATCCGGCTGGACATCCCGGAGTCGTCGGCGCAGTGGCCGGCGGCCGCGGCCGAGACGGCCGCCCTGCTCGTGGGCCTGTCCGAGCAGCGGGACCGCCGCCCGGCCCAGGTGCTCCTCTACCTCTGCCAGGACCCTCGCACCGAGCACGGCCCGCCGGTGCTCGACGGGCTCAGACCGCTCGCGGCGGAGCTGCGGGCGGCCTTCGAGAGCAGGGGAGTGCCGGTGAAGGAGTCACTCTGCGTCTCCGCCGGCCGCTGGTGGTCCTTCCTCTGCCGCCGCGACGGATGCTGCGACCCGGCGGGGCATCCGGTCCGGCACGCGCCCGCTCCCGGAGCGGTGGCCGTGGCGGCCACCTTGGCCGGTCTCGCGCCGCGCGGCAGCCGCAGGGCGATCGTCGCCGGGCTGGCACCGATCGGCCCGCCGGGCGCCGACTCCCAGCGCCTGGCGCTCGCCCGGGCCGAGGGCGGCGAGGGAGCCGGGCGCGGGCCTGCGCTCTCCCCGGAGCGGGGCGCCGAACTGCTCGACCAGGCCGTCGCCGAGTTCATGGCCGGCGCACGCGAGCTCGACGAGCGCCGGACGGCAGAGCTGCTCATCGCCCTCCGGGACCGGCGCACCCGGGACCGCGCCGCCGAGTACGCCCGGCCTGGCGAGCTCGCTCCCGCCCAGCGGCTCTGGCGCTTCCTCGCCGTGCGCTGTGTGCCGCCCTACACGGGCTACGCCCCGCCCCCGCTCACCCTGCTGGCCTGGGTGTCCTGGGTCGCGGGGGACACCGCGACGGCGCGGGTCGTCCTCGCCCACACGCTCCGCCTCGACCCCTCCTACCGGCTGGCCCAGCTGCTCTACGAGTCGCTGAACGGCGGGCTCTCCGCGGCCTCCCTGTTGGCGAGGGCGGACGCCGAGCGCCGCCGCCGCACCGGGGAGGCCCAGGGAGCCGAGACGGCCGCCGGCCTGGAAGCCGACCCGGCCCGCGAGCCGGAGCGCGACCCGGAGGGCGGCCCGCCGGGCGAGCCGGAGCGGGGGGCGAAGCGGACGCCCGAGCGGGCTGCGGGCCAAGGGCCTGACAAACTGCGTGATCCCGCTCCGTCCAAGACCCGCCGACGGCGCGCCCGCGCGGGCCAGACCGGGCCGGCGGCCCCCACCGCCTCGGGCGCCGTTCCGTCCCCAGAACCGGTGGACCGGACCGAGGGCGCGTCCGGCGCGTCCGATACGTCCGTCGGCTCCGCCGGGGGTACGGTCGCGCAGCTTCGCCAGCGGACGGACCGCGCGGAGAGGTGCCGGCCGTCGGTCCAGCCGCGCCCCGCGCGCAAGCTGCGGCTCGGCCGCGCGTCGCCCTGGGCGCCCGCCGCCCCGGCCGCTCCGAACGGCCGGCGCGGCCGGTGCCGGGGCACCCGGCGCCCGGTGGTCGGATCCCGGCATGCGGAGTGACACCGCCGTCGGCCGGTCGTGCCCGCTGATCCCCTCCGCCGACCGGACGGGGCAACCGCTCCGCCCGGCCGGCGGGGGCACCGGGCCCGCCCCGGGGCAGGCCCGGTCGCCCCGTTCCTTGCTGCTGCGCCTCAAGCTGCTGCGGCTCGGCCGGCCGCGCCCAGGCGCAGCGCACCGCGGCCGGCCGCACCCCGGTCCGCCGCGTCCGGATCCGGTACACCCAGGCCTGTCGCTCCTCGGCTGGCTACGCCTCGCCGTGGGCCATCGCGAGCAGGCGGTCGAGCACCTTGCCGCCGCTCACCCGCAGGCCGTCGTGCTCCCACTCGTTGGTGATCCACGTCCGCAGGCCGCGCACGGCGCGGGCGGTCGCCAGCGAGTCCGCGGTGTCGACGTACATGTCGTCGTGGTAGACGGCTGCGACCACCGGCACCTCGTTGCCGGCCAGCCGCGCCGGGTCGTACAGGTCGGCCCAGTCGGGGCGGGCGGCGAGCAGCTCCGCGGTCTCCTTGAGCGGCCGCAGCGCCGGATCGGTGTCGAACATCCAGGGGTAGATCATCTCCCCGGTGAACAGCACCGGCTCCCCGGACTCCAGGGCGGCCCGGGCGTCGAACTCCGGGAATTCCTTGCGGACGCGCTCGGCCGACCACGCGGTCCCGGCCCGGTCCACCGACCGCTGCCCGTAGATCGACTCGTGCAGCACGGCGTACAGCGGCCCCCCGGCGAAGGAGAGCTTCGCCTGCGCCTCGGTCAGGAAGGTGTCGGACAGCTCGGGCCCGGCCGCGCCCTCCACCCACGCCTCCTCCAGCAGGTAGTGCAGGCTGCCGGAGCCGCTGCCGCCGCCGAGCACGATTCCGAGGGCCTGGAACGCCTCGACGGTGAGCAGCCCGCCGCCGGGCAGGGGCGCAGGCGAGGCGGCCAGGTGCGCGGCGATCCGCCGCACCACCTCGACGTCCTGCGGGAAGCGGGCGTAGTGCCCCTCGTTCTTGCGGACGACCCGGGGGTACGCCGCCCGGTAGACGTCGTCGGCCGAGCTGTGCAGGCTGGCCAGGCCGCCGGTGATGAAGGCCTCGTGCAGGCCCTCGGGTGCGATCGAGAGGTAGGTGAGGGTGCAGAAGCCACCGAAGCTCTGCCCGAGCACGCTCCAACGCCGGTCGTCGCCGAGCAGCCGGCGGCGGATCAGCTCGGCGTCACGGACGATCGAGTCCGCGCGGAAGTGCGCCAGGTAGTCCGCCTGCTGCCGGGCGTCGCCGCGCCGGGCGAGGGTCTGCCGGTTCGCGGGCGTGGACCGCCCGGTGCCGCGCTGGTCGAGCAGGAGCACCCGGTAGTCGTCGAGGGCGCGCTCCAGCCAGCCGTCACGGCCGAGCGGGCGTCCGGCCTTCCCACCGGGCCCGCCCTGGAGGAAGAGCAGCCAGGGCAGGTCGTCCTTCTCGCGGCCCGGAGCCACCACCTCACGGGCGTACACCTCGATCTGCTCGCCCTGTGGGGCGGTGTGGTCGAGGGGCAGCTGGAAGACGTGGTCGGTCGTGACGATCCCGGGCAGCCGACTGGCGGTGGACATACAACTCCTCGGTGCGTGCAGGTCACAGCGGTCACGTCGCTCTCCACGGTGTTGCCGGTGCGGGCGCCGCGACCCCCGCACCGTATCCTGGCGGCGGTCGGGCCGGTCCGGCGGTTGCCACTCCCGGTCACCCGCCTGCTGCGCCGTCAGCCCGTGGTGCCGGGCGCGACCAGCCGGCAACCCCGGCGGGGGCGCGTTCGGCCCGGAACGACACCGGCACGGGGTGGCAGGGCTCCGTCGACGGCAGTGGCACGACCGCCCGCCAGTGCCGACCGGCAGGCCGAACCGGCGCGCCGGGCGTTACCTGCGACCGGTCGGCAGCGTTCACCCCGGGGGCACTGCGCCGGAACGGCCCCCGGGCCCCGGAGGCGGACGGAGTCGCGGCGCGCCCACGGCCGCCGGGGCGCCGACGGCGGCGGAGCCAGGCGGACAGGCGCCCGCGCACGTACGGCGTGCTGCCGCCGCCCGGCGACGGCCGGTCCGGGCACCGGCCGGGACAGGGCGTCATGGGCACGGCCGGACGCCGGACACGACGACGCCCGGGGCACAACGGCGTGCCCGGGGCGAGGCGGGGCCGGTACCGGAGCGGTACCGCGCGTCGCATGGCACGACCCGGCGCCGGGTACGGCCAGACACGGCACAGACGCCGACGGGAACCTCCGCCGGCCAGGCACCATCAGCACGCGATCGAGCATGCTCGCGGCCCACCGGCCTGACCGGCCACCGGACCGCCGAGGGGAGGAGAGTCCGGTGACCGCCATGAGGCCACCACAGGCGAGGCCGCCACAGGCCATGCCGGCCGAGAGCGTGGTCGGCGCGCCGAGACCGGTCGGCCGTCCCGACCAGGTCCCCGGAGGCGCCCCCGCCGGCCAGGCCCGGCCCGCGGCGCCGCCGCGCCCGCAGCCTGCCGCCGTCCACCACGCGGTGCTCTGCGTCAACGCGCCCGCGATGGCCGCCTCCGGCCCGGACGGGCAGCTGCGCGGCCACGGCCTCCACGGCTTCTACCGCTCCGGCGTCCGGGTACTGGCCCGGATGGAGCTGCGGCTCGGCGGCATGGAGCCACTGCCCCTCCAGGGCACCTCGACCACGGCGGCTCAGGCCCGCTTCCTCGGTGCCGTCCGGATCCCCGGGGACCCTGACCCAGACCCGGCGCTCACCGTCGAGCGGCTGCGGCACGCCGACGGAGTCGAGACCGTCACCGTCCGAAACACCGGTAGCCGGCCCGCCCGGCTGCCGCTGGAGATAGCGCTCGGCACCGACCTCGGCCCGGTCGGCGAGATCGCCGCCGGGCACCGCTCGCCGGATCTGCCCGGCCAGGTGCAGTCCGCGGGGCTGCGCTGGGTCGGCCCCACCCACAGTGCCGTCGTCAGTGCCAAGCCGTCGCCGCACGCCGTCCTGGCCGGCGCCGGCGTACTGCGCTGGGACCTGGAGGTGCAGCCCGGCGCCCGCTGGTCGGTCGAGCTCCGCACCGAGCTGGAGAGCACCCTCCCCGGCCCCCGGCCGCCGGGCGGGCGCGGCACCGGTGTCCCGTTGCCCTGGGCGGAGCCGGAGGTCCGCAGCGACGACCCCCGGGTCGAGCTGCTGGTGCCGCGTTCCCTGGACGCCCTCGGCGGCCTGCTGTTCGCCGACCCGGACCGCCCCACCGATCTCTACCCGGCCTCCGGCGCGCCCTGGCGGTTCGGGCTCGCCCCGGCCGACGCACTGTGGGCGGCCCGGCTGATGCTCCCGCTGGGCACCCGGCTGGCCGCCGGCACCCTCCGGGCGCTGGCCCGCCGTCAGCAGCTCGGCGCCGTCCCAGGCCCGGCAGGGCCGGTGCACGGGCCGGGCGGCCAGAGCGGCGGTCAGGGTGGGCCGGGCCGTCGCCCCGAGGGGCTGCTGCCCGGCGCCCTCCGGCACGGCGGACCGGAGCTGCCGCCCACCTGCACCGCCACGGAGGCGACGCTGCTGTTCGTCACCGTGCTGGCCGAGGCCTGGCGCTGGGGTCTGCCCCGGCAGGAGGTCGCCGAGCTGCTCCCGGCCGCCGAGCGTGCGCTCGGGGCACTCCGTGACGGCCTGGTCGACGGCTTCGTCACCGATCTGAGCCGCCCGGTGGAGGACCGCGCAACCCACCCGGTGGCGGCCCGGGCCGAGGTCCAGGCCCAGGCGCACCGCGCCGCCCTGCACGGCGCCGACCTGCTGGAGGCCTTCGGCCGTCCCGGCGCCGGGGAGTGGCGCGGCTGGGCGGCCGCGCTGCGCGGGCGCTTCCGCGACCGGTTCTGGATCGACGACCTCTTCGGCGGCCGCCCGGCGGCCGGCCTCGGCCTCGGGCCGGGCGGCCAGCCGCTGCCCGCGGTCGCCTCCTCCTTCGTCCACCTCCTCGACCCCGGTCTCTCCGCAGACGGCGGGCGGCACGAGAGCCTGCTGGAGCGCGAGCAGACCAGGCTGCTCGCCCAGCGCCTGGCCGCGCCCGAGCTGGACAGCGGCTGGGGCCTGCGCACGCTCAGCGCCAAGTCACCCCGGTTCAACCCGCTCGGCCACCGCAGCGGAGCCGTGCGGGTCCACGAGACCGCCCTCGCGATCGCCGGGCTGGCCGAGTCGGGCCACGAGAACGAGGCCGGCGCCCTGCTGCAGGGCCTTCTCGGCGCCGCCGCCCACTTCGAGGGCCGACTGCCCGAGATGTACGCGGGGGAGCAGCGCACGCTCGGCTGCCCGCCCGTGCCGCACCCGGCGGCCTGCCGCCCGGCGGCGGTCTCGGCGGCCGGCGCGGTGCACGCGGTGTTCGCGCTCGCCGGGGTCCGCCCCGACGTCCCGGGCGGGCGGGTGCTGGTCCGCCCGGCCAGCACGGCGCCGCTCGGCGAGCTGCAGCTGACCGGCCTGCGGGTCGCCGGGGAGCCGTTCTCGGTCCGGGTGAGCCGGATCGGCGTCGCGATGGTCGAGGAGGCGTCCGCGGAGCTGCAACTGGTCGCCCGCTGACGCCGCCACCGCCACGCGGGTGGCACCCGGGGCGGGCGGCTGCCGGAAGGAGCCTGCACCGGCCCACCCCCGGCAAGGACTCGCCCCCCAGGTTCCACCCCGGGGAAGGAGCCCCGTGAAGGCCCGACCCCCCCGGGGACCCACCACCCGGGGGTAGGACCCTGCCACGGCCTCGGCCCGGGGCGCGCGCCACGGGCAGGGCGGTCACCGGACCGTCACTGCACAGTCCGTGCACGGGCCTGTGCTTATCGTCAGAGAGACGACTATGATCGTCGCCATGTCGCGTTATGACCCGTCGGCCTTCCCCCCGTTCGCTGTCACGGTTGACCTGGTGGTGTTGACGGTGCGGGACCACGCGCTGTGTGCCCTGCTGGTCCGACGGGGCGAGCCCCCCTTCCAGGGCTACTGGGCCCTGCCCGGTGGCTTCGTCCGCCCGGACGAGGGTCTGGCCGAGGCGGCTTCCCGGGAGCTGGCGGAGGAGACCGGCCTGCGTGCCTACTCCGCCCCGGGCCACGAAGCGGCGAGCCCCGGCACGGCCGGCGCCCACCTGGAACAGCTCGCGACCTACGGCCACCCCCAGCGCGACCCCCGGATGCGGGTGGTCAGTGTCGCGTACCTGGTCCTGGCGCCCGACCTGCCGACCCCGCGCGCCGGCGGCGACGCCAGCAGCGCCCGCTGGGCCCCGGTCACCGAACTGCTGGGAAAGAACCCGGCCGACGAAGTCCCGCTTGCCTTCGACCACGGCCTCATCCTGGTCGACGGGGTCGAGCGCGCCCGATCCAAGATCGAATACTCCTCACTGGCCACGGCCTTCTGCCCGCCCGAATTCACCGTCGGCGAGCTGCGTCGGGTCTACGAGGCCGTGTGGGGTGTGGTCCTCGACCCACGGAACTTCCACCGCAAGGTCACCGGCACCCCCGGTTTCCTGCTGCCCTCCGGCGGCACGACGACGCGTCAGGGCGGTCGTCCGGCGCAGCTGTTCACCGCCGGAGGGGCCACCGTGCTCAACCCGCCGATGCTGCGGCCGGAGTCCTGAGCCGACGGCCCGCGGCCTGCTCTGCCGCCCCGGCTGCTGCCTGCTCCAAGCTTTGCCCCAGTCCCTGCCCAACCCCTGCTCGCCCCCGGCCCGGTGGCGTCGCAGGATCGGATTGTCCCCTGATCGGGTGAGGTGTGCGGGCAGCGAGCCCGTGCCGCTCCCGTAATGCCCGGAATCTTCGTGGTGGCCCCCTAATGTGCTGGCGCGGGGCCGTGCGGGCACGGCCCCGCGTCGTGCAGGGACGCAGGTCGGCCGAGGGCATGGGAGCAGCCAGCGATGATCCAGATCACCGGACTGACCAAGGTCTACCGCAGGGGCGGTCCGCCGGCGGTGCTCGATCTGACCTTCGACGCCCGTCCGGGCGTGGTGACGGCGCTGCTCGGCCCCGAGGGCGCGGGCAAGTCCACCGCGCTGAGGCTGATGCTCGAACTCGAACGCGGCCATGGCGTCACACTCTTCGACGGCCGCACCTACCGCCGGCTGCGGCGCCCCGAGCGGGAGGTCGGCGTGCTGCTGCCCGGCCCGGGCGGGGCCGCCGGTGCAGTAGCCGGGCACCCCGGCCGGAAGGCCCAGAGCCACCTCAGGATGCTGGCGGCGGCCCTCGGAGTCCCGGCCCGGCGGGCCGACGAGCTGTTGGAGCAGACCCGGCTCGCCAGCGTCTGCGAGCAGCGGCTGCGCACCTTCTCGCCCGGCATGCACCGTCGGCTGGCGCTCGCCACCGCCCTGCTCGGAGACCCCGGCACCCTCATCCTCGACGCGCCCACCGAGGGCCTGTCGCCGCGCAACGTGGAGTGGTTCCACTCCTTCCTGCGCTCGTTCGGTGTGGCGGGCGGGACGGTTCTGGTGACCACCCGGACCCCGCAGGAGGCCGCCCGGCTCGCCGACCGGGTGATCACGCTCGACCAGGGCCGGATGGTGGCCGACCAGCCGGTGTCGGAGTTCTGCCGTACCCGGCTCAGCCCGGAGGTCGCCGTACGCGGGCCGCAGATGGCCCGGCTCGCCGATCTTCTGGTCGGCCAGGGCGCGCAGGTGCGCCGAGACGGCGGGGCGGGCCTCGCGGTGGCGGGGATCGGTCGCACCGAGATCGGCGAACTCGCCTACCAGCACGGCATCCTGCTGCACGAACTCGCCGACCGGGTGGTCGAGCAGCCGGCTCCCCGCGCCACGCTGCCCGTGGCCTCGGGCCGCTCCGGCCACCTCCAGGTCCACCCGGCACCGGGGGAGCAGGCAACGGAGGGTCAGACACCGGCCGGGCAGAAGCCGGGCGGGCAGGCACCGGGGGAGCAGGCCCCGGCCGGTCGGAGGCCGGCCGGACCCGTGCCGGACCGTCCGGTCAGGACCCACCCGGTGAAGGCCCGTCGGTCGGCCGACGAGCAAGCGGTGGGCCAGGCGATGGTCACCCAGGCGATGCCGGTGGCGAGCGAGGAGGCGGCGAGGCCGGAGCCGGAGCGGCCCCGGGCATCGGAGGAGGGCGGGGCCGGACACGCCCACGTGCCCCAGTCGAGCACGGGGACACCGGGCGGCGTCGCGCTCCCCGCCCTCGCGCTCCCCTCCTCGCCTGCCCCTGCCGCCTCCTCCGCCCCAGCCGCCTTCACCCCAGCCGCTCCCGCCGCCGAATCCTCCGGCTCCTCCTCCGCCTCCGCAGCGACCGCGCTGTCGGCGGCGGCCGCCCGAGCGACACGGCCGGCCCCGCCCGCCCCACCCTCCGGGCCGGACCCGGCCGATCCGGCAGATCCGGCCGACCCTGCGGAGACCTCCCCGACCGTCGCCGTGGACCGCCTCTTCCGGGACGGCCTCAGTGCTCTGGTCCGGTCCGCCGGTGATGGCGGTCAGGCCGCCACCGCTCCCCGCGACCGGTCCGAGGAGGCCGCCGCCGGATACCTGCTGACCGCCGACACCATCCGCCTCGGCCGCCTGGATCCGGAGGCCGCCCCCACCTGCAGCGCCCACAGCTCCAGCCCCGCCCACAGTCCCACCGCCGCCCCCAGTCCCACCCCGACCCCCACCCCCGCGTCCGCCCACACCCCCGACCACCGGAGCGAGTGAACCGTGCGTGCCCTGGCCTACGAGCTGCGCCGGCTGCGCGGCCTTCGCTCCACCTGGTTGCTTCTCGCCGCGGTGCTGCTGTGCGACGCCGTCGTGGCCGCCGTGCTGGCCGCCCAGACGCCGACCGGTCCGCTGTCCGGTCCGCTGTCCGGCCCGGCAGGCGTCCGGCTGCTGACGGCGACCGTCCCGCTGATCCCGCTGCCCTTCGCGGCGCTCGGTGCCGGATTGCTGGGTGCCCTCTCCTACGGGCACGAGGTGCGCCATCCGGGGCTGCCGGCTTCGCAGGTGTCCTACCTGCGGCGGGTGCGGCTGCTGCTGGCCAAGCTGGTGGTGATCGGCCCGGTCGCGGGGCTGCTGGCGCTGGCCACCCTGCTGGTCGACGCGGTGGCCGTGCATCTCGCGCTGCCCGCGGGGGTGACGGCCGCCGCCTGGTCGGACCCGGCCGCGCTCTCGGACCGGGTGTCGGTGGCGCTGTCCTCGGCGGGTCTGACGGGGCTCGCAGACCTCCCGGGCCTACTCGCCCCGGTGGGGCTCGGGGCCGGCCACGGGGTGCCGGGGGCGCTGCTGGCCTTCGTCGGGCTGGTCGTCGTGGCGGGCTGGACGGGCGTCCTGACGGCCTCGCTGACCCGCAGTGCCGCGGCCGGTGTGCTGCTGCTCTGCGCGCTGCCGGCGCTGCTGGAGTCCGGGGTGGCCTTGCTGCTGCGGCAGACGGGGACGGCCTGGCCGATCCGCGCGGCGGAGCTGCTGCCGTTCCAGTCCGGCATCGAGTGGGCGTACGGATGGGTGTACGGCGGGGACCGTCGGGTTGCGGCGGGCGGTTCGGCGCTGACCGATCCCGCGCTGCTGGCGGCGGTGGCGGCGCCCGCCCTGGTGCTGCTGATCGCGACCCTTCTGGTCCAGGCCCGTCGCCGGGCTCTCTGAGGCCCCTGAAGCCACGGCCCCGGCTCCTGCGGGAAGCCCCGCCGGGGCCCGGCCGTCGCTGACGGTCCGCCAAGATCGACCAGCTGCGACCGTAATGCGCGGTTCTTCCTGATAAGAAGTCAATTATCCAGTCACGGTCGATCACCCTTTCGTGTGCTTTTCACGAGAATCCTCAAGCTGTGCCCGCCGATCGCCGACAAAGGACCTGTGAGTACCCTTGCGCACCCCACCATGACCCCCGCCCGTTCCGCCGAAGGCGCCGTCCCCGGCTCCGGCGACCTGGACCGCTTCTCGTACGCCGACCGGCCGATCCCGCCGGCGCCCCGCTGGGAGGGCGCCGAGTCGGATCTGGCCCGGGTCGGCCGCAAGACCACCAGCAGCCGGGGCCGCGGTCTGCACGGCCAGCTGGTGCAGCAGCTCGGTCAGATGATCGTCTCGGGTGACCTCGGCGCGGACCGCCCTCTCGTCCCCGAGGAGATCGGCCAGCGCTTCGAGGTCTCCCGCACGGTGGTCCGCGAGTCGCTGCGAGTGCTGGAGGCCAAGGGCCTGGTCAGCGCCCGGCCGAACGTCGGCACTCGGGTCCGTCCGGTCGGTGACTGGAACCTGCTGGACCCGGACATCATCGAGTGGCGTGCCTTCGGGCCGCAGCGCGACGAGCAGCGCCGGGAGCTGTTCGAGCTCCGCTGGGCGATCGAGCCGCTGGCGGCCCGGCTGGCCGCCGGCCACGGCCGGGAGGACGTCCAGCAGCGGCTGGTCGAGCTGATCGAGATCATGGGTCACGCCTCCGCCCAGGCCGACCTCTCCACGTTCTCGCGGGCCGACGCCGAGCTGCACGCCCTCGTCCTGCAGATGGCCGGCAACCGGATGCTGGAGCACCTCTCCGGGATCGTCTCCGGAGCGCTCCAGGTGTCCGGTGGTCCGGCCACCGCCTGTGAGCGCCCCTCGGAGGCCTCGGTCAGCCTGCACGCCCGGCTGGTGGACGCGCTCGGCACCGGTGACGGCACCGCGGGCGAGGTCGCGATGCGGGCGCTGCTCACCGTCCACCCGGAGATCGAGCCGTCCGTCCCGGCCCCCCGGGAGCACTGAGCCGCCCACCTTGCGACCGAGCGACCCCGGCGAACCCATGGCCCTCCGGCTGCACCCCACGGCGCGGTCGGAGGGCCCTTGTGTGCCGGGCCGCCCATCCGCCCGCCTCGGTCCCCGGCCTCCCGCCACGCCGATATGTCCTGCCCATGCCAACCGACTTCGGCGCGAGTGCGCGATGATGGAAGCCGGCCCCGGGCCGCGGGCGCCGAGTGGTGTGACCCGCGACACGAAGGCCATGCGTAACACTTGACGAGTAGCAGCGATGTCTCCAGAGCGGAAGCAGCTCCGGAATACCCCAACATGTCAGAATGCTGTGTTGGTCTGCGGCGCTGCTGCCGTCCTGCAAACCCAGTCCTCAAGCCCGAGTCGGTCGGAATCGACACCGCGTGCCTGACGCGCGATTTCCTTCCCCGCCCGCTCGGGCGGCCGGTACGGGTTCGAGTCCACTCATCGTCCGAGAGGTTGTTCGTGTCGGCCAGCACATCCCGTTCGCTTCCCCCCGAGATCGCCGAGTCCGCGGCTCTGCTGGCGCTCATCGAGCGGGGCAAGGCCCAGGGGCAGATCGCCGGTGACGACGTGCGCCAGGCGTTCGAGGCGGACCAGATCCCGGTCACCAAGTGGAAGAACGTCATGCGCAGCCTCAACCAGGTTCTGATTGAGGAGGGGGTGGATCTCATGGTCAGCGCGGCCGAACCGGCCGGCGCCAAGCGCAAGAGCGTCGCGGCCAAGAGCCCCACCAAGCGCACTGCCACCAAGGCGGTCACCACCCGGAACCCGGCTGCCCCCGCGGCCCCGACCAAGCCGCCCGTGCGCATCGCCCCCGGTGCCCCCGTCGCCGCTCCGGCCGTCGTGGCCGCCGCGGCCACGGTCAGCACGGTGTCCGCCGACATCACCGTCGAGGAGGCGACCACCGTCGTCGCCGAGGCGAAGGCGGTCGCGGCGAAGAAGGCGGCCCCGGCCAAGAAGGCCGCGGCCAAGAAGACCGCCGCCCCGGCCAAGAAGGCCGCCGCCAAGAAGACCGCGTCCGCCAAGGCGGGCAAGGGCGACGAGGAGGTCATCGGCGAGGAGGAGCTGCTCGAGGACGTCGCCCTCCCCGGCGACAAGTCGGGCGAGGAGGCGGAGCCCGAGGAGGAGTCGCAGGGCTTCGTGCTCTCCGACGACGACGAGGACGACGCCCCGGCCCAGCAGGTCGCCGTCGCCGGTGCCACCGCCGACCCGGTCAAGGACTACCTGAAGCAGATCGGCAAGGTCCCGCTGCTCAACGCCGAGCAGGAGGTCGAGCTCGCCAAGCGCATCGAGGCCGGCCTGTTCGCCGAGGACAAGCTCTCGGCCGCCGACAAGCTGGCTCCCAAGCTCAAGCGCGAGCTGGAGATCATCGCCGAGGACGGCCGCCGCGCCAAGAACCACCTGCTGGAGGCCAACCTCCGACTGGTCGTCTCGCTGGCCAAGCGCTACACCGGCCGCGGCATGCTCTTCCTGGACCTGATCCAGGAGGGCAACCTCGGTCTGATCCGCGCGGTCGAGAAGTTCGACTACACCAAGGGCTACAAGTTCTCCACCTACGCCACGTGGTGGATCCGCCAGGCGATCACCCGCGCGATGGCCGACCAGGCCCGCACCATCCGTATCCCGGTGCACATGGTCGAGGTCATCAACAAGCTGGCCCGCGTCCAGCGCCAGATGCTCCAGGACCTGGGCCGCGAGCCCACCCCGGAGGAGCTGGCCAAGGAGCTCGACATGACCCCGGAGAAGGTCATCGAGGTCCAGAAGTACGGCCGCGAGCCCATTTCGCTGCACACCCCGCTGGGTGAGGACGGCGACAGTGAGTTCGGTGACCTGATCGAGGACTCCGAGGCGGTCGTGCCGGCCGACGCGGTCTCCTTCACCCTGCTCCAGGAGCAGCTGCACTCGGTGCTGGACACCCTGTCCGAGCGCGAGGCGGGCGTGGTCTCGATGCGCTTCGGCCTGACGGACGGTCAGCCGAAGACGCTGGACGAGATCGGCAAGGTGTACGGGGTCACCCGTGAGCGCATCCGCCAGATCGAGTCCAAGACCATGTCGAAGCTGCGCCACCCGTCGCGCTCCCAGGTGCTGCGCGACTACCTGGACTGATCGGCAGGACCATGTAGGGCCGTAGCCCTGCGGAAGAGGCCCGGAGCACACCGCTCCGGGCCTCTTCGCATGCCTGCCCGGCCTCCGTCGCATGTCCGTGCGACACCGCCCGTCCCCGTCGGGTCACGTCGCACGTCCGCCGCGTCCCCGTCGGGCCACTTTGCACGTCCGCGGGGCCTTTTCGCACGTCCGGGGCCGGGTGCGTCAGCGTCCGGGTGGCCGTTGTCGCTCGTCCGGGTGGCGGCACCGCGGGAAGTGGTCGCAGGGCGTAGTCGATCACCTACGCTGTGCCGGTTGCCTGCTGCCGAGCCAACTGGAGACACGGTGCTGCCCAACCCGGACCGCGCGGATCTGTCGACCGCCGCCTCGACACCGGCATGCCCGGCCGCCCGGCCGGCACGCCGCCACCGGGCCGTCGTGCTGGCCCTGATCGCGGCGCTGCCCGCGCCGTTGATCGCGCTCGGCCCGGGGGCCGCCCCCGCCCGGGCACAGGGCAGGATCGTCGGCGGGGCCGGTTCGAGCACCGGCGACCACCCGTGGATGGTGGCGCTCGCCAGCCGCCAGCAGTTCGGCAACGGCCGGTCCGGGCAGTTCTGCGGGGGCGCGCTGGTCACCCCGACCAAGGTGGTGACGGCGGCGCACTGCTTCTACGACGAGTCCAAGGGTCGGCGGGTGGACCGGCCCGGGCTCAAGGTGGTGGTCGACCGGGACGATCTGCGCGGCTCCGCCGGCCGCGAAGTGGCGGTCCAGTCGGTCTGGATCCACCCCGACTACGCCTTCGCCGCGAACATGAACGATGTGGCGGTGCTCACGCTCACCGAGTCGCAGGGTGCCCGGCCGGTCATCGACCTGGTGGGCCAGGGCGAGACCGAGCCGTACCAGCCGGGCACCAGGGCGCAGGTCTACGGCTGGGGGGACACCACCGGGACGGGTAGTTACTCACCCACGCTGCGCAGTGTCGATGTGCCGATCATCCCGGACCAGACTTGCGCGCAGGCCTACCCGGGCGGGTCGGACGGGCGGTTCGACGCCCGCGGCATGGTCTGTGCCGGGGAGGAGAAGGGCGCCAAGGACGCCTGCCAGGGGGACAGCGGCGGCCCGCTGGTCGTCGCGGGCCGGCTGGCAGGGCTGGTCTCCTGGGGAACGGGCTGCGCCGAGGCGGCACACCCGGGCGTCTACACCAGGCTGGGCGCGGTCTCGGACACGGTGCGCTCCGCACTGTAGCGGCGGCGTCACGTTCTGACGCGGCGTCGGCCGGCTCGGAGGAGTCGCCGGAGACGGGGGAGTCACTGGAAACGGGGGTTGCCGGAAACGGGCCGTGCCGGGGGTGGGCAGTGCGGGGAGCGGGACGCACCCGGGAGCGATGGCCGGAGAACAGCAGAGCCGGGCGACCGGCCCCGGAAGGGGACCTGTCGCCCGGCTCGCCGGTCGCGCGCTGTGCGCGGCCGGACACAGCTCGTCGCTGAGTGCTGCTGTGGCGCCTGGACTCAGCGCTCTTCGTCGCTGGCCGTGGCCGTGCTGGTGCCGCTGAGACGGCCGCTCTCGTCCTGTATCTCCACGGCGATCTTCTTGAGCTCGGGCTCGAACTTCCGGCCGTGGTGGGCACAGAAGAGCAGCTCTCCGCCGCTGGCGAGTACGACGCGCAGGTAGGCCTGGGCGCCGCAGCGGTCGCAGCGGTCAGCCGCGGTGAGCGGGCTCGCAGGTGTCAGAACAGTAGTCACGTCGCCTCTTCTCTAGCTCGACGAGCTGTCGTACCAGGGTCAACATCCAACCAGGCCGAAAACGTTCCCGCTCGTGGCTTTTCTTCTTTGAGGATTCTGCTGTGTTGATGAGGACGTGCCCCGGGGGCCGGTGGTTCATGCGTACCGAATCCCAGGATCCGCCTCTCGCTCGAACGCCCGATCGGGACCGGGTGCGAGGTCCGCGTAGCATAATCCTCTGCTGGGTTGGAGCATAAGCCCCGTCCCGGGCCCCGGTAGCCTGCATAACGGCAGTTCCGGAGCCTGCGCCCGGCCCCACGATCCGCCAGGACCGGTGGTACCGGGAGGAGATGGCGCCCCGGCGTCCGTCGTCCAGTGCGGCGCTTGTTCGCGCAGCGCGTACAAGCTGCGCGGGACCGGACCGCCGTGCTGTGCACTCGGCGGAGCGGTGTGCACACGCAGGGGAACGGCTGTCGGTGCGGTGTGCTGCACTGGCGGACGATCCGGCTGCGGCCGGATGCCACCCCGGATGTGACCGAGCCGGATGTGACCGAGTCGGACATGGCCGGCTCGGATGTGACCGATGAGACAGAACTTCACCGAGGAGAGTGCCGCGTGAGTGCCGAAACGACCGTGCCGTCCGCACTGCTGGCCGGCGACGACGGTTCCAACTACACCGCTCGGCACCTGCTCGTCCTGGAGGGCCTGGAGGCGGTCCGCAAGCGTCCCGGCATGTACATCGGCTCGACCGACAGCCGCGGCCTGATGCACTGCCTCTGGGAGATCATCGACAACTCCGTCGACGAGGCGCTCGGCGGCCACTGCGACCGCATCGACGTCGTCCTGCACGAGGACTCTTCGGTGGAGGTGCGCGACAACGGCCGCGGCATCCCGGTGGACGTCGAGCCCAAGACCGGCCTCTCCGGCGTCGAGGTCGTGATGACCAAGCTGCACGCCGGTGGCAAGTTCGGCGGCGGCTCGTACGCGGCCTCCGGCGGTCTGCACGGCGTCGGCGCCTCCGTCGTCAACGCGCTCTCCGCCCGTCTGGACGTCGAGGTCGACCGGGGCGGTCACACCCACGCGATCAGCTTCCGCCGTGGCACCCCCGGCATCTTCACCGAGACCAGCCCGGACGCCCCCTTCGAGCCCGCCAACGGCCTCACCAAGGCCCGCAAGGTCCCGAAGGCCCGCACCGGCACCCGGATCCGCTACTGGGCCGACCGGCAGATCTTCCTCAAGGACGCCAAGCTCTCGCTGGAGCACCTGCACAGCAGGGCCCGGCAGACGGCCTTCCTCGTCCCCGGCCTGACCATCGTCGTCCGTGACGAGCGGCTGACCGAGAGCGACAAGGTCGAGGAGTCGACCTTCCGCTTCGACGGCGGCATCGCCGAGTTCTGCGAGTTCCTCGCGCCCGACAAGCCGGTCTGCGACGTGCTGCGGCTGCGCGGCGAGGGCACCTTCAAGGAGACCGTCCCCGTCCTGGACGAGCTCGGCCACATGACGCCCACCGAGGTCACCCGGCACCTCGGTGTGGACATCGCGCTGCGCTGGGGCGCCGGCTACGACACCACGCTGCGTTCCTTCGTCAACATCATCGCCACCCCCAAGGGCGGCACCCACGTGACCGGCTTCGAGCGCTCGCTCGCCAAGACCGTGAACGAGGCGCTGCGCGCCGGCAAGCTGCTGCGCGTCGCCGAGGACGACATCACCAAGGACGACGCCACCGAGGGTCTCACCGCGGTGGTCACCGTCCGGCTCGCCGAGCCGCAGTTCGAGGGCCAGACCAAGGAGGTGCTGGGCACCTCGGCGGCCAACCGGATCGTCGCCGCCGTGGTCGCCAAGGAGCTCAAGGCCTTCCTGACCTCCGGCAAGAAGGACGAGAAGGTCCAGGCCAGGGCGGTGCTGGAGAAGGTCGTCGCCGCCGCCCGCACCCGGGTCGCCGCCCGCCAGCACAAGGAGGCCCAGCGCCGGAAGACCGCGCTGGAGACCAGCTCGCTTCCGGCCAAGCTCGCCGACTGCCGCAGCGACGACGTCGACCGCACCGAACTCTTCATCGTCGAGGGAGACTCGGCGCTCGGCACCGCCAAGCTGGCCCGCAACTCCGAGTTCCAGGCCCTGCTGCCGATCCGCGGCAAGATCCTCAACGTGCAGAAGGCGTCGGTGAGCGACATGCTCAAGAACGCCGAGTGCGCCTCGATCATCCAGGTGATAGGGGCCGGTTCGGGCCGCACCTTCGACATCGACCAGGCCCGCTACGGCCGGGTCATCTTCATGGCCGACGCCGACGTCGACGGCTCGCACATCCGCATCCTGCTGCTGACGCTCTTTCAGCGCTACATGCGCCCCATGGTCGAACAGGGCCGGATCTTCGCCGCCGTGCCGCCGCTGCACCGCATCGAGCTCACCAACCCCAAGCGTGGCCAGGAGAAGTACCACTACACCTACTCCGACGCCGAGCTGCGCTCCACCCTGCTGGACTTCCAGCGCAAGGGCCTGCGGTGGAAGGACCCGGTGCAGCGGTACAAGGGCCTCGGTGAGATGGACGCCGACCAGCTGGCCGAGACCACCATGGACCCGCGCCACCGCACGCTGCGCCGGATCAACCTGGGCGACCTCGAGCAGGCCGAGAAGATCTTCGACCTGCTGATGGGCAACGACGTCGCCCCGCGCAAGGAGTTCATCGTGGACTCGGCGGCCACCCTGGACCGCTCGCGCATCGACGCCTGAGCAGCCGGACCCCTCCGCGGCAGGGCCCTCCACCCGTGGGTGGAGGGCCCTCGCGTTTCCGGTCCACCCCTGGTCCACCCCGGCTCCGATCAGCGGACGGCGCCGTGTCCGTAGCGTCGGAGAGGTCAGCCCAGCCCCTTCCGCCGGAACGGAGAGACCGATGAGCGGCCTCGTCAACATCCTCGTGATCATCGCGGTGATGGTCCTGGTGGTTCAGCGCCAGATGCGCGCCCAGCGCCTGGACACCGAGCGCCGCTTCTGGCTCGTGCCGCTGATCCTCGCCGCACTCGCGCTGCGTGACCCGCAGCTGGTCGACCACGCTCATCCGGCCCCGGCCGTCGCACTGCTCGTCGCCTCGCTGCTGGTGGTGCTGGCCACGGGCTCCGTCTGGGGCTGGACCGTCCGGCTCTGGCACGGCAAGGACGGCGAGCTCTGGGCGCAGGGCACCAAGGCCACGGTCGCGGCCTGGGCCGGCATGGTCGCCATCCGGCTCGGCCTGTTCGGGATCGGCTCGGCGCTGCACGTCCGCCAGAGCGGCAGCGCGCTGCTGCTCGGCCTGGCGGTCCTGCTGCTGGTCAGGTCGCTCGTGGTGAACTGGAGGGCGCGGAACCTGGAGCCCTCGTACCGCGCCACCACGACCGGCTGACCGCCGCCGATCCGTCGAGCCAGGAGGAGTGCCCGTGCCCGGGTGGAGCTGGACCCGCTGGCCCTCCCGGGAGGGGCTGGAGCGGGACGCGGAGAGCCCGGCACGGCGGACCCTCACCGTGCTGGGCCGGACGGTGCTGTTCGTCACCCTGGTCTGGGGGACGTACTCCCGGGGGACGTACGCCGGTTGGGGCGTGGTCGCGGTCAGCGCCGGGCTGGTCGCCGTCGTGGCGCAGTGGTTCGCCTTCCTGAAGGTCAGCCGGGAGCAGCGGGCGCGGCCCACGTTCGTGCTGGCCACCACCCTGATCGGCTCCGCCTGGCTCGGCGAGTGGGGGCACGCCTATGTGCTGGCGGACTTCACCTGGGCCGGCCTCGCGGTGACCGCCCTGGTCCGGCTGCCGATCGTCGCCGCGCTGGTCACGGCCGTGGCGGCGTTCGGCTCCTACGCGGCGGCCAGTTGGGAGAGCTGGCTCGCCGTCTGCGCCACGATCGGGGGGCTCGGCGTGCTCGGCTACCTGCTGCGGCTCGACACCGAGGCGCGCGGCACCGCCCGCCGGCTGCTCACCCAGGAACGGGCGGCCCGGGCCGCCGAGGCGGAGAGCGTGGCGCTCGCCGAACGGGCCAGGATCGCCCGGGAGATCCACGACGTGCTGGCCCACAGCCTCTCGGCGCAGCTCGTCCACTTGGAGGCGGCCCGGCTGATGCTGGACGCCGGCACCGACCGGGAGCAGATCCGCGAACGGGTGGTGGCCGCCCGGCGGATGGCACAGGACGGCCTGGCCGAGACCCGGCAGGCGCTCTCCGCGCTGCGCGGTGAGTTCACCCCGGTCGGGGAGTTCCTGGTGGAGCTGACGGGGCGTGAGCGGGCCGGTCTCTCGGTCACCGGCACGCCGCGCCCGCTGGCCGCCGAGGCGGGGCTCGCGGTGCGGCGTACGGCGCAGGAGGCGCTGACCAACGTGCGCAAGCACGCCACCGGCGCACGCTGCACCGTCGAACTGCGCTACCTGCCGGAGGAGGTGGAGCTGGAGGTGCACAACACCCGCCCGGCGCGCGGCGGGTCCGCCGGCGAGCTGGCGGCCAGCGGCAGCGGGTACGGTCTGCTGGGGATGCGCGAACGCGCGGAACTGCTCGGCGGCACCCTGCTGGCGGGCCCTGACGAGGGGGGATGGCGCGTGCTGCTGCGGGTTCCGGCGTGAGCGTGATCCGTGTGGTGGTCGCGGACGACCAGACGGTGGTGCGCGAGGGCATCGTCATGCTGCTCGGGCTGCTGCCGGGCATCGAGGTGGTCGGCGCCGCCGGCGACGGGGAGGAGGCCGTCGCCCTGGTCGAGCGGCACCACCCGGACGTGGTCCTGATGGATCTGCGGATGCCCCGCTGCGACGGAGTCGAGGCGACCCGCCGGATCCGGACCGCCCACCCGGAGACCGAGGTGGTCGTCCTCACCACCTACGCCGACGACGATTCGCTGTTCCCGGCGTTGCGGGCCGGGGCGCGCGGCTACCTGACCAAGGACGCGAGCGGCGAGGAGATCGCCCGGGCCATCGCGGACGTCCGCTCGGGCGCGGCCGGGCTCTCACCGCAGGTGCAGCTGCGGCTGCTGGAGCGGCTGGCGGACGCGGCCCCCACGGCCGGCCCCGCACCCTCGCCGGGGCGCGCGGCGGGCTCCCCGGCGGCGCCCTCGGGCGTGCTGCCGGACGGGCTGACCGCCCGCGAGGCCGAGGTGCTGGCGCTGATCGCCGAGGGGCTCTCCAACACCGAGATCGCCCGGCGGCTGTTCGTCAGCCCGGCCACGGTGAAGACCCACATCAACAACCTCTTCGCCAAGACCGCCGTCCGGGACCGGGCGCAGGCGGTCGCGTACGCGTTCCGACACGGAATCACCGGTACGCAGCAGTAGTCGCATGAGTGTCTGTCGGATCATCGATCACCTCATCGAGTGAACGTATCTGCAATGGGAGTTGGCGGGGTTTGTAGGCCTCCATCATGGTTCGGTCAGCACCCCCCTCGGTCCAGGAGCAGCAGTGCCACAGCAGCAGACGAGCAGCCCCGGCCAGGGGCAGCGATTCGACTGGTGGGCCGCTCCCGCCGCCGCACCCCGGCCCGGTCGGCCGACACCGACACCGAGACCGGCCCCTGCCCCGGGCCCGTCGGGCTCGGCCCAGGCGCCGGCCCTGGCGTCGACGCCGGCCCCGTCATCGAACCCGGTGTCGGCACCGGCCTCGACCATGGCTTCGGCTTCGGCCTCGGTATCGGCTTCGGTACCGGCCGAGCCGGCGGCCCGGCCGGTCCGCGGTGAGGCGGCGCCCCCGCAGCCGGTCCCGCCCGTCGTGGAACCGCCGGTCGTCGACGCGAGCACCGAGGTGTACCGGGCCGTCCAGGCCAGCGACGCCTTCCAGGACATCAAGCGCAGCTACCGCGCCTTCGTCTTCCCCATCAGCGGCGCCTTCCTCGGCTGGTACCTGCTGTACGTCGCCGCCCAGGCCGGTGCGCCCGGCGTGATGCGCAGCCCGATCGCCGGACCGCTCAACGTGGCCTGGCTGCTGGGGCTGCTGCAGTTCGCCTCGACCTTCGTGCTCACCTGGCTCTACGCCCGCAACGCCCGCACCAAGCGCGACCGGGCCGCCCTGGGGCTCCGCTGGGACACCCAGGACCAGCTGCGATGAGGACCGCCACCCCGCCCCCCGTCGCCCCCACCGGGGACCACCACGACCTGGCCGTCGTGCTGTTCGCCGTCATCGTCCTGGTCACCCTGGGCATCACCCTCTGGGTGGGCCGACGGGGCAGCGCCGCCGAGGACTTCTACGCCGGCGGCCGGGACTTCACCCCGCTGCAGAACGGCTTCGCGCTCTCCGGGGACTACCTCTCCGCCGCCTCCTTCCTCGGCGTCGCCGGGCTGATCGCGCTGTACGGCTACGACGGCGTGCTCTACAGCATCGGCTTCCTGGTCGCCTGGCTGGTCGTCCTGATGCTGGTCGCCGAGCTCGTCCGCAACGCCGGCCGGTACACCCTCGCCGACGTGCTCGCGCTGCGGCTGCGCCGTCGTAAGGTCCGGGCGGCGGCCGGCGGCGCCAGCGTCGTCGTCACCCTGTTCTACCTGGTCGCCCAGATGGTCGGCGCGGGCAGCCTGGTCGCCCTGCTGCTCGGCACCAACAGCTCCGAGGCCCGGACCTGGACCATCGTCGCGGTCGGCGCCCTGATGATCGTCTACGTCACGATCGGCGGGATGCGGGCCACCACCTGGATCCAGATCGTCAAGGCCGTCCTGCTGGTCGCCGGCTCGGTGCTGCTCACCGTGCTGCTGATGGTCCGCTTCCACGGGGACGTCGCCGAGCTGATGCGCCAGGCCGCCCAGCACAGCGGCGCGGGGCAGCGGTACCTCGAGCCCGGGCTCAAGTACGGCAAGACCTTCACCAGCCGGCTGGACTTCTTCAGCCTCGGCCTGGCTCTGGTCCTGGGCACCGCCGGGCTCCCGCACATCCTCTCCCGCTTCTACACCGTGCCCACCGCGCGGGCCGCCCGGCGCTCCACGATGTGGGCGATCGGGCTGGTCGGCGGCTTCTACCTGATGGCCATCGCGCTCGGCCTCGGTGCCACCGCCCTGGTCGGTTCGGCGGAGGTCCGGCACGCCAACCCGGCCGGCAACACCGCCGTCCCGCTGTTGGCCCTGGTGCTCGGCGGCGGAAACGGCTCCACCGGAGGGGTGGTGCTGTTCGCGCTGATCTCGGCGATCGCCTTCGCCACGATCCTCGCCGTGGTCGCCGGGCTGACCCTCGCCTCCTCCGCGGCCTTCGCCCACGACATCTGGGCGGGCGCTTGGCGCGGCCGTCCGCGCCGCCCCCGGGGCCGACGGGCCGCCGTCCCGGCCTCCCGGCGGGTCCGCGCCGGCCGGGCGGACGGCGACGCGGCGGGGAGCGAGGCCTCCGAACGCCAGGAGGTCGGCGTCGCACGGATCGCGGCGGTGGGGATCGGGGCGGTCGCGATCGCGCTCAGCCTCTTCGCCCAGCAGATGAACGTGGCCTTCCTGGTCGGCCTGGCCTTCGCCGTCGCCGCCTCGGCCAACCTGCCGGTGCTGCTGTACTGCCTGTTCTGGCGGCGGTTCACCCCGCGCGGCGCGGTCTGGTCGGTCTACGGCGGGCTGATCCCGGCGGTGGTGCTGGTGGCCTTCTCGCCGGTGGTCTCCGGCACCAAGATGGCGCTCTTCCCGGGGGTGGACTTCCACTGGTTCCCGCTGGAGAACCCGGGCATCGTCTCCATCCCGCTGGGCTTCCTGGCCGGCTGGATCGGCACGATCACCTCGCCCGAGCCGGCCGACGCGGACCGCTACGCCGAGCTGGAGGTCCGCTCCCTCACCGGCGCCGGAGCGGCCTGAGCGGCGCCCCTTCCCGGACCCCGGCGGGCCCAGGCCCGCCGGGGTCCGGCGTGTCCGGGCCCGGGCGCGGGCCGTCGGCACTCAGGCGCGGGCCGCCAGCACGTAGCGGTGCTCGGGACGTCCGGTGTCGCCGTAGCGCAGGGTCAGCCGCAGCCGGCTTTCACGCTCCAGCTGCTTGAGGTAGCGCTGGGCGGTGGAGCGGCTCAACCCGGTGGCGTCCGCGACCTCCTGGGCGGAGAGCGGCCGGCCCGCCCGGCGCAGCACCCCGAGGACCAGGTCGGTGGTGGGCGCCGAATGGCCCTTGGGCAGGGCCGCCGCCGGGGCCGTCGCGCTGCGCAGGGTCGCGAACAGCCGGTCCACCTCGTCCTGGCCGGCCTCGCGGGCGGCCGGGCCGGCCAGCGCGTGCCGCAGCTGCGCGTAGGCGACCAGCTTCTCCCGCAGGCCGGCGAAGGTGAACGGCTTGACCAGGTACTGCAGGGCGCCGTGCTGCATCGCCGCGTGCACGGTGGAGACGTCCCGGGCGGCCGTCACCATCATCACGTCGCAGGTGATGTCGCGGTCGCGGAGCCGGCGGACCAGGGCGAGGCCGGTCTCGTCCGGCAGGTGGTGGTCGAGGAGGAGCAGGTCGACCGGGCGGCGCTCCAGCGAGGCCAGCGCCTCGGCGGCCGAGTGCGCGGTGCCGGTGACCCGGAAGCCGGGCACCTTGGCCACGTACGCGGCGTGCACGTCGGCGACCCGGAAGTCGTCGTCCACCACGAGTACGTCGATCATCACGCCTCCACGAGCGGTGCGGTGGGCAGGGCTCCGGCCTCGGGGCGCCGGGCGTCGGCAACCGCGGCGGTGGGCGGGGCATCGGCAACCGCGGCGGTGGGCAGGGCATCGGCAAACGGGGCGCCGGCGTGCACGGCCTCGTCGTGCAGCGCCTCGGGCAGCTCGACGGTGAACCGGGCGCCGCCGAGCGGGCCGGTGTCGAGCACGATCCGGCCGCCGGTCCGCCCGACCAGCCGCCGCACCATCGCCAGCCCCAGCCCGCGCGGCCGGTGCGCGGGCGCGTCCTTGCTGCTCCACCCCTCCTCGAAGACCCGCTCGCGCAGCTCCTGCGGCACGCCCGGGCCGCTGTCCGCGACCTCGACCAGCAGAGTGGAGCCGGCGGCGGCCAGCGTCACATCCACCCGGCCGCCGCCGCCCGGCGCCAGTGCGTCCACCGCGTTGTCGATCAGGTTGCCGAGCACGGTGACCAGCGTCCGCGCGTCGACCACCGCGTCCGGCAGGTGCGCGGCGGGGGCGACCGCCAGCCGGACGCCCCGCTCGCCCGCCACCGCCGCCTTGCCGGCCAGCAGCGCGGCGACGTGCGGGTCCTGCACCTGTTCGGCGATCCGCGCCGCGACCACCGCGTGCGAGCCCGACTGCTCGGAGATGAACGCCACCGCCTGCTCGTGCCGGCCGAGCTCCAGCAGCCCCAGCAGGGTGTGCATCCGGTTGGCGTGCTCGTGATCCTGCGCCCGCAGTGCCTCGGTGAGGCTTCGGGTGGTGTCCAGCTCGCGGACCAGCGACTCCAGCTCCGTGCGGTCGCGCAGTGTCACGACGGCGCCGCCCTCGGCCGTGGCCATCCGGTTCACCACCAGGACCCGGTCGTCCCGGACGGCCGGCAGGTCCGTACCGGTGATCCGGCCGGCCAGCACGTCGGCCAGCCGGCCGGGCGGCAGCACCTCGTCGATCGGCCGGCCGGTGCAGCCCTCGGGCAGGCCGAGCAGCCGCAGCGCCTCGTCGTTGGCCAGCCGGATCCGGCCGCGCTCGTCCAGCGCCACCATGCCCTCGCGGATGCTGTGCAGCATCGCCTCGCGTTCCACCAGCAGCGCCGAGATGTCGGCCAGCGCGATGTTGTGGGTGCGCCGCTTCAGCCGGCGGGCCAGCGCCAGGGTGGCGACGGTGCCCGCGGCCAGGCCGGCACCCGCGCAGAGCAGGATGCCGGTGAGCATCTTCAGCAGCCGCCGGCGGATCGAGCCGTCGCTGATCCCGACCGACACCTCGCCGACGATCCGCCCGTCCGCGATCCGCAGCGGCACCTTGCCGCGTGCGGTGCGCCCCAGGGTGCCCTGCTGGATGGCGGTGACGCTGCGGCCGCTGAGCGCCGGCTCGGGGTCGGTGGAGACCCGTTGGCCGATCCGGTCCGGGTCGGTGTGCGAGAGCCGGATCCCGTCCAGGTCGGTGACCACGACGAAGCTGGCGCCGGTGGCCAGCCGGATCTGCTCGGCGTTGCGCTGCGCGGTCGCGGAGTCGCGGGCCTCGGCGGCCCGGGCGATCACCTCGTCGTTGGCGGTGGCCTGGGCGATCGACAGCGCACGCTGCATCGCGTCGTGGTCGAGTTCGGAGCTGACCGGCGCCAGGAAGAGGCCGGCGGTGACGATGGTGACGCCGACGGTGACCACGGTCTGGCTCAGCAGCAGCTGGGCGAAGACCCGGCGGGGCCAACGGGGGTGCTTCATCCGGGCCTCCTCTCGGCGGGCGTTCGGGCGTTCGGGCGTTCGGGCAGGTGGGCGGGCATTCGGGCGGGCCTTCGTGAGGCCTTGGGCCGGGCGGGCTTCGGGCGGTCTCCCGGGCTTTCCGGCGGGTTGCTGGGTGGTCTGGCGGCCTGGTCTGGGGGCCCGCCGGTGGGCCGGCTTTCCGGCCGGTCGGCGGGTTGTGGGGCGGGTGGTCGGCACACCCTATGTTTCCGAGGTGTTTCTGTCAGCCGCGTCCCCGCTGTTGTAGCGGAAGCAAAACGAGCAGAACACCCCTCAAAGCGGAGAACCCGCAGTACGCCGAGAAGCCTCCCGCCACCGCCCCGGCCGCTCCTAGCCTCCCGGAGCAAGCACAGACCCGGGAGGTCACATGAGCACAACCCCGGCGGCAGCCCCCACAACCCCCACGGCGCAGGCGGTACCGGCGATCGAGCTGGCCGGCGCGACCAAGCGCTTCCGCACACCGTCCGGCACCCTGCACACCGCCGTCCGCGATCTCGACCTGACGGTGGCGCAGGGCGAGTTCGTCGCCGTCGTCGGCCCCACCGGCTGCGGCAAGTCCACCACGCTGACCCTGGTCAGCGGCCTGGAGGAGCCCACCGAGGGCGACGTCCGGGTGTACGGCGAGGCGGTCGACGGGATCAACCCGCAGGTCGGCTTCGTCTTCCAGCAGGACGCCGTCTTCCCCTGGCGCACCGTCCTGTCGAACGTGACGGCCGGCCCGCGGTTCCGCGGAGTCCCGGCCGCCGAGGCGCGGGAGCGGGCCCGCGACTGGCTGGCCCGGGTCGGCCTCGGGGCCTTCGAGGACCGCTACCCGCACCAGCTCTCCGGCGGTATGCGCAAGCGCGTCGCGCTCGCCCAGACCTTCGTCAACGACCCCAAGATCCTGCTGATGGACGAGCCGTTCTCGGCGCTGGACGTGCAGACCCGCGCCCTGATGTCCGACCAGCTGCTGGACCTGTGGGCCGGCACCAGTTCTTCCAGCGACGCGGCCTCCGTCGTCTTCGTCACCCACGACCTGGACGAGGCGATCGCACTGGCCGACCGGGTCGTGGTGATGACGGCCGGCCCGGCCACCGTCAAGGAGATCTTCACCGTCGACCTGCCGCGCCCGCGCACGGTGGAGGCCGTCCGGCTGGAACCGAGGTTCGTCGAGCTGTACCGCGAGATCTGGGCCTCGCTCGGCGAAGAGGTGCGCATCACCCGTGAGAGAGGAGCGGGTCGTGCCGCTTGAGACCGCGTCCACCGCGTCCACCGCGTCCACCGCTTCCGCCGTCGCCGGCAAGCCCACGGCCGCCCCCACCACCAGGACCGAGGCCCGCGAACGGGCCGCCCGCAACCGGAAGTTGCGGGTGTACGGGGCCCGGGTCGCGGTGCTCCTCGCCTTCCTCGGGCTCTGGGAGCTGTGTGCCCGCACCGAGGTCATCGACCCGTTCAACTTCTCCCAGCCGTCGAAGATCTGGGCGCAGATCTGGCAGTGGATCACCCACGGCACCGCCCAGGGCTCGCTGGGCGAGCAGATCGGCTACACCCTGTACGAGGCCCTCACCGGCTGGGTGATCGGCGTCACCGGCGGTGTGCTGCTGGGCATCGCGCTCGGCCGGATCCGGTTCCTGGCCGACGTGTTCGGGCCCTACATCAAGGTGCTGAACGCCATCCCGCGCATCGTGCTGGCCCCGATCTTCCTGATCTGGTTCGGCCTCGGCCCGGCCTCCAAGGTGGCCTCCGCGGTGGTGCTGGTGTTCTTCCCGGTCTTCTTCAACGCCTTCCAGGGCGCCCGCGAGGTGGACCGCAACCTCGTCGCCAACGCCCGCATCCTGGGCGCCAACAACCGCAAGGTCACCCTGCAGGTGGTCATCCCCGCCGCCACCACCTGGATCTTCACCAGCCTGCACGTCAGCTTCGGCTTCGCGCTGATCGGCGCCATCGTCGGCGAGTACATCGGCGCCACCAAGGGCCTCGGCCTGCTCGTCGCCGCTGCTCAGGGCACCTTCAACGCCGCCGGCGTGTACGCCGCCATGACCATCCTCGCCGTGGTCGCGCTGCTCACCGAGGGGCTGCTGACCTTCGCCGAGAAGAAACTCTTCCGCTGGAAGCCCGCCGACTCCGGCGACGGCCGCTGACCCCCCGTTCCCTCCCCTCCCGTCGTACGTAGAGAGGCACCCCACCCCATGCGCTCGAACCCGACCGGCAGAGCCGCCGCAGCCGCCCTCGCCGCCGCCCTGATCCTCCCGCTCGCCGCCTGTGCCAACGACGCCGCCTCCACCTCCCACAACGGCGCCGCCCCGGCCGGCCAGCAGGTCGACGGACCCAAGGTGAAGATCATGGTCGGCGGCCTCGACAAGGTCATCTACATGCCCGCCATGCTCACCCAGCGCCTCGGCTTCTTCGCCGAGGCGGGCGTCAACGTCGAGCTGATGAGCGAACCGGCCGGCGTCAACGCCACCACCGCCCTGCTCGCCGGTGACGTCCAGGGCGCGGTCGGCTTCTACGACCACACCATCGACCTCCAGGCCAAGGGCAAGAACGTCGAGTCGGTCGTCCAGTTCTCCCAGGCCCCCGGCGAGGTCGAGATCGTCTCCACCAAGCAGGCCGACGCCATCAGGTCCGGCGCCGACTTCAAGGGCAAGAAGCTCGGCGTCACCAGCATCGGCTCCTCTACCGACTTCCTCACCAAGTACCTCGCCGTCAAGAACGGCACCGCGGTGGCCGACTTCAGCCCGATCGCGGTCGGCGCCGGCCAGACCTTCATCGCCGCGCTCCAGCAGGGCTCCATCGACGCCGGCATGACCACCGACCCCACCGTCGCCAACATCCTCGACAAGGGCCTCGGCAAGATCCTCTACGACATGCGCACCCCCGAGGGCTCGCGCGCCGCGCTCGGCGGGCTCTACCCCTCGTCCTCGCTCTACATGAACACCGACTGGGTGGCGAAGAACAAGGACACCGCCCAGAAGCTCGCCAACGCCTTCGTGAAGACCCTCAAGTGGATGTCCACCCACAGCCCCGAGGAGATCGCCGCGAAGATGCCCGCCGACTACGCGCAGGGCGGCGCCGACCAGTACGCGGCCGCGATCAAGGCGACCCTGCCGATGTTCACCACCGACGGCGTGATGCCCGCCGACGGCCCCGCGACGGTCCTCGCGGTGCTCGCCGCCTTCCACCCCGACGTCAAGGGCAAGGAGGGCACGATCGACCTCGCCCGCACCTACACCACCGAGTTCGTCAGCAAGGCCGCCACGGGCTGAACCCGAGCCGACGGTCCCGCGCTCACCCCCACGGGCGCGGGGCCGTCACCGCTCCCGGACGGACACGACGTCCATCCGGGACGGCGTCCCCGCGGCCTTGCCGCAACTCTCCGGGCGGGGCGGCTCACTCGCGCCCTCGACCACCTCGACCTCCCAGGCGCGGCCGTCCTCGTGGCGCACCGTCACCAGCCAGCGGCCGTCACCGGACGGCTGCTGCGTCAGCGTCAGCGCGTCGGCCCGGGTCTCGCCGGTGGCCAGCCGTACCGCGTGGTCGGCGGCCTGGCCCGGGCGCTCCCAGCCGGAGCAGCCGCGGGCCCACTCCGGCACCATGTGCCCGGCCGCCGTCGCCGCCAGCACGTCCTTGGCGGTCTCCGCCGTCAGCCGCCCGTACGCGTAGCCGTACGGCAGCACCAGCATGGTGGGGGAGAAGCGGTGCCCGCCCAGGTGCGTGACCTCCCACACCTCGCTGTGCCCGGCCGCCGCCAGCTCGGCCGCCAGCGGCCGGCCGAGCAACGCGCAGCAGCGGTCTCGGCGGCCGTTGGTGCACACCAGGGCGACCGGCCCGCCGACGTGTTCCGTCCCGAGACCGCCGTGCTCCCCGGCGCCCAAGGCCGCGAAGTCCAGCCCCAGCAGCTCCGCCGGATCCGCCACCTCGGCCCGCCGCACCCAGCCCCGGCCCGGCACGCTGTGCGCCACGATCACCTCGTGGCGCGCCGTCGGCAGGCAGTCCGCATGCCGCCCGGGCCGCCGGATCAGCGCCACCCGCACCCCGGTCCCCGCCGCGGCCGCCTCCAGCGCCCGCCCGACCACCGAGTCCAGATGGCTCTCGCCCAGCGCCTTCGCCCCCCACGGCCCGCTCTGCTCGACCAGCAGCCAGGTCGTGGCGGTCGCCGCCGTGGCGGCCAACGGCTCCGACAGTTCACGCGACAACGTCGCACAAGTGCTCACGCAGGTAAGGCTACCCGTACTGAAAAGACCGCGGCGGGACACCGAAAGGTGCCCCGCCGCGAGCCTGTCCTCCGTCCGCCCGGCGCCGCTACGCCGGGCCGGCGACCACCGCGATGGGCGTCGTCACCGGCGTACCCGAGCCGTCACGGCGCGGGTCCCGCTCGGGCAGGTCGACCGGGGCGCCCTTGGCGGTGGCGGCCCGGGCGGGGGAGGGACCGGCCCAGGCGAAGGCCAGGGCGTCCTCACCCCGCAGGAAGCGCTGACAGCGGACACCACCGGTGGCACGGCCCTTGCGCGGGTACTGCTCGAACGGGGTGACCTTCCACGAGCTCTGCTCCTCGCCGGTCAGCGTCCCCGCGGCACCGGCCACCGAGACCACCACCGCGTCCGCCGCCGGATCCACCGCCGTGAACGAGAGCACCCGGGCACCGTCCGACAACTTGATGCCGGCCATGCCGCCCGCCGGGCGGCCCTGCGGACGGACCTGGCCCGCCGGGTAGCGGAGCAGCTGCGCGTCCGAGGCGATGAAGACCAAGTCCTCCTCACCGGTGCGCAGTTCGACCGCACCGATCACCTCGTCGCCCTCCTTCAGGGCGATCACCTCGAACTCGTCCTTGTTGGCGGGCCACTCGGGCACCACCCGCTTGACCACGCCCTGCACCGTGCCCAGCGCCAGACCCGGCGACGACTCGTCCAGCGTGGTCAGCGCCAGCACCCGCTCGCCCGCCTCCAGGCGCAGGAACTCGCCCACCGCGGCGCCGCCCGCCAGCGTCGGCGACGGCGTCGGCGGCAGAGCCGGCAGATCGATCACCGGCAGCCGCAGCACCCGGCCCGCCGACGTCACCACACCGACGTCCGCGCGCGCCGTCGCCGGCACCGCCGACACGATCACATCGTGCTTCGCCCGCTTCTCCGACAGCTCGAACGGCTCTCCGTCCGCCGTCCGTGCCAGCAGACCCGTCGACGAGAGCAGCACCCGGCACGGATCGTCCGCCACCTCCAGCGGCACCGCCAGCGACGCCGACGGCACCGCCCCCGCCTCCAGCAGCACCGTCCGCCGCTCCGTGCCGAACTGCTTGCCCACCGCGGCCAGCTCCGTCGACACCACACTGCGCAGCCGCGTGTCCGACTCCAGGATCTCCGTCAGCTCGGCGATCTCCGAGTTGAGCTTCGCCTGCTCCTCCTCCAGCTCCACACGGTCGAACCGGGTCAGCCGGCGCAGCGGGGTGTCCAGGATGTATGCCGTCTGCGTCTCCGACAGCGAGAAGCGCTCGATCAGGCGCTCCTTCGCCTGCGCCGCGTTGTCGCTCGACCGGATGATCGCGATGACCTCGTCGATGTCGACCAGCGCCACCAGCAGGCCCTCGACCAGGTGCAGCCGCTCCTGCCGCTTACGGCGACGGAAGTCGCTGCGCCGGCGCACCACCTCGAAGCGGTGGTCGACGTAGACCTCCAGCAGCTCCTTCAGCCCCAGCGTCAGCGGCTGGCCGTCCACCAGCGCCACGTTGTTGATGCCGAAGGTCTCCTCCATCGGCGTCAGCTTGTACAGCTGCTCCAGCAACGCCTCCGGCACGAAACCGTTCTTCACCTCGATCACCAGCCGCAGCCCGTGCTCGCGGTCGGTGAGGTCCTTGACGTCCGCGATGCCCTGCAGCTTCTTCGCGTTGACCAGGTCCTTGATCTTCGAGATCACCTTCTCCGGGCCGACGTTGTACGGCAGCTCGGTGACCACGATGCCCTTGCGGCGGGCGGAGACCGCCTCGATCGTCGTGGTGGCACGGATCTTGAAGGTGCCGCGGCCCGACTCGTACGCGTCCCGGATGCCCGACAGGCCGACGATCCGCCCGCCCGTCGGAAGATCCGGACCGGGAACGAACCGCATCAGCGTGTCCAGGTCCGCGTTCGGATGCTTGATCAGGTGCCGGGCCGCCGCCACCACCTCGGACAGGTTGTGCGGCGGCATGTTCGTCGCCATGCCGACCGCGATGCCCGTCGCACCGTTCACCAGCAGGTTCGGGAACGCCGCCGGCAACGCCAGCGGCTCCTGCTCGCTGCCGTCGTAGTTCGGGCCGAAGTCGACGGTGTCCTCGTGGATCGACTCCACCATCGCCATCGACGCCGCCGTCAGCCGCGACTCCGTGTACCGCATCGCGGCCGGAGGGTCGTCGTTGCCCAGCGAACCGAAGTTCCCGTGCCCGTCGATCAGCGGCAGCCGCATCGAGAACGGCTGCGCCATGCGCACCACGGAGTCGTAGATCGACGCGTCACCGTGCGGGTGCAGGCGGCCCATCACCTCGCCGACCAGGCGCGCGCACTTCACGTGCCCGCGCTCCGGCCGCAGGCCCATCTCGTTGGCCTGGTACAGGATCCGCCGGTGCACCGGCTTCAGACCGTCCCGCGCGTCGGGCAGCGCGCGCGAGTAGATCACCGAGTAGGCGTACTCCAGGAAGGAGCCCTGCATCTCGTCCACAACGTCGACATCGAGGATCCGCTCCTCGAAATCTCCGGGTGGCGGGGTCTGCGAACTGCGGCGGGCCATCGCGGCGGGGCTCCCTTGCGTCTGTCTGATGCGTCTGTCTGCTTCGGATCACGGCTCAGCGCCCCCATTGTGGACCCTTCCGCCGACACTCCCGCCCAGCGCCCCTCTTCCGCCCCTGGCGAACGCACCGTCCGCGCGGACACATCCGCGCCCTTCACGCGTTGCACCACAATGGGGGACGCCACACGAACCCCCGACATCGACGACGGGAAGGACCCGAGCGCATGGCCAACCCGGCCCCCGCATCCGCCTCCACCGGAGGAAATGGCGCTGCCATCGCCATCACCGAGCACCGCCTGGCCAACGGCCTGCGCGTCGTCCTCTCCGAGGACCACCTCACCCCGGTCGCCGCCGTCTGCCTCTGGTACGACGTGGGCTCCCGCCACGAGGTGAAGGGCCGCACCGGGCTGGCCCACCTGTTCGAGCACCTGATGTTCCAGGGTTCGGCCAACGTCTCCAACAACGGCCACTTCGAGCTCGTCCAGGGCGCCGGCGGTTCCCTCAACGGCACCACCAGCTTCGAGCGCACCAACTACTTCGAGACCATGCCCGCCCACCAGCTGGAGCTCGCCCTCTGGCTGGAGGCCGACCGCATGGGCTCCCTGCTCGCCGCCCTCGACGACAACTCGATGGAGAACCAGCGCGACGTCGTCAAGAACGAGCGCCGCCAGCGCTACGACAACGTCCCCTACGGCACCGCCTTCGAGAAGCTCACCGCGCTCTCCTTCCCCGACGGCCACCCGTACCACCACACCCCCATCGGCTCCATGGCCGACCTGGACGCCGCCACGCTGGAGGACGCCCGCGCGTTCTTCCGCACGTACTACGCGCCCAACAACGCCGTCCTCTCCGTCGTCGGCGACATCGACCCCGAGCAGACCATCGCCTGGGTCGAGAAGTACTTCGGCAGCATCCCCGCCCACGACGGCAAGCAGCCCCCGCGCGACGGCACCCTCCCCGACACCATCGGCCGCGAGCTCCGCGAGTCCATCCGCGAGGACGTCCCCTCCCGCGCCCTGATGGCCGCCTACCGCCTCCCGCACGACGGCACCCGCGAGGCCGACGCCGCCGACCTCGCGCTCACCATCCTCGGCAGCGGCGAGTCCAGCCGGCTCTACAACCGGCTCGTCCGCCGCGACCGCACCGCCGTCGCCGCCGGCTTCGGCCTGCTCCGCCTCGCCGGCGCCCCCAGCCTCGGCTGGCTCGATGTCAAGACCTCCGGCGACGCCACCGTCGAGCAGATCGAGACCGCCGTCGACGAGGAGCTCGCCCGCTTCGCCGCCGAAGGCCCCACCGCCGCCGAACTCGAGCGCGCCCAGGCCCAGATCGAGCGCGAATGGCTCGACCGGCTCACCACCGTCGCCGGCCGGGCGGACGAACTCTGCCGCTACGCCGTCCTGTTCGGCGACCCCAAGCTCCTCAACAACGCCCTCCCCAAGGTGCTCGACGTCACCGCCGAGGAGGTCCGGGACATCGCCCGGGCCCGCCTCCACCCGCAGAACCGGGCCGTCCTCGTCTACGAGCCCACCACGGCCGACGACACCGACGCCGACCAGACCGCCACCGCCGCGACCGAAGAGGAGGGCGCTGCCGCATGAGCACCGACTACGTCCCCGCCATGACGTTCCACCCCCAGCCCCAGCCCGGCACCCCCAGCCCGTGGGCCTTCCCCGCCCCCGAGCGCGCCGCCCTCGGCAACGGCATCACCGTCCTGCACTGCCACCGCCCCGGCCAGCAGCTCGTCGCCGTGGACGTCCTCCTCGACGCCCCCCTCGCCGCCGAACCCGACGGCCTCGACGGCGTCGCCGGCATCCTGGCCCGCGCCCTCAACGAAGGCACCGACACCCTCACCGCCGAGGAGTTCGCCGCCGAACTCGAGCGCGCCGGCGCCACCCTCGACGCCCACGCCGACCACCCCTGCATCCGGGTCTCCCTCGAAGTCCCCGCCAGCCGGCTCCAGCGCGGCCTCGGCCTCCTCTCCGACGCCCTGCGCGCCCCCGCCCTCCCCGAGGACGAGATCGAGCGCCTCGTCGCCAACCGCCTCGACGAGATCGTCCACGAGCAGGCCAACCCCGCCCGCCGCGCCGCCAAGGCCCTCTACGCCGAACTCTTCGACGGCGCCGACCGCCTCTCCCGTGCCCGCGGCGGCACCGCCGACACCGTCAAGTCCATCGACCGGGCTGCCGTCAAGGCCTTCTACGACGCCCACATCCGGCCCGCCACCACCACCGTCGTCGTGGTCGGCGACCTCACCGGCACCGACCTGCCGGCCCTGCTCGAAAGCACCCTCGGCGCCTGGACGGCCGACACCGCCGCCCCCAGCACCCACGCCCCGGTCACCGCCGATGACACCGCCCGCGTCGTCATCGTCGACCGCCCCGGCTCCGTCCAGACCCAGCTGCTCATCGGCCGCATCGGCCCCGACCGCCACGACCCGGCCTGGGCCGCCCAGATCCTCGGCACCTACTGCCTCGGCGGCACCCTCACCTCCCGCCTCGACCGCGTCCTGCGCGAGGAGAAGGGCTACACCTACGGCGTCCGGGCCTTCGCCCAGCCGCTGCGCTCCGCCGCCGACGGCACCGGGCGCGCGCTGCTCGCGGTCAGCGGCTCGGTGGACACCGCGTCCACCGCCCCCGCCCTCGCCGACACCTGGACCATCCTGCGCACCCTCGCCGCCGAGGGCCTCACCGACGCCGAGCGCGACGAGGCCGTGCAGTTCCTGGTCGGCGTCGCACCGCTGAAGTTCGAGACCGCCGGTTCGGTCGCCGGCACCCTGGCCGACCAGGTCGAGCAGCACCTGCCCGACGACTACCAGGCCGAGGTCTACCGGCAGCTCGCCGAGCTCCCGACGGCCGCCGCCACCGAGGCCGTGGTCGCCGCCTTCCCGCCGGACCGCCTGGTCACCGTCCTCGTCGGCGACGCCGCCCAGATCGCCGAACCCGTGCGCAAGCTCGGCATCGGCGAGGTCACCGTGATCAGCGCCTGAACCGCCTGAACCCCCGTACGGGAAGGGCCCGGTGGAGCATTCCGCTCCGCCGGGCCCTCCGTCGTTAAATCCCTTGCGAGGCGTGATCGCCCTGTGGGTAGATATCCCCCGGCAGCCGGTACGACGACGGAAAGGAGGCGGTCACCATGAGGGTCGAGCCGACCACAGTGCGCTCCCCACGACCGTTCCTCCCGTGTGCCCCGGCCCGCCCCCTGGCCGCCTGAGCGCCGCCACCCCAGATCTTCCCCGAGCCGCACCGGGACTCTTCGCGCGGCACCACACCTAGGCTTGAACCAACCGACCTTTGGAGGTCGTTCAACCATGTCGTACACCGAGGTACCCGGCGTCCGGGTCCCGATCCGGATGTGGACCGACCCGGCCACCGTCGAGGGCCAGGCCATGCAGCAGCTGCGCAACATCAGCTCGTTGCCCTGGCTGCACGGCCTCGCCGTGATGCCCGACGTCCACCTGGGCAAGGGCGCGACGGTCGGCTCCGTGATCGCCATGCGCGGCGCCGTCTGCCCCGCGGCGGTCGGCGTGGACATCGGCTGCGGCATGAGCGCCGTGAAGACGTCGCTCACCGCCAAGGACCTCCCCGACGACCTCTCCCGCCTCCGCTCCAAGATCGAGCAGGCCATCCCGGTCGGCCGCGGCCTCCACACCGACCCGGTCGACCCGCGCAGGTTGCACGGCTTCGCGACGGCGGGCTGGGACGACTTCTGGGAGCGCTTCGACGGGGTCGCGCCGGAGGTGAAGTGGCGGCGCGAGCGGGCCATGCAGCAGATGGCAACGCTCGGTGGAGGTAATCACTTCATCGAAGTGTGTGTTGATAACACCGGCACTGTCTGGCTGATGCTGCACTCCGGCTCGCGGAACATCGGCAAGGAGCTGGCGGAGCATCACATGGGCGTCGCCCGCTCGCTGCCGCACAACCAGGGGCTGGTCGATCACGACCTGGCGGTGTTCATCGCGGACACCCCGCAGATGGGTGCCTACCGGCAGGACCTCTTCTGGGCGCAGGAGTACGCCAAGAAGAACCGCGCGGTGATGATGGCACTGTTCCAGGACGTCGTCCGCCGTGAGTTCGCCAAGGCGAAGGTCGCGTTCGACGAGGTGATCAGCTGCCACCACAACTACGTAGCGGAGGAGCAGTACGACGGTGTCGATCTCCTGGTGACCCGAAAGGGTGCGATCAGGGCCGGCTCCGGAGACTACGGGATCATCCCCGGCTCGATGGGCACCGGTTCGTACATCGTCCGCGGCCTCGGTAACGAGGCGGCGTTCAACTCGGCCTCGCACGGCGCCGGCCGCAAGATGAGCCGGAACGCCGCGAAGAAGCGGTTCACCACGCGTGATCTGGTCGAGCAGACCAAGGGCGTGGAGTGCCGCAAGGACAGCGGAGTCGTGGACGAGATTCCCGGTGCGTACAAGTCGATCGAGAAGGTCATCGAGCAGCAGAAGGACCTCGTCGAGATCGTGGCACACCTGAAGCAGGTCGTCTGCGTCAAGGGGTGAGCCCGGACGCGAGGAGGGCCCCGGGTGCATCGGGGCCCTCCTCGCGGTGTTCGTCCCGTGGACGGACAGAAGCGCCCGGCAGTGCTGTCACTGCCAGGCGCTCTGCGGTCGAGAACTGGCTCAGGCGGCGGCCGGCAGCTCGTCGAGGCCCTCCTGGACCAGCTTGGCGAGGCGGTCGAGGGCCTCGTCGGCGCCCTCGGCGTCGGAGGCGAGGACGACCTCTTCGCCGCCCTGGGCGCCGAGGCCGAGCAGGCCGAGCAGGGAGGCGGCGTTGACCGGCTTGCCGCCGGGCTTGGCGATGGTGATCGGCACGCCGGTGGCCGTGACGGCCTTGACGAAGACGGCGGCGGGACGGGCGTGCAGGCCCTCGGCCCAACCGATGGTGACGCGGCGCTCAGCCATGAGACGTGCCTTTCCGGTGAAGCTGGTCACGGCCGTGCTAGGGGTGGCGGCCATGTTGTCTAGACCAGTGTTGCATGCAGGCGACCCCTTCGAGCCGCCGCGTTCAGGACTTGTGATTGTTTCTTTCGGGGGCATAAGTGAGGGCATAGGCCCCGGCCAGCGGCCTTGCCGGGCCGCTGGGCGGTCCTGCTCACCCTGCCGTGGTCGCACGCCCGGCGCCATTCGGCTTGCCGCCGGATAACCTGACGAATGTGGACGACTCCGCGGTACCGCGCCCCGAGCAGGGCCAGCAGCACGGCCCGACGCAAGGCGCGCAGCACGGCCCGAAGCAGGGCCCGAGGCAAGGCGCACAGCAGGGCCCGAAGCCGGCGTCGGCGCACCACCCCGAGCATGCCGGGCCGGACTACCCGCAGCACTGGGAGGCCGACATCCTGCTGCGGGACGGCGGCACGGCCCGGATCCGGCCGATCACGCCCGCGGACGCCGGGCGGCTGGTGGAGTTCTACGAACAGGTGTCGGACCAGTCCAAGTACTTCCGCTTCTTCGCGCCCTATCCGCGGCTGTCCGACAAGGACGTCCGTCGTTTCACCCACCACGACTTCGTCAACCGGGTCGGCCTGGCCGTGGTGATCCGGGACCGCTTCATCGCGACCGTCCGCTACGACCGGATCGACCCCGACGGCCGTCCGTCGGACACCGGTACCGATGCGGAGGTGGCGTTCCTGGTGCAGGACGCGCACCAGGGCCGCGGGGTCGCCTCCGCGTTGCTGGAACACATCGCGGCGGTGGCGCAGGAGCGCGGTATCCGCCGTTTCCAGGCGGAGGTGCTGCCGGAGAACCGCAAGATGGTGAAGGTCTTCACCGATGCCGGCTACACCCAGCACCGCAGCTTCGCCGACGGTGTGGTCCACCTGGAGTTCGACCTGGAGCCGACCGCGGCCTCGCTCGCGGTGATGAGGGCGCGCGAGCACCGCGCGGAGGCGAGGTCCGTGCAGCGGCTGCTCACTCCGCGCTCGGTGGCGGTGCTCGGGGTGTCGCGCAACCCGCAGACCGTCGGCCGGGCGCTCCTGCGCGATCTGCTCGGCGGATTCGAGGCCAAGGACGTCGGGGCCGGTCACCTCGGGGCCGATGCCCTCGGGGCCGGTCACCTCGGGGCCGAGGGCTCCGCGGCCAAGGGCTCCGACGCCGAGGGCTCCGGGGCCGAGGAGGCGGACGACGACCGCCGCGTCTACGCCGTGAACCGCAACGCGCCGCCCGGTACCGAGCTGGACGGTGTCCCGGTGCACCGCTCGATCCTGGAGATCCCGGGCCCGGTGGATCTCGCGGTGATCGCGGTGCCGTCCGCCGCCGTCCCCGCCGCGGTCGCCGAGTGCGGCGCGCACGGGGTGCAGGGTCTGGTGGTGGTCACCGCCGGCTACGCGGAGACCGGGCCGGAGGGCCGGGACCGCCAGCGTGCCCTGGTCCGCCAGGCGCGGGCGGCCGGTATGCGGGTGATCGGCCCGAACGCCTTCGGTCTGATCAACACCGACGCCGACCGCCCGTTGAACGCCTCGCTCGCGCCGGTCCTGCCACGGCGCGGCGGCTTCGGCATCTTCTGCCAGTCGGGTGCGATCGGCGTGGCCCTGCTGGAGGCCGCCCACCGCCGGGGGCTCGGCGTCTCCTCCTTCGCCTCGGTCGGCAACCGCTCGGACGTCTCCGGCAACGACTTCCTCCAGTACTGGGCGGAGGATCCCGCCACCGAGGTGGTGCTGCTCTACCTGGAGTCCTTCGGCAACCCCCGCAAGTTCACCCGGATCGCCCGCCGGCTGGCCGCCGCCAAGCCGATCGTGGTGGTCAAGGGCGCCCGCCACACCGGCAGCCTGCCGCCGGGCCATGCCGTCCCGGCCACCGCGACCGGGCTGCGCGACGCCACCGTGGACGCGCTGTTCGAGCAGGCCGGCGTCACCCGGGTGGAGACGATCACCGAGTTGTACGACACGGGGGAACTGCTCGCCCTGCAGCCGCTGCCGTCCGGGGACCGGGTCGCGGTGGTCGGCAATTCGGACTCGCTCGGCCTGCTCACCCATGACGCCTGCCTGAGCGCCGGGCTGCGGCCGCGGACGCCCGTCGACCTGACGACCGCCGCGACGGGAGAGAACTTCCGGATCGCGCTGGACGTGGCGCTGGGCGACCCGGGGGTGGACGCGGTGATCGCCGTTGCCATCCCGCCGATCGGCACGTCGGCGCATGCGTTCATGGGTGGCCGGCTGACCGGCCCGGACGATCCGGAGATGGGCTCCGACGACCCGGAGATCGCCGCCGCGCTGCTCGAAGCGGGTGAGCGGGCGAGGGAGTTGGGCAAGCCGCTGGTGCTCGCCCATCTGGCGCTGACCGATCTGCCGAACCGGCTGCGGCCGGGCGGCATCCCCGCCTACCCGGCGCCCGAGCGGGCCGTCCGCGCCCTCGCGCACGCCGTCCACTACGCGCAGTGGCGGCACCGGATGGCCGAGGCGGAGGAGACGGCCCGCGTCCCGGAGCTGGACCGGATCGACGAGTCGGGCGCCCGGGCCCTGGTCGAGGCGGTGCTGAGCACCCGGACCGCCCGCCCCTCGCCCACCACCACCCTTGTTCGTGGCGCTACGCGCCGCACCTTCTCCGCCCGGACCCAGCCGGGGGGCGCACGGATCACGCTGCCGGACGCGGACACCATGGCGCTGCTCGCCCGCTACGGCATCGACGTCTCGCCGACGCTGCCCGCGCCCGACGAGGAGGGCGCCGTCCGTGCGGCCGCGACGCTCGGTTACCCCGTCGCGCTGAAGGCCACCGCCCCGCACCTGCGCCACCGCCCCGACCTCGGCAGCGTCCGGCTGGACCTCACCGGCGAGCCGGGGCTGCGCCGGGCCCACCGTGAGCTGGACGCGCTGCTCGGCGGGGCCGCCCAGGCCGAGCTGGTGGTCCAGCGGCTGGCCCCGCGCGGTGTGGACACCGTGATCGGCGCCACCGTGGACCCGGCGGTCGGCGCGATCCTTTCCTTCGGCCTGGCCGGCGCTCCTGCCGAGCTGCTCGGTGACGTTGCCCACCGGCTGGTCCCGGCCACCGACCAGGACGTGGCCGGGCTGATCCGGGAGGTCCGGGCGGCGCCCCTGCTGTTCGGCTGGCGCGGTGCCGAGGCGGTGGACACCGACGCGCTGGAGGAGGTGCTGCTGCGGGTCTCCCGCCTGGTGGACGACCTCCCGGAGGTCGCCTCGGTGGATCTCGAACCCGTGGTCGTCGCCCCGCACGGGCTGGCGATCCTGGGGGCGCGAGTGCGGATCGCACCCCTGCCCGTCCGCAGCGATCTGGGCCCGCGCGCCATGAGCACGCTGTAACCTTCCTTGGTTGCGCCCTGTCCGGGGGCGCTGTTGCCCGGAAGCTCGGCGCCGTGCCGCCCGCTTCGTCGGCGGACCATGCCAGGATGGAGTTATGGCGAAGACCGGTACCACCACCACTCAGGACCTGCGCTCGGCGATCGAGCGCAGCGGCTACTACCCGGCCCTGGTGTCCGAGGCGGTCGAGTCCGCGGTGGGTCCCGAGCCGATCAGCTCCTACCTGGTTCACCAGGAGACCACCTTCGACGCCAACGAGGTCCGCCGGCACGTGACCGTGCTGGTGCTGACCCCGACCCGGTTCGTGGTGAGCCACACCGACGAGCAGTCCGGCGACGGCGCAGGCCCGGCCGTGCCGTACGCGACGACCTCGACCGAGAGTGTCCGGCTGGACCGGATCGGTTCGGTCGTGGTGAGCCGGATGGTCGCCAACCCGGAGACGTACACCCCGGGCACGCTGCCGCGCGAGGTCGTGCTGACCATCGGCTGGGGCGCGGTGCAGCGCCTGGACCTGGAGCCGGCCGGCTGTTCGGACCCGAACTGCGAGGCGGACCACGGTTACACCGGTTCGGCCACCGCTGACGACCTGTCACTGCGGGTCAGCGAGGCCGGCGACGGTCCCGAGACGGTGGCCCAGGCGCTGGTGTTCGCCCGGGCGCTGTCCGACGCGACGATCAGCAACAGCCCACGGGTCTGAGCCGGCGACGCACGACGACGTGCGCCGGGACCTGACGCACGACGACGCCACCGAAGCCAGGAAGCCAGCCCCTCACCCATGTCCTTCGCCCCCGACGGCTACGACGCCTTCGAGATCCTCGACCCCGCCACCGCCCCGGCGCCCCTCTACGGCAGCGGCTCGCTCTGCGACCTCCTGCCCTCGGTGGCGGCCGGCCTCGGTGTGCCCGGGTTCACCGCGACGCTGCCGATCGCGCCCGCCGACCGGGTGGTGGTGTTCCTGGTCGACGGCCTCGGCTGGGAGCTGCTGCTGCGCCACCCCGAGTACGCGCCGTTCCTCTCCTCGCTGGCCGGCAGTTCGCTGGGCGGCACCGGCCGCCCGCTGACCGCCGGTTTCCCGTCGACCACCGCGACCTCGCTGGCCTCGGTGGGCACCGGGACCCCGCCGGGCCTGCACGGCCTGGCCGGCTACACGGTGGCGGTTCCGGGCGCCGGCTACCTGATGAACCAGCTGCGCTGGCAGCCGCACACCGATCCGGCGCTCTGGCAGCCGTACCCGACGGTGTTCGAGCAGACCGACGCCGCCGGGGTGGCGACGGCCCAGGTGTCCTCGCCGTTGTTCGCCCAGACCCCGCTGACCCGGGTGGCGCTCTCCGGCGGCTCCTTCCTCGGCCGGACCACCGGCGAGGAGCGGATGGACCAGGCCGCCGCCTGGCTGGCCGAGCACGACCGCGCCCTCGTCTACACCTACGTCAGCGAGCTGGACGGTGCCGGGCACCGGTTCGGGGTGGACTCCGACGAGTGGCGGATGACGCTGGACGCGGTGGACCGGCTGGCCCGGCGGCTGGCCCAGCAGCTGCCGCCGCGGTCGGCGATGTACGTCACCGCCGACCACGGCATGATCGACATCGCTCCCGAGGACCGGGTCGACTTCGACGAGGACTGGGAGCTCGGCGCCGGTGTCGCGCTGCTCGGCGGCGAGGGCCGGGCCCGGCACGTGTACGCCGTGCCGGGGGCCGCCGCCGACGTGTACACGGTCTGGAGCGAGGTGCTCGGCGACCGCATGTGGGTGGCGACCCGGGACGAGGCGATCGCCGCCGGCTGGTTCGGCCCCTCGGTGGACGACCGGGTCTACCAGCGGATCGGCGACGTGGTCGCCGCGGCCCGTGACGACATCGCCGTGGTCGCCTCCCGCAACGAGCCCGGCGAGTCCGCGATGATCGGCCTGCACGGCTCGATGACCCCGGTCGAGCAGTTCGTGCCCCTGCTCGAAGTCCGCGCGTGAACCCCCCGCTCCGCGTGAACTCCCCCTCTCTGAAAGGCCTCTGCTCCACCCATGGCTGAACTGGTGTTCTTCTCGGGCACGATGGACTGCGGGAAGTCGACGCTCGCGCTCCAGATGGACCACAACCACGCCGCCCGCGGCCGGCAGGGGATCATCCTCACCCGCAACGACCGCGCCGGCGCGGCCACCATCTCCAGCCGGCTCGGCCTGCAGGCCGAGGCGGTCGAGGTCACCGACGACTTCGACTTCCACGCCCACGTCGTGCACCGGCTCTCGGCCGGCGGCCGGGTGGACTACCTGATCTGTGACGAGGCCCAGTTCTTCGCCGCCGAACAGGTCGACCAGCTGGCCCGGGTGGTCGACGAGCTCGGTATCGACGTCTTCACCTTCGGCATCACCACCGACTTCCGGACGAGGCTCTTCCCCGGCTCCCAGCGGCTGATCGAACTGGCCGACCGGGTGGAGGTGCTCCAGGTCGAGGCGCTCTGCTGGTGTGGCGCGCGCGCCACCCACAACGCCCGGACGGTGGGCGGCGTGATGGTGGTCGAGGGCGCCCAGGTCGTGATCGGCGACATCACGGTGCGCGAGGACGAGGTCGGCTACGAGGTGCTCTGCCGCCGCCACCACCGCCGCCGGCTCACCGCCGCGACCGCCCGCGCCTCGGTGCTCTCCCCGGACGTGCTGCCCTTCGAGGAACAGCAGGCCTGAGAGCCCTCGGTCAGAGGCCCGTTTCCAGTACGGAGAAGTGCCCGCCCTGCGGGTCGGCCAGCCGCGCCAGCCGGCCGAGCCCCGTCACGTGCGGCTCCACCAGCACCCGGCCGCCCAGCTCCACCGCCCGACGGGCCGTCAACACCGCGTCCCGGACGGCGAAATGAACCCGCCAGCGCGGCGCATGCCCGCGCAGCTCGGCGCCGGACCGGATGCCCGCCACCGGCCGGCCGTCCACCAGCAGCGCCGACCCGTCGGCGCCCGGCGCCACCGGGCGCCCCAGCACCGCGCCGTAGAAGACCGCCGCACCCTCCTCGTCCGGGGTGAGCAGCTCGGTCCAGGCGGGACCGCCGGGCTCGGGGCCCGCCTCCCGGCCGGTGTGCTCCTCACCCTGCCAGAGCCCGAAGACCGCACCGGACACGTCGGCCGCGATCGCCAGCCGGCCGGCCCGCTCGGCCTGCAGCGGACCGACCGCCACCGTGCCGCCGCACTCGCGCACCAGCTGGGCCGTCCGGTCGGCGCTGTCCACCGCGAAGTAGGTCGTCCACTGGACGGGGAAGCCCGTCGCCGCGGAGACGCCGAGACCGGCGACCGGGGCGCCGCCCGACTCGGCCCGCACGTAGGCGCCGAGCTGGGTGGGGCCCGGCGTGTACGTCCAGCCGAGCAGCTCGCCGTAGAAGGCGCGGGCACCGGCCAGGTCGTCGGTCATCAGGCTGACCCAGCACGGCGTGCCCTGGGCCAGCCGGAGCTTCACCGCAGGCATGCGGGCCTCCTCACGGGGCGGACGGCGCACGGAGCTGCGCACGTGAGGGTGATGGTTCCACCCTGGCGCGCGCCGAACCCCCGGGCCGCGCGGAAAGTCCGGCAAAGACCGCACAAAGAGCGTCGAGTTGGTGGCCCTGCGCAAGAATGACCGGCATGACGACTTCTCACGATGACTCCCCGCTGCTCTCGGTGGCCGGCCTGCGGGAGGCGCTCGCCTCGGATCTCCCGCCGGTCCTGCTCGACGTGCGCTGGCAGCTCGGCGGTCCGCCCGGGATCGAGGACTACACGGCCGGCCATCTCCCGGGCGCCCATTTCGTCGAGCTGGACACCGACCTCGCGGCCCCGGCCGGTCCGCCCGGGCGCGGCGGCCGCCACCCGCTGCCCGACGTCGAGGAGTTGGGCGCCGCGCTGCGCCGTTTCGGGGTCTCCACCGGCCGCCCGGTCGTGGTGTACGACGGCGCCACCTCGCTGGCCGCGGCCCGGGCCTGGTGGCTGCTGCGCTGGGCCGGCCACCCGGACGTGCGGGTGCTGGACGGTGGGTTCGCCGCCTGGCAGGCGGCCGGGCTGCCGGTGACCGCCGAGGTGCCGGCGCCGGAGGAGGGTGACTTCAAGCCGGCGCCGGGCCAGTTGCCGACGGTGGACGGGGACGGCGCGGCGGCCTGGGCCCGGACGGGGCTGTTGCTGGACGCCCGGGCCGGGGAGCGCTACCGGGGGGAGACCGAGCCGATCGACCCGCGCGCCGGGCACATCCCGGGGGCGGTCTCCGCGCCGACCACCGAGAACGTCGGCCCGGACGGGCGGTTCCGGCCGGCCGCCGAACTCGCCGAGCGGTTCCGCGCGCTGGGTGCGGGGGAGCGCGAGACCGCGGTGTACTGCGGTTCGGGTGTGACGGCGGCGCACCAGATCCTGGCGCTGGCGGTGGCGGGCCTGCCGGCCACGCTGTACCCGGGCTCGTGGAGCGAGTGGTCGAGCGACGGGAGCCGCCCGGTGGCGGTCACCGACCAGCCGGGCTGAGCCGGCCGCGTCCCGCCGGCGGTGCGACGCCGGTGGCACGGAGTCGGCGGTACGACGCCGGTCGTACGGAGCCGCGGTCGTACGACGCCGGCAGTACGAGGGTGCGGTGACGCGGCGAAGGGGTGGAAGGCCGGTCGGCCCTCCACCCCTTCGCCGACGGTGACGGCTACTCCTGCTTCTTGCGCCGGCTGCCGAAGACGATCTCGTCCCAGCTCGGCACGGTGGCCCGGCGTCCGGGCCGGACGCCGTCCGCCTCCGCCTGCCGGTCGGTCGTCCCGACCAGGCGCTCGCGGTGCGGGGCGACGGCCCGCGGCATCAGGATGTCCGCGTACGCCGAGCCCGCGCCGACCGCCGGGGCGGCGGCTGCCGGCTCCTCGCTCTCCTCGGCGACCTCCGCGGGCACCGGCTCGATCGGCGGCGGTGCACCGACGGCGAGGTCACCGCGGAAGGCGGGGACGACGTCGAGCAGGCTGGTCAGCGAGTCGCGCGACTCGGCGGTGGCCTCGCGGCCCTCGCGCACCTCGCGGGCCGACATGATGCGGTCCGCCGAGGGCCGGTCGATCATCGGGCGCAACGGCCGGTCGTGGGGGAGCCGGGCGATCCGCGGGATGAACGGGAAGACCGACTCCTCCTCGCGCTCGACGTTCTCGCCGATCAGCGCGCGGGCCTCGTCGTCGTTGGGCTGGACCAGGCGCCGCGGCGGGTCGTACGTCCAGGACGCGCTGCGGCCCTCGCCCTCGGCCCGGTAGGAGAGGATGACCTCCCAGGTGCCGTCGTCGCGCCGCCAGGAGTCCCAGCGCTCGGTGTCCTTCTCGGCGCCCCGCAGCGCGAGCCGCTCGGCGACGGCCTCGCCCAGCTGCGGTCCGGTGGACTCGCCGTGCCGGCGGATGGCGGTCTTGCGGGCCCGCTCGGCCATGAAGGCGCGCTCGGCGAGCACTGGCCCCTCGAAGCGGCGGACGCGGTCGACGGAGATGCCGGCGGCCTGTGCGACCTCCTCGGCGGAGGCACCGGCTCGTATCCGCGCCTGGATGTCGCGGGGGCGGAGGTGGCTCTCCACCTCGATCTCGATCTGGCCGAGGCGCGGACGGTCACCACGGATGGCGGCTCGCAGCCGCTCGTCGATGGGGAGGGTGTACTCCGTGCTGTCGGCAGCCTTGAGCACCAGCCGTGTGCCGTCGTTGCTGACGGCCACAACCCGCAGTTCGGGCACGGTTACCTCCCGGGTGGTGCCTGCCGACGTCACCTGCGTCGCTGCTCCCGTACTGAGTGTGGCCTGCCCGCTCGCGACTGGCCACAACCTTGCTGAGTTCCCCGGCGTGTCGGGCTTAGGCCCGGACGCGCCGCTGTGGCACGGTTGCCTTTTTGCCACGTCACCTGTTGACGTCGCGCCTGGGTGTCCCGACCGTCCTCGCACGCGCAGTGATCGCGACGATCCGGGACGGGCGTCGCCGTGCGTGCCTGCGCCGTGGCTCTTCGTCAATCTGGCGGTTGATGGCCAGTCGACAAGTCGACCCAGGGCTCAGGCTTTACGAACAGTACTCCATTCGTGGCATCCAAAGGGGCGGCTCGCCGCTCAAGTCTCCCGCGATTCACGGGAATCTCAAGAGAGCGCACCCCCGATCGCCGACGATCAGCCGGTGGACGGTGATCATCTTCACATATATCTCCCGCGCAGAACCGCATTTTCGCCCCTTGTGTCCTTCTTTGGGCAAGATGGAGTGACTTGTTCGAAGAACAGTCGTACGGACCGAGGGATGTTGATGCCGGAGCAGAAGTCCGCCGAGAAGGCCGCCGGGGAGGGCGGCGCGGAAGGTCGCAGGCGAATTGATCTGAGTGTGGCTCAGGTCGCGGCCAGTGCACTCGCCGCCGTGGTGGGGGCGTTGCTCGCCTCCGAACTCGGTGTCTACGGCACGATTCTGGGCGCGGCGGTGGTGAGCCTCGGGGCGACCACCGGAGGCGCGGTGTTCCAGCACGTCTTCCGGCGCACCGGCGAACACCTGCGCGACGCGGTGGATCGGACCGGTCCCGGGCCGGAGGTGAACGGGCTCCGCCAGGTGCCGGCCTCCGGCACGTCGGCGGCGGTGCCGGCGATCTCCCCGGAGTGGAACGCGCCGCAGGTGGTCCGGGCGCGTCGGCGGTGGACGTGGAAGACGTACGCGGCGGTGTCCGGGCTGGTCTTCCTCCTGGCGATGACGCCGATCGTCGCCTTCGAACTGGCCACCGGGCAGCCGGTGTCGGCCACGGTGAAGGGCGAGTCGGGCAGTGGCACCTCGCTGGGTGGCACGGTGAGTCCGAAGCCGCCGGCCCCGTCGGCCCCGTCCGGCCGTCCGGCCGGTGACCCCACGGGCGGGCCATCGGGCGTCCCGTCGCAGGGTGACGCAAGCCCGTCGGCCGGGAAGGACGGCGGCGCCTCGGCGCCGGCCTCCCCGGGCGCGAGCCCGAGCGCCGGGAGCAGCGGCGAGGCCTCCCCGTCGTCGGGCCCCAGCTCCACGCCGTCCGCCGGTCGGTCCACCGGGTCCTCCACCGAGCCGTCCGCGGGCGAGTCCGGTGCGGCGAGCCCGAGCGGCGGCGCCGGGCCGTCCGGCGAGGCGGCCCCGCAGCCGCCCGCCCCGAGCGGTGCGCCCGCCGCGGTCTCCCCGCAGGCCGCCGCCCCCACCGGACAGCCGGTGAACTAGGCCCTTCCCGGCCGGTCTTGCCGGGCGCGCGAGACCGGCCGGACAGGACCTCGGTCCTCTCCGGCCGGGCCTGCCGGATCGGCGGGCGGGACAGGCCGGACGCCTAGGCCCCGAGCACCCGCCGCAGGTAGTCGTTGCCGAAGCGGCGCTCCGGGTCGAGCTCGTCCCGCAGCGCCGTGAAGTCGGCGAAGTGCGGGTAGACCCCGGCGAGGTAGTCGGCGTCGCGGGTGTGCAGCTTGCCCCAGTGCGGGCGGCCGCGGTGGGCGGTCATCAGCTTCTCCACCTCGGTGAAGTAGCCCTGTTCGGCGGTGCCCCGGTACAGGTGGACGGCGATGTAGGCGCTGTCCCGGCCGCCGGCGGTGGAGAGCCAGAGCTCGTCGGCGGGGGCGAACCGCACCTCGACGGGGAAGCTGATCCTCCAGTCGGAGCGTTCGATCATGGCCCGGAGCTCGCGCAGCACCTCGGCGACCTCCTCGCGCGGCACCGCGTACTCCATCTCCACGAAGCGGACCTTGCGGGGGCTGGTGAACACCTTGTACGCGGTGTCGGTGTAGCTGCGGTCCGACCAGGCGCGGCTGGCCAGCGAGGCGATGGCGGGCACGGTGCCGGGGAAGCGCCGGCCGACCCGGCAGGCTCCCTCCCAGACGGTGTTGGAGAGGAAGTCGTCCTCCAGCCACTCCTTGAACCGGGACAGCGGGGCGGCCGGCCCCTGGCTGCGGTTGTTGCGCTTGGTCGAGCAGCGGTCGGTGTGCGGGAACCAGTAGAACTCGAAGTGCTCGTTGACGGCGGTGAGGTCGTCGAGCCGCTCCAGGACCTCGTCGAAGCGCATCGGCTGCTCGTGCGCGGTGAGCAGGAAGGCCGGTTCGACGGCGAAGGTGAGCGCGGTGATCACGCCGAGGGCGCCGAGGCCGAGCCGGGCGCCCTCGAAGAGCCGGGGGTTCTCGGTGGGGGAGCAGTGCCGGACGCTGCCGTCGGCGAGGACGATCTCCAGGGCGCGGATCTGGGCGGCGAGCGAGCCGGAGTCCCGGCCGGTGCCGTGGGTGCCGGTGCCGGTGGCGCCGGCCACGGTCTGGACCTCGATGTCGCCCATGTTGGTGAGCGAGAGTCCGGCGGCGGCGAGCAGCCGGTTGAGCCGGGCCAGCGGCAGGCCGGCCTCGACGGTGACGGTGCCGGCCTCGCGGTCGATCTCGCGGACGGCGGTCATCGCGTACGGGCGGACCAGGACGCCGTCCCCGGCGGAGGCGATCGAGGTGAAGGAGTGGCCGGAGCCGACCGCCTTGACGGTGCGGCCCTGGTCGGCGGCGCGCAGGATCTCCTTGGCCAGCTCCTCCGCCGTGCCGGGCGTGACCACCTTGGCCGGGTGGGCGCTCTGGTTGCCGGCCCAGTTGGTCCAGCGGGTGCGGGGTGCGGTACTGGCCTGGGGCATGCGGTGCCTCCTGCTCCGTGGCCGAACGGTGTCGGCTCGCTCCGGGGCGGCGCCGCCGCCCTACCCGCGGGTAGGCCCGCGAGTAGGGAGGAGAGTAGTCAGTTCACCGTTCGAGGTCTACGGTCTGTCCGGCGGGCTGGGCGGCCTCGGCGGACGACAGTCCGGCCCTCAGGCGGCCGAGTCCGGCGAGGGCGGCGACCACGCCGAACGCCCCGGCGGTCAGCGGCACCCAGTAGCCGGCGGCGGCCCCGGCCGCGTCGACCACCCAGCCGGCGGTGGAGGAGCCGAGCGCGACGCCGAGCGCGAGCCCGGTGGTCGTCCAGGTCATGCCCTCGGTGAGCTGGGCGGCCGGGACGAGCCGTTCGACCAGGGCCATCGCGGTGATCAGGGTGGGGGAGATGGCGATGCCGGCGACCAGCAGCGCGACGCCGACCGCGACCAGCCCGCCGACCCCGTGCACCGACTCCGCGACCAGCAGCAGCGGCGCCATGCTGAGCGCCATGAAGAGGACGCCGCCGAAGAAGCGGCCGGCCATCGACCCGGTGAGCTTCAGGGTGCCGAACACCACCCCGGCCAGGCAGGAGCCGAGCGCCCAGAGTGCCAGGATCACGCTGGAGACGGCCTCGTGCCCCTGGGCCTTGGAATAGGCGACGGTGACGACCTCCACCGAGCCGAAGATCGCCCCGGTGGCGACGAAGGTGAGGATCAGCACCTGCAGCCCGCGGTTGAGGATCACCGAGCTGCCGGTGTGCCGGGCGGCCGGGTGGACAGGGGGCTCGGTGGAGCGCTGCCCGGCGAACAGCAGCACGCCGACGGCGAGGAAGAGCCCGGCGAGCAGCACCCCGGCCTCGGGGAAGACGGAGGTGGCCAGGCCGATGGAGAGGATCGGGCCGACGATGAAGCAGACCTCGTCGACCACGGCCTCGAAGGAGTACGCGGTGTGCAGCTTGGGCGCCTCGTCCCGGTAGAGGTGGGCCCAGCGGGCGCGGACCATCGCGCCGGTGCTCGGCATGACGCCCATGCCGGCGGCGAAGACGAAGAGCGTCCAGTCGGGGGCCTCGAACCGGGCGCAGAGCAGCAGCCCCACGGCGGCGACGACGGTGATCGCCATGGCCGGCAGCACGATGCGGCGCTGCCCGTGCCGGTCCACCAGCCGGGAGACCTGCGGCCCCAGCACCGCGGCGGAGACCGCCAGGGTCGCCGACACCAGGCCCGCGACCCCGAACGACCCTCTCAGCTGGGAGAGCATGGTCACGATGCCGATGCCGGTCATGGAGATCGGCAGCCGGGATATGAAGCCGGTGGAGGAGAAGGCCAGACTGCCGGGGGCGGCGAATATCTGGCGGTAGCTGGACAGCACGGTGGCTCCGCAGGGGTAAGGAACGGGGCTGGCCCAGACAGCTTACGTACGTTGGCAAACAGTATTTTCCGGTCGCCCGGTGCGGCCCAGCCGACGTGGTCCGGCCCCTCAATGGCAGGATCGGTCGCATGTCCGACGTGCGCAATCCCTCACCCTCCGGCGCCGCTCCGATCGCGGCCCAGCCGTACGACGCCCTGTTGCTGCTCTCCTTCGGCGGGCCCGAGGCCCCCGAGGACGTCGTCCCCTTCCTGGAGAACGTCACCCGAGGCCGGGGCATCCCCAAGGAGCGGCTCAAGGAGGTGGGCAAGCACTACTTCATGTTCGGCGGCGTGAGCCCGATCAACGAGCAGAACCGCGAGCTGCTGGCCGCGCTGCGCAAGGACTTCGCCGACCACGGTCTCGGCCTCCCGGTCTACTGGGGCAACCGGAACTGGGCGCCCTACCTGGTCGACACCCTGCGCGAGATCGCCGCCGACGGGCACCGCCGCGTCGCCGTCCTCGCCACCAGCGCCTACGCCGGGTACTCGGGCTGCCGCCAGTACCGGGAGAACCTCGCCGACGCGCTCGCGCAGCTGGCCGAGGAGGGGCAGCCCGCCCTGCGGGTCGACAAGCTGCGCCACTTCTACAACCACCCCGGCTTCGTCGGGCCGATGACCGACGCCACCGTGGCCGCGCTGGACCGGCTGCCCGAGGAGGTCCGGGCTGGCGCCCGGCTCGCGTTCACCACCCACTCCGTCCCGGACACCATGGCCGAGACCTCCGGTGCCCCGGACGACCCGGCCCGCGGCCGGCCCGGTGGCGCGTACGTCGCCCAGCACCTGGACGTGGCCCGGCTGGTCGTCGCCGCCGTCGCCGAGCGCACCGGCGTCGCGGACCGGCCCTGGGAGCTGGTCTTCCAGAGCCGCAGCGGCGCCCCGCACATCCCGTGGCTGGAACCCGACATCTGTGACCACCTGGAGGCCCAGCACGCCGACGGCGCGCCGGCCGTGGTGATGGTCCCGATCGGCTTCGTCTCCGATCACATGGAGGTCAAGTACGACCTGGACACCGAGGCGGTGGCCAAGGCCGCCGAACTCGGCCTGCCGGTCGCCCGCGCCGCAACCGTCGGAGCCGACCCCCGGTTCACCGCCGCCGTCCGCGAACTCGTCCTGGAACGGGCCGCCGCCGAGCGCGGCGAGGCCGTGACCCGCTGCGCCCTCGGCGCGCTCGGCCCCAGCCACGACGTCTGTGCGGTGGCCTGCTGCCCCAACCCGCGCACCCCGCGCCCGGCCGCCGCCGAGCGCTGACCCCCTCCGAGGAGAGCCCGTGCCCAGCCCCGAACTGCTCGACGAACTGCTCGACGTCGCCCTGGACGCCGCCCGGCAGGCGGGCGCGCTGCTGCGCGACGGCCGGCCCGCCGACCTGGGCGTGGCGGGCACCAAGAGCAGCCCGGTCGACGTCGTCACCGAGATGGACCTCGCCTCCGAGAAGCTGGTCCTGGAGCTGATCGGCGCCCGCCGCCCGGCCGACGGCTACCTCGGCGAGGAGGGGGCCGACCGGCCCGGCACCAGCGGGGTCCGCTGGGTCGTCGACCCGCTCGACGGCACCGTCAACTACCTGTACGGGCTTCCGTCCTGGGCCGTCAGCGTGGCAGCGGAGCTGGACGGCGAGGCGGTCGTCGGCGTGGTGTACGCCCCGGCCCGCGGCGAGCTGTTCCACGCCGTGCTCGGCCGCGGTGCCCACCTGGACGGCCGGCCGGTCTCCGCCCGCCCGGCCCCGCCGTGGGGGCAGGCGCTGATCGGCACCGGATTCAACTACGTGCAGCAGGTACGGATCCGGCAGGCCGAGGTGCTGCTCGCACTCATGCCGGAGGTCCGTGACATCCGCCGGGGCGGAGCCGCAGCCGTGGACCTCTGCGATGTCGCCGCCGGGCGGCTGGACGGCTACTACGAGCGCGGGCTCGCCCCCTGGGACCGGGCCGCGGGCTGCCTGATCGCCGCCGAGGCCGGCGCCATGGTCGGCGGCCGCCCGGGCCACGGCCCGGACGGCGAGCTCACCGTCGCCGCCGCGCCCGGCGTGTACCAGCCGCTCCAGGACCGGCTGGCGCGGCTGCGCGCCTGGGCGGACTAGGTCCTGGCGGCCCCCTGCCGACGGGCCGGGGGCCGGACGGGCGGGTGTCCGGGCCGGTCGGGCGGGTGTCGGGGCCGGTCGTCGGCGGCCGGGCAAGGAAGAGCCCTGGCATACAGGGGATGCCAGGGCTTGGGTTTCGCAGGTTGCTCACGGCCTCCGGAGGGCCGCTGGTGCCGGAAGTCCGGCGTCGGGTCGGTCGGGACGGGTGGATCAGGCGGCGGTGCGGTGGCGCTCCAGCACCGTGTCCACGCCGTGTTCGGCGGCGAGCCGGCGGAGATCGTCCAGCTCGGACTGCTCCACCTCGGCCAGGAATTCGTCCCCGGCCTCGATCGCGCGGTGCAGGTCCTGCTCGGCGTTGGCTATGCGCTGCAGGATTCCGGCGGTGAAGGCGTCCATACGGGCCCCCTTACTGTGTCGGACGTGCACGTTCGTGCGTCCCCCGCCCCGGGGTCGTGGTGGTCAGCGGAAGCGTCCGATCCGGCGGGTCGAGATCTCCGGTCGGGCGCGGAGACGGCCCTCGGCCGCTCCCGGTGACGCCCCAGCCCCAGGGCCGGCGCGGATGAACGCACGGCGGGTGGGTGCGATCGGCCAACAGCCAGATCGCGGGTGTGCACCTGTCCTCCCCACCCCCGGACGGGAGAAACCTCCCGGGGCGAGAAAGTTGCCTGTGTCACAGTCCAACCGGAGTGTTCCCGGTACGAACCGCGCTCTCCCCCATGATCGCGCCGTCGGGACGGCCGTGCCCCCGGGGCAGCTTATCGCTGCTTTACCGCAGGACCAGGCAGGATGGAGGCACCGTCGGAGCCGTGCGTCCGCTTCCGGGGCCGGCCTGGAGAAGGGACAACGACCGTGCGGGTTCTCGTCGTCGAGGACGAGCAGCTGCTCGCCGAGGCCGTCGCCACCGGCCTGCGCCGCGAGGCGATGGCCGTCGACGTGGTGTACGACGGGGAGGCCGCGCTCCAGCGCATCGCGGTCAACGACTACGACGTCGTGGTCCTCGACCGCGACCTGCCGCTGGTCCACGGCGACGACGTGTGCCGCAGTGTGGTCGACCAGGGGCTGGCCACCCGGGTGATCATGCTGACCGCCTCCGGTGACATCAGCGACCGGGTCGAGGGCCTGGAGATCGGCGCCGACGACTACCTTCCGAAGCCGTTCGCCTTCAGCGAACTCGTCGCCCGGGTAAGGGCGCTGGGCCGCCGCGCGACCGTTCCGCTGCCGCCCGTGCTGGAGCGCGCGGGCATCTCGCTCGACCCGGGCCGCCGCGAGGTGATCCGGGACGGGCGCCCCGTCCAGCTCGCCCCCAAGGAGTTCGCCGTCCTGGAGGTGCTGATGCGGGCCGGCGGCGCCGTCGTCTCCGCCGAACAGCTGCTGGAGAAGGCCTGGGACGAGCACACCGACCCGTTCACCAACGTCGTACGGGTCACCGTCATGACGCTGCGCCGCAAGCTCGGCGACCCGCCCGTGATTGTCACCGTCCCGGGCTCCGGCTACCGGATCTGATCCCTCCGGCCCCCGCGGCCGGCCTTCCGCGCCCGCTTCCGGCGGACGCTCCGAGAGGAACACCATGACCACCCCGCCCCCGGCCGGCGGGCCCTCCGGCGCGCCCGCCGGCGGCCCGCGCGCCGTGCCGCCCAGGCCCGTGCAACCGCCCCGCGCGCCCCGGCTGCACCAGGCGTCGAACGACGCCTACGTCCCCGGCGACGGCATGCTCGCCTGGCTGCCGTTCCGCCCGACCATCCGGATGAGACTCACCCTGCTGTACGGCGGGATGTTCCTGATGGCCGGCGTGGTCCTGCTGCTGCTGATGTACTTCTTCGTCCGGCAGGCCCTGCACGACGTGGCGCCGCCGCCGTTCGTCTTCGGCAGTGACGTCACCGTCAACCGCGTGCCGATGACCAGCGAGCAGTTCAACCAGTACCTCGCCGCCCGGCACGACGTCGCCTCCAACGCGGCCCTCAACACCCTGCTGCGCAAGTCCCTCACGGTGCTGGTCTGCCTCGCGGTGATCGCCTTCGTCGCCGGCTACGCCATGGCCGGCCGGGTGCTGCGCCCGCTCGGGCGGATCACCCGCACCGCCCGCGAGGTGGCCTCCTCCGACCTGCACCGGCGGATCGAGCTGGACGGTCCGGACGACGAGCTCAAGGAGCTCGCCGACACCTTCGACGACATGCTCGACCGGCTCGACCGCTCCTTCGACTCCCAACGCCGCTTCGTCGCCAACGCCTCGCACGAGCTGCGCACCCCGCTGGCGATCAACCGCACCCTGCTGGAGGTCCAGCTCTCCGACCCGGCGGCCTCGCCCGACCTCCAGCAGCTCGGCAAGACCCTGCTGGCCACCAACGAGCGCAGCGAACAGCTGGTGGAGGGCCTGCTGCTGCTCGCCCGGAGCGAGAACGAGCTGACCGACCGCCGCACGGTGGAGCTCTCCGAGGTGGCCGGCCGGGCCCTGGAGCAGACCCGGGCCGAGGCCGACCGGCGCGAGGTCGAGGTGCGCTCCACGCTCACCCCGGCCGTGGTCGGCGGCAACGGCGTCCTGCTGGAGCGGCTCGCGCTCAACCTGCTGCAGAACGCGGTGCGCTACAACACCGCCGGCGGCTGGGTCGAGATCACCACCGCCGAGGTGCCGGGCGGTGGCGGCGAGCTCGTGGTCTCGAACACCGGCCCGGTCGTCCCCGGCTACGAGCTGGAGCACATCTTCGAGCCCTTCCGCCGGGTCAAGGGCGCCGACCGAACCCGCAGCGACAAGGGGGTCGGACTCGGCCTCTCCATCGTGCGCTCGGTGGTCCGGGCGCACGGAGGCACCATCGAGGCCACCCCGCGGGCCGGTGGCGGCCTCACCATGCGGGTCCGCATCCCGGGGGCCTGACCGGCCTCCCAGGGCCGTCCTCGGCCCGCTACGCCGTTCGGGCGTCCCCGCGCTCCGTGCGCCGACCATCTCAAGCCGCCCCCGTCAGGCCTGTCAAGACGACATAAGGCCTGGCGGGGGCGGCTTGTCATTTCCGGCCCGAGCAACTTACGGTTACGTAACCTACGCAACCGTAAGTGCAGCCCGACCGTCGTCCCCGACGTGCCCGCCCATCGCGCCCGTCCCGCGCGTGACCGTTCCCCCAGGAGCAAGACCGTGACCATCGCCCCCGTGCAGCGCACCGCCTCCCTCGGATCGAGCGCCTGGACCGACGCGCGGCTGATCATGGCCCTCGAAGAGGTCGTCGAGAAGGAGCTCAACCGCCACCTGAAGGTCGCCAAGGACTGGATGCCCCACGAGTTCATCCCGTGGAGCCAGGGCCGCGACTTCGACGGCGTGCTCGGCGGCGAGGCCTGGTCGGTGGAGCAGTCCCAGGTGACCCCGCTCGGCCGGGTGTCGCTGGTGGTCAACCTGTTGACCGAGGACAACCTCCCCAGCTACCACCACGAGATCGCCAGCATGTTCGGCCGGGAGGGCGCCTGGGGCACCTGGGTGCACCGCTGGACGGCCGAGGAGGGCCGGCACGGCATAGCCATCCGCGACTTCCTGCTCGCGACCCGGGCCGTCGACCCGAATGAGCTGGAGCGGGCCCGGATGAGCCACATGTCGGAGGGCTTCGAGTCCGACAACGCGCACAGCATGCTGCACTCGGTCGCGTACGTGGCCTTCCAGGAGCTCGCCACCCGCATCTCGCACCGCAACACCGGCCACCACGCCGGCGACCCGCTCTGCGACCAGCTGCTGGCGAAGATCGCCAACGACGAGAACCTGCACATGGTCTTCTACCGGAACCTGCTGAAGGCCGCCCTGGAGATCGCCCCCGACCAGGCCATGCGGGCCATCGCCGACGTGGTCACCGACTTCCGGATGCCCGGCCACGGCATCCCCGGCTTCGAGCGGGCCGCCGCCCAGATCGCCATCGGCGGCGTCTACAACCTGCGGATCCACCACGACGACGTGCTGCAGCCGGTGTTGCGCCACCTCCGGGTGATGGAGATCGACGGCCTCGGCCCGGACGGCCAGCAGGCCCAGGACGAGCTCGGCGTCTTCCTCGGCGGGCTGGACGCGCAGGCGACCAGGTTCGACGAGCGGCAGGCCGCGCTGCTGGCCCGCCGGGCCGCGCGGAAGGCCGCCCAGTAGCCGACGGCGGCCCGGCCGTCGCCGGGTGCCCGGTAGTGGCCGGACACGAACCGCAAGCACGGCGGGTCGTGGATCCGGCCGCTCCGCTTGGGTGGATTTTCCGTGGTTTGCCCCGGAAGATTCAGAACGTGAGCAAGCTCACACCGTGTCGCTCCGCGGGGCGGCCCGACCCCGGAGCGTGATCATGGTGAACGGCGTCCCGGTCGCCGTCCGTGAGGGAATCGGCGGCCCGTTTCGCCCCGGTGGATTGGCGGGCGCCCCTGGTGGGCAAGGGAATGGGCGGACGCCCCCGCGGTCGCCGATCACTGTCCGTGTCCGCCGGGCGGCCCCGATCGCGGGCCGGTGATGGCCCAGCGTGAGGCCCCCCGTCCCCGAGCGGATCACCCCAACGGACCCCTGGCTGAGTGTCGATTGAGTAACAGGGCTTGAAGTAAGGCAAAATCTCCGCCTCGGGTCGGGCACAAGACCGACCCCCCATGCGTTACGTGCGCTGGAGATACCGCACACACCGCACAAACCCGGAGGGGGAGAGCGAAAAAATGGCAACGGACTACGACACCCCACGCAAGACCGATGACGACCTCAACGAGGACAGCATCGAGGAACTGAAGGCTCGGCGGAACGAGAAGACCGGTAGCTCGGTCGACGTCGACGAGTTCGAGGCGGCCGAGGGCCTGGAGCTTCCTGGCGCCGACCTCTCGAACGAGGAGCTCTCCGTCCGGGTGCTGCCGCGCCAGGCCGACGAGTTCACCTGCATGAGCTGCTTCCTGGTGCACCACCGCAGCCAGCTGTACAGCGAGAAGAACGGCAACCCGATCTGCCGGGACTGCGGCGCCTGAGAACGAGGGCGGCCATGGTCCGGCGCTCGCAGCCAGCGAGACCGGCACACCGCCCCTTCCGGCCCCGGGCAGCGGGGCCGGACGGCAGTTCCGGCGGCCGCCGAGGCGGCCGCACCGGCAGTACGGAGTCAGGTAGTACCAGCGCAGTACCTTGTGCTGCGCGCGGTGCCGCACCTCGGGCGGCACCCCGTGCAGCACGGAGACAACAGGGACGGTCCCGCATCGCGGAACCGTCCCTCTCCGTTTCCCGGGGACGCCCGGGCGCGTCCGTCCCTCCCCGTCAGGCGCGGGCGCCCCGGCGTGCCTCGTCGAGCGCCTCGGCCAGCTTCATCGGCGAGCGGGTCGACAGGTACAGGTACGGCGTCGGGTCGGCCGGGTCGCTGACCTCGACGCGCAGGGCGGTCGGCACGTAGCTGCGCAGCAGCATGAAGGCGCGCGGATCCGCCTTCCTCCCGCGCCAGGCCACCGCCTCGGCGGGGCTGAGCGCGTGCGCGGAGCCGAGGGCGTCGACCGGGATCCGGGCCGGGCCCGCGACCAGCGAGCCCTGCACCACGCGGATCCGGGCGGAGCCGTAGCTGCTGATCGCGGCCGCGCCGGCGGCGATGCCGACCACCAGCCCGACCAACGCGCCGACCGCGCTGAGACGCAGCAGGATCAGCGCGAGCGTGAGCCCGATCGCGACCGGGAGCAACCACCAGGAGCGCGGCACGGTGAGGCGTTCGTCGTACATGCCCCCATTGTGGGTGCCGTGACGGGCGGCCCGGGACGGCACCCCCGGCCCCCCTACGCCTACCGGTCGGTAGGGTTGGGCGCCGTGACCGGTTCCATCGCCCCCGCCTCCCCGTCCGCCCAGTCGGCGCCGAGTACGCCGCCGGCACCGACCACGTCGCCGGCGCCCGCCGGGTCGCCGTCGCCGACCACGCCGCCGCCGGAGGCCGTGCTGCCGACGCGCGCCCCCGAGGCCCCGGCCCCGGGCACCCGGCTCGGCTCGCACTACGAGCACTGTTTCGGCTGTGGCCCGCAGCACCCCGGCGGCCTGCGGATCGACGCGGTGGCGGGCGAGGGGCTCGACGTCACCGCCGAGTTCGCCGTCCGCTCGGCCCACCAGGGCGGACCAGGCCTGGCCCACGGCGGCCTGCTGACCACGGCGATGGACGAGACGCTCGGCACGCTGAACTGGCTGCTGCACGCCCCCGCCGTCACCGGCCGGCTGGAGACCGACTTCCTCTGCCCGGTGCCGGTCGACTCGGTGCTGCACGTGCGGGCGTGGATCACCGGCGTGCACGGCCGCAAGATCTACAGCGCCGCCGAGGCACGGATCGGCGGCCCGGACGGGCCGGTCGCGGTGCGTGCGCAGGCGCTCTTCATCCAGGTGAAGCTGGAACACTTCACCAAGCACGGTCGTCCGGAGGACATCGAGAAGGTCCTCGACGACCCGGATCTGATGAAGCGCGCCCGAGCCTTTGAGGTGAACCCTTGAGCACGACCCCCCGTCCGCCCGTCGACGTTCTGATCAGGCGAATCGACGCGGAGCTGCCGCTGCCCGCCTACGCGCAGCCCGGTGACGCCGGTGCCGACCTGAGGACCACCGTCGACGCCGAGCTGGCCCCCGGAGAGCGGGCCGTCCTGCCCACCGGGATCGCCATCGCGCTGCCCGACGGCTACGCGGCCTTCGTCCACCCCCGCTCCGGGCTCGCAGCTCGTTGCGGAGTTGCTCTGGTGAACGCCCCAGGGACGGTCGATGCCGGGTACCGTGGAGAGATCAAGGTGATCGTCGTCAACCTGGACCCGCGCGAGGCCGTCAGCTTCCGTCGAGGGGACCGCATCGCCCAGCTGGTCATCCAGCAGGTCGAGAAGGCCCGCTTCCACGAGGTGGCCGAACTTCCCGGGTCGGCACGGGCCGAGGGCGGGTTCGGGTCGACCGGCGGCCACGCCGCGGTCTAGGCTGCCCGCGGCCTCGCAGGAAGCCGAGCAGGTATTCGCATCGGTCTTGGACCGGGAAGGACAGTGACCGTGTTCCGTCGTCGCCAGAAGAGCGAGGACGCTGTCGAGCAGCTCGCCGACGACGCCATCAGCGCCGACGAGACGGCCGATGACGTCGAAGGTTCCGCCGAGAGCGAGAACGAGACCGACCTGGACCCGGCGGACCGGGTCGGGCTGCCGCCGGCCCCGCGGCCGGACGGTCCGTGGGACTACTCCGAGCTGGAGAATCCGGAAGAGGGCCGCGTGGACCTCGGGGGCCTGCTAGTCCCCGGTGTCGAGGGCATGGAACTGCGCGTCGAGGTCGCCGGCGACGCGATCGTGGCCGCGACGCTGGTCCTCGGCAACAGCGCCATTCAGCTGCAGGCCTTCGCGGCCCCCAAGTCCGAGGGCATCTGGGGCGAGGTCCGCGAGGAGATCGCCAACGGCATCACCTCGCAGGGCGGCATCGTGGACGAGGAGGAGGGCCCGCTCGGCTGGCACCTCCGCGCCCAGGTCCCCGTGCAGCTGCCGGACGGCACGCAGGGCGTCCAGCTGGTGCGCTTCGTCGGCTGCGACGGGCCCCGCTGGTTCCTCCGCGGCGTGATCTCGGGCCAGGCCGCCGTGCAGCCCGAGATGGCCGGAATCCTGGAGCAGGTCTTCCAGCAGACGGTCGTCGTCCGTGGCGAGAGCCCGATGGCCCCCCGCGACCCGATCGTGCTGAAGCTCCCCGAGGACGCGCAGATGGTCGCCGACGGTGGCGGGGCGGCCGCCACCGCCGGCGAGAGCGAGAACCGCTTCGGCGGCACCGCGCTCGACCCGTTCGCCCGCGGCCCGGAGATCACCGAGGTCCGCTGAGCAGGCCGGAAGTTCTCCTGATCGCCCCCGTCCGGATGCCCGGGCGGGGGCGATTTGCATGTGGCGGGGCGGTCCCCGTACAGTTCCGGAGTCGCACCGAGAGGCGCGGCGGAAAGCAAGTCCGATGAATGAAACTCCGGAAAACGGAGCGGAAAACGTCTGATAAGCTTCAAACACGAAAGAACGAAGCGCCCGGAGGGCCCGCTGGAAGGCGGTCCGAAGGAAGTGTCCGTTCCTTGAGAACTCAACAGCGTGCCAAAAGTCAACGCCAGATAT